>NZ_JANZNT010000001.1:933000-1244000 GCF_025153455.1 Sphingomonas sp. BGYR3 | reverse complement strand
CTGTCGCGCGTGACGAACCGGCGCACCCGCTGGCGACCGACGCGGGTGCTGAGCCGGTCGATCAGCGCGGCCACCGCCTCTTCCCGCGTCTCGCCCCCCTCCAGTGCCAGTTGAGCGGCAGCCAGCGGCTCGTCCTGCGGCACGGCCAGCCGGATCATGTCGAACCCGAAACCGGGGTCGATGGGATCGGCCAGCGCTCCCACCCGTTCTTCGAACAATCGCTGAATCCGCGCCGGATCGCGCAGGGGAAGGCCGCTTTCGACGGAAAGGTCGATGACATGGCCATCGCTGCGATACAGGCGCGCGACAAAGCGGCGTCCGCCCCGGCGGCGTTCCTCAAGCGCGGCCGACGCCTCGACCGCCAGTTCGCCGATCACCGCCATGGCAGTGTCGGCCGTCGCAATCGGTTCGGCAAAGCGGCGCTCAAGCATCAGCGCAGGCAGCGCGCGGCGCGGGGTGATGCGGCTGTCGCTGCGCCCCAGCACCCGGTTCAGCCGATCGATAGCCTCTGTCCCGAACCGCGCGGCAAGCGGCGCCGGCGGCTGATCGGCCAGATCGCCGATGGTCTTCAGCCCCGCCCGGCGCAGGCCATGTTCGCTTTCGCTGTCCAGTTCCAGCGCACTGACCGGCAACCGGCGCAGCGCCGCTGCCTCATCGCGCGCGGGCGCGGACTGGAACCTGGCGAGCGCCCTTGCCCCCTCTGGCGTTGCCGCCATCGCCAGCCGGATACCGCTGGCCCAGCGCCGCATCGCTGCCGATACATCCGCGATCAGCCCCGCCTCGCCATCATGGCGGTGCAGGCATCCGGTCATGTCGAGCACCAGGGCGTCTGGCGGCTCCGCCTCGACCAGCGGCGTGAACCGGTCGCACGCATCGGCGATCCGTTCCAGCCATTGCCGGTCGGCCGCCGGATCGGCGACCACCGTGATCAGCGCCGGCACCCGCGCCTGTGCATCGGCCAGCGTCATGCCGGGGGCAAGGCCATGCGACAGCGCATCGGCATCGCACGCGGTCAGCCGCATGGCGCCGCGCTGCTGGTCGATCAGGACCAGCGGGCCGTCATCCCGCCTGGCGAAGGGGCGATCGCGCAGCAGCCGGTCGGTCGGCAGGAACGGGAACCACAGCGCCAGGAAGCGCCGCTGCATCCCCGTTCCGCCAATCGCATAATCGTCCCTGTTCACGGTTCCACTCCACGCGCCAGTGGCCGCCATCCGGTCGGCCGCGCTGGCGCATCAATTCGATATCCCAGGCCGGATGGCCGGGGGCATTGGCGGCCAGCGGGACGGACGGGGCCGCCGATACCCGCCACCGTGTCTGCGCCGCATTGGGCGATGCCGCGCCGTCCAGCCGCAACAGGATCGCGGTGACCCCGTGCGATTCGGCCGCCAGCGCCAATCGCCGGCTGGCCGTCAGGTCGAGGGCGCGGGGATCGCCCGCCAGTTCGATCGCCACCGCGCCCAGTGCCGGACAGCGAAGGCCATCCACCGCCGCCCGCAGCACCGCCGCCGCATCGGGCAGCACGCCGACGATCAACCGCGCCGGGTCCATGCCGATCGCGGCCAGCCCGGACGGGCACAGCGCCCCCGCCATCCGCCAGGCCGGTTCCTCGACCAGCCACAACATCTCCCCCCCGATCAGCTGAGCGCACAGCGCCGCAAATCCCGATCCGCTGCCCGCATCCGCCGATGTCGCCAGCACCTCGTGCAACCGGCCGCGCATCAACCCACCGCCCAGCGCGCGGTCGATCGCCGGATGCCCGGTCGGCGAGCGGTCGGCCGGCCGCGCATCGACCAGCGGCCCCCGCCGTTCGATCCTGGCGATCCTGCGCCGGACAAGGCGAAGCGATTCGGACATATGTTCTACTTATGTTCCAAACGGGGTCCGCGTCAACGCCGCCTGAAATCGCTGTTCCGGGAAAGGGGGGCGCGCAGCACGACGCCGCGCCCGGTCAGCGGACGGGCGGAACCGGCGCGATCCCCGCGCCGTGCCTTACCGTATCAGCGATCCGGCGTCAGACGCGCCGGTAGCGGAAATACCAGACCTCGTGCCCCTGCCGCCGGGCCTTTCGCTCATAGCGGGTTTCGGGCCAGTCATCGGGCCGTGTCAGGAAATCGGTGGCGCTGGTGGCCAGCCATTCGAAATCGCGGCGTTGGTTCATCACCATCATCGACCAGCGGCAATAGGTGGGATCGTCGGTGCCCAGCCGGAATTCCGCGCCCGGTTTCAGCTTGGCGGCGATCAGGTCGAGCGGGCCGTGATTGACCATGCGCCGTTTGGCATGGCGCGCCTTTCGCCACGGATCGGGGTGGAGCAGATAGACGCGGGTCAGGCTGGCATCGGGCAGCCGCTCGATCACTTCCAGCGCATCGCCCATGTGCAGCCGCACATTGGTCAGCCCGCCATCGCGGATATGGCCCAGCGCGCCGACGACACCGTTCAGGAACGGTTCGCACCCGATAAAGCCATGGTCGGGCCGCATCGCCGCCTGTCCGGCCAGATGCTCGCCCGCGCCGAACCCGATTTCCACCTCCAGCGGGCGGTCATCGCCGAACAGCGTTTCTGCCGTCACCGGCCCGCTGTCGGGTACGCTGACCTGTGGCAGCAATTCCTCGACCAGCGCGGACTGGCCCTGACGCAGCTTGTGCCCCTGGCGTCGGCCATACAGGCGGCGGATGGTCGTCGGATCGTTCATGGCCGTGCGCTTTGGCGACAACCGGCCGCCGGGGCAAGCCGCGCGCGGCGTCAGGCCGCCGGCTTGCCCGCAAACAAGGCCGCTGCCTCGTCGATCCCGGCATAGGCGGCCGCCATGTCCGGCACCTCGCTGTCGTCGCCGAACCCGAAATAATCATCATCGCCCAGCGGCTGCACGACGATGCCGTCGCGCCGCGCCAGCACCGACAGCTTGCGGTAGTAAATGCCATAGGTGACGCCCGGCTGGGGCAGCAGCCAGGCGATCTGGCCGCGCACCGGCACCAGCCGCTCGTCCCCGAACAG
Organism: Sphingomonas sp. BGYR3; assembly: GCF_025153455.1. NCBI lineage: Bacteria > Pseudomonadati > Pseudomonadota > Alphaproteobacteria > Sphingomonadales > Sphingomonadaceae > Sphingomonas > Sphingomonas sp. BGYR3. The sequence goes on along the minus strand of NZ_JANZNT010000001.1, from coordinate 1,241,006 downwards.
CGCCTTTGCCGCATAGCCGGTGCAGTTCATCACCACCGGTTCGGCAATCCGGCGAAGGTCGCGGACGGAGGCGAATGTGTCGTGCACAAAGCGCCCCCCGGCGGCCAGAAACTCCGCCTCCAGCTGCCGGCAATAGGCCGCGACATTATAGGTCATCGTCGATGTCCGCCGGGCATAGGCGGTGGGGAAGGGGTGCTGTGCCGGGTCCAGCGGCTGGCTTTTGGGCACCATGTCGGCGACCATCGGGTCCAGTTCCGCGAAATGCGCTCGTCCCGGATGTGCCGCCTCCAGCGCCGCCAGCCGCGCCGCCCGCGGTTCGGCGGGCGTATCCGACAACAGATAACGGTCGGTCCATTCCACCGGATCGCCCGCCATGCCCAGATAGCTTTGGTGCATGGCAAAGCTGGCCCGCGCCATCCGTTCCCATGTCGCCGCGAAATCGGGGCCGGCGGCATCGACATGGGCGATGCGCGAGGATGGCGTCCATGCGCCCGTCGCCCAGGAAGATCGCGTGTCGGGAAAGCGATCCCTGGTATAGATTGTCACATCCGCGCCCATGCGCTGCGCCGTGATCGCGCTGGTCAGGCCGATACAGCCCGCGCCGATCACCGCGATGCGTTTCCCCTCTGCCAGCGCCAGCGGGACCGCGATCTGCGCCGATCCCCAGGACAGCGACCAGCCGCTGCCGCCATGGCCGTAATGATGCACGACCCGCTTGCCGCCCACCCGCTCCAGCTCGATGCGCGGCCCGGTGGCCAGGAAGGGGCGCAGGCACACGGTGACGCGGAACATCCGGTCGCGCCGGGCCATGACGGGGACGATCGGCGGGGTCGGGGCAAAGGTCATGCCCTGCGCCGTGGCGGCGCGCGGAGCCGTGCCAAGTCCGATGGCGGCAACCCCGCCGCCCATGATCAGGCTGCGCCTGTCGAGCACCATGGTTCCCCCCGTCGCTTTTGTTGGTCGGCCCAGCTTACGGGCTTTACTGCAAAGCGAAAGGGGGGAATGGCGGGCAATCGGCGTCAATCGCCGCCCAGTACGCCCGTGCTGATATTGACGTTCCGGTGCTTGCCGACGGTACTCACCGAACTGATCGGCTTTTCCTCGCTCACCACCGCAAGCGCCCGGTCGGGGGAGGGGAGCGCATCCTGTGTCGGCAGCACATAGGTGTTTTCCAGATCGACGAAGCGCACCACCCATCCGTCCGGCACGCCATCCTCCAGCTTCATCTGCGGGTTGACGCTGAAGCCGCGCCCGCTGTCGGATGATGCCAGGAAATAGCCGTCGGTCGCCGCATTCGCGCGGTACACGCCATCGTCGCCCAGCTTCGGGTCGCGGCACCAAGTGACGGGCTGTGCCGGTTCCTTCGCCGCCTTGCCCTTGATGTCCGCCGCCGCCACCGACATGAACGCACCCAGGATCGCCGATGCGCCGTCGTCCTTGACCGTCCGGGTCGATGCGGCGGTGGCGATTGCCGATGGGCAGTCCTGTACCGGCGTCAGCACCGCCGGCGGCGTGTCCTTCTTCCCCAGCTTGGGCCAGCGCAGTGACTGGATCGCCTGAATCGCGCGCTCGCGGGCTTGTTCCGGCGTCGCCGTCTCGCTGGAATAGCGGACCTTGATGATCCATCCTTCGATGCCGGTCATGGCGACCGCGGTGGCACGATACTGCTTTTCGGTCCGATAGGCGGCGACCAGCCCCGCCTTGTCGCCCGGCCCGCTGCCCTGAAAGGTCAGCGGATCGCCGGTCAGCACGGGCTTTCCATAGACTTCCGGCCGATGTTCGATCGACCAGCGCGCGCGGTCGAACCAGACCGGGATGGACGCACCCGCCAGCCGGTAGACATAGATGGAATAAAGGTCCGACCTATCCTCTGACTCATATTTGAATGACACGTCGCTTTGCGTCTGCGTCAGGTCCAGCGCGCTTTGCATTCGCGCACCCAGAACGGTCCCCGGTATCTCGATCCCGCTGGGTTTGTGGCGATAGGGATTGCCCGGCTTTACCTTCAGCTCGCGTGCCTGTTGCGCGGCAAGGGAAGGGGCGCCGTCAGCAGCAACAGCGAAAACGCCAATCGAATCATCATGCTGCGCCCCGCCCGACGTTGTAGCGGGAAGGGTGGCGACAAGGCCGGTACACGGCAACCGGATTCTTCCGGCGATCCGGTGCGCGCCAATGAAAAAGGCGGCGCCTCCCCGGGGAAGCGCCGCCCTTTCCTTGGTTCGTTGCCCCCTGAGGGGTTCAGGCCAGTGCGGCCTTCAGATCATCGACCAGGTCCAGCCGCTCCCACGGGAAGAAGTCGCCTTCCGGCGTGCGGCCGAAATGGCCATAGGCCGCGGTCTTCTTGTAGATCGGCTTGTTGAGGCCAAGATGCGTGCGGATGCCGCGCGGGGTCAGGCCGCCCAGCTTCTCGATCGACTGAATCGCCGCTTCGATCGCATCGTCGCCGACCGTGCCGGTGCCATGCGTGTCGACATAGAGCGACAGCGGCTTGGACACGCCGATGGCATAGGCGATCTGGATCGTGCACCGCTGGGCAAGGCCCGCGGCGACGACATTCTTCGCCAGATAGCGGGTGATGTACGCCGCCGACCGGTCGACCTTGGTCGGATCCTTGCCGCTGAACGCGCCGCCGCCATGGGGCGAAGCGCCGCCATAGGTGTCGACGATGATCTTGCGCCCGGTCAGGCCGGCGTCACCGTCCGGGCCGCCGATTTCGAAGCTGCCGGTCGGGTTGATGTGATAGACGGTCTGGTCGCTCAGCAGTTCGGCGGGGATCACGTCCGCGACCACCGATTTCACATAGGCGTGCAGTTCGGCTTCCTTGTCGCCCGTATCGTAACCCGGCGCGTGCTGGGTGGACACGACGATCGCGGTGCAGGCGACGGGCTTGCTGCCCTCGTACCGCAGCGTCACCTGGCTCTTGGCGTCCGGTTCCAGGAACGGGGCCTTTTTCGAATGACGGTCGGCCGCCATCTGCTCCAGGATCTTGTGGCTGTAATATAGCGTGGCCGGCATCAGGTCGGGCGTATCGTCGGCGGCATAGCCGAACATGATCCCCTGATCGCCCGCGCCCTCGTCCTTGTTGCCGCTGGCATCGACGCCCTGTGCGATGTGTGCCGACTGGCCGTGCAGGTTGTTTTCGAACCGGAGCGTCTGCCAGTGAAAGCCGTCCTGCTCATACCCGATCTGGCGGACGGTGTTGCGGACGGTCGCCTCGATCTCTTCCTGTGCGCCCGGCGCCCATTCGCCGTTTTCATAGACGCCCTTGCAGCGGATTTCGCCCGCCAGCACGACCAGCTGGGTCGTGGTCAGCGTTTCGCAGGCGATGCGCGCTTCGGGATCCTTGGACAGGAACAGGTCGACAATGGCGTCGGAAATCTGGTCGGACACCTTGTCGGGATGGCCTTCGGACACCGATTCGGACGTGAAAAGATAGCTGGAACGCATGGTAATCCTCTGGTCGGGATGAATGTCGCGGAAAAGCCGGGCCGTTGCCATGCCCATATAAAGCTTTCCTTATATGCGCCTCTAGCGAGCGAAGCGGCGCGCGGCAAGGGCGGCGGCTGCCAGAAGCACCGTGCAGACTAGGGCCAGCCAGTTGCCCAGCCGGGCAAAAAGGGTCGGCGGCAGCGCATCGGGCAAGGGCACGTCGATCACGCCCCGTTGCCCGTGCGGCACCGTGCCGATCAGGCGGCCGTGTGCGTCTATCACCGCCGAAATGCCGTTGGGGGTGGACCGCAGCACCGGCAACCCTTCCTCGATCGCGCGCAGTCGCGCCTGGGCCAGATGCTGGGGTGGGCCCCATGCACCGAACCAGCCGTCGAGCGAGGGATTGACGATCATGCGCGGCCGCTGGCGCGGATCGACGGTCTGACCCGAAAAGATGATCTCGTAACAGATCTGAACGCCGACCAGGCCAAAGCCGGGCACGGGGATGTTCGCCGGGCCGGATCCGGGGCGGAAATCGATGTCGCCCATCACCAGCCGCGACAGGCCCAGCGGCTGCAGGATCGAGCGCATCGGCAGATATTCGCCATAGGGGACCAGATGCGCCTTGTCGTACCGCGGGCCGATCTGGCCATCGGGGCGGATCAGGAACACCGAATTAGTTGCCGCATCGATGATCGGATCATCGCCGAACAACAGGGCGTTGCCGCCGACCAGCGCCCGGTCCTGTGGCCGAAGGCGGGCGGCGATCCGGCGGCGGGCGACGCTGGCCGGCATGTCGAAATACCAGCCGGGCGGATAATCATCCTCCAGATAATATTCCACCGACCCTTCCGGCCACACCACCAGCGTCGGTTCGGGATGCTTGGCCGGGGTCATGTCGAGCAGGGTGCGGAAGATGCGCTCCTCATAGCCGGGATCGCGCACCGATTCCTGGCCGATATTGGGCTGAAGCACGCGGACGCGGGGCGGCGGCGTCGCGTTCACTGGCCGGGTCAGCTCAACCGGCAACAGCAGCAGCGCGGCTGCGGCAACGGGACCGATCACGGCAAGGGCAAAGCGCCATCGACGCTGCACGAGCAGCAGCAGCGCGCCCGCTACCAGCATGGTCAGCCCGGACAGCGCATAGGTGCCCGTCCATGCCGCCAGCTGTGCCACGCCGCCCACCGGCAGCCACGCCACCGATAGCGGGTTCCAGCTATAGCCGGTGAACAGGCTGGCCCGCAGCCATTCGGTGACGATCCACGCCGCCGCCGTCATCAGCACGAACGCCGCGCCCGGCCGATCCCCCGTCCGCCCGAACCGCCAGGCAAGGCCCCCGGCCAGCATCGGATAGACCGCCAGATACAGCGCCAGCGCCACGACTGCGAAATAGCCGAGGACCGGCGGCATCTTGTCTTGATAATCGAAGGCGTGTTGAATCCAGTTGTTGCCGATAGTGAAATGCCCGACGCCGAACAGCCAGGACCGCCACAGCGCGGCCTTCAGCGTCGTCGCATCGTGCAGCGTCCACAGCCACACCGCCAGCGCGACCAGCAGCACCGGCCAAAGGTCCAGCGGCGCGAAACCGACGGGAGAGGCAAGGCCCGCCGCAAGGGCGATCCACGGCGCAAGGCGAGGGGGCAGCGTCATGCGCGCGCTGTAGCCGATCGGTGCGCGGCAGGGGAGGGGCTTGCTTGGCCCTCGCCCAGCCTGCCCGGCTTTGCTAGGGATGGTGCATGACCGGCCTTCGCCCCTTTCATCTCGCCATTCCCGTCCATGATCTGGCCGCCGCACGCAGCTTTTACCGCGACCTGCTCGGCTGTCCGGAGGGGCGGTCCGATGCGCACTGGATCGATTTCGACCTGTTCGGCCATCAGCTGGTCGTCCATGTCAGTGAAACGGCCCGCCCGGCAGAGGCGAGCAATCCGGTGGACGGCCATGACGTCCCGGTGCCGCATTTCGGCGTGGTCCTTACCATGCCGCAATGGGAGGGGCTGGCGGATCGGGTGCGCGCGGCTGGCGTCCCCTTCGGTATCGAACCCCATGTCCGGTTCCGCGGCCAGCCGGGAGAGCAGGCGACGATGTTTTTCCGCGACCCCAGCGGCAATGCGCTTGAGTTCAAGGCATTTGCCGACGATTCGATGTTGTTCGCCCGATGAGCGCGCCGATCGAGGTCGATCTGCCGCACCAGCTGGGCCGCACGGGTGCACGCGAGCGGATTGGCAAGGGGATCAACAAGCTGGCCGAATGGATCCCCGGCGGCAGCATCCACGATCCGCAATGGGATGGCGACCGGCTGGCCTTTGCCGTCATCGCACTGGGCCAGCGGGTCGAGGCGATTGTCGATGTTGCCGACGATCATGTCCATCTGAGGCTCGACCTGCCGCCGATGCTGGCGCTGGCGGCCGGCCGCATCCGCGACAAGCTGGAACGGGACGGCCCGAAACTGTTGACCTGATGCAACCATCGGCGCGATGCTGCGCTTCATGGCGATGAAGCAGCGTCGACTGACAAAAGGCCGGACGGTGCGCATGGTGGCCGGGGTGATCGGTGTGGCCGTCCTTGCGGGCACATTGGCCGGTTCGTGGATCGCCAGCGACCTGCGCGACATTGCCCGCCCGCCGCGCTTTGCATCCCAGCCCGCACTGGCGGAACTCGGTACCGCTGAAGCTGAGGAGGCGCGGTATCGCCGTGCCGTGGCCGACGGCACGCTGGTCGACCGGCGGCAGACGCAGCACTGGACCGGCCTGCGCCCCGTCGTTCGCGAACCGGCGGTGCAGCCCGCCTTTACCCGCGCCGATTACGAAACCGAACCGGCCCCCTGAGCCTGAACCAGCAGCCAGCTGCGGATGGCGCTGGCCAGATTGGGGGGATCGTCCGCCACGATCCGGGCCGCATCGATTGCCGCGATCAGCGCGGACAGCGGCAGGGCACGGGCGGTCGCCTCTGCCTCCAGCGCGGCCCAGAATACCGGTTCCAGACTGATCGAGGTTTCATGCCCGGCAATGGTGACGCTGCGCTTTACCGGCCCGGCAAAGCCCCCGGCTGGCGGCGCAACGGCCATGCTCATTCGCTGTCGAACAGGCTGGCCAGCTGTTCCACCATCGTGCCCGCCAGCTGATCCGCATCCATGATCGTCACCGCGCGGGCATACCAGCGGGTCACGTCATGGCCGATGCCGATGGCGACCAGCTCCACCGGCGAGCGCCCCTCGATCCACCCGATCACCTGTCGCAGATGCCGGTCGAGATAGGAGCCGCTGTTCACCGACAGGGTGGAATCATCGACGGGCGCGCCATCGGAGATGACCATCAGGATCTTGCGATCCTCGGCCCGCGCGATCAGCCGGCCATGCGCCCAGAGCAGCGCCTCGCCATCGATATTTTCCTTGAGCAGCCCTTCGCGCATCATCAGGCCGAGCGATTTCTTGGCCCGGCGCCACGGCTCGTCCGCCTGTTTGTAGACGATGTGGCGCAGATCGTTCAGGCGACCCGGCTGGGGCGGGCGACCGGCGGCCAGCCATGCCTCACGGCTTTGTCCGCCCTTCCACGCGCGCGTGGTGAAGCCCAGGATTTCGACCTTTACCCCGACGCGTTCCAGCGTGCGGGCCAGGATGTCCGCGCTGATCGCGGCAATGCTGATCGGGCGGCCGCGCATCGACCCCGAATTGTCGATCAGCAGGGTGACCACCGTATCCTTGAAATCGGTGTCCCGTTCCACCTTGTAACTGAGCGACTGCATCGGATTGACGATCACGCGGGCAAGGCGCGCGGCGTCGAGCAGCCCTTCCTCCTGATCGAAATCCCAGCTGCGCGCCTGTTGCGCCATCAGGCGGCGTTGCAACCGGTTGGCCAATTTGGTCACTGCGCCCTGCAGATGCGCCAGTTGCTGATCCAGATAGGCGCGCAGCCGGGTCAGCTCTTCCTCGTCGCACAGTTCGGCCGCGGTCACGACCTCGTCATGCGCGGTCGAAAACGCCTTGTACTCGAATTGCGGGGGCAGGTCGGCCAGCGGGCGGTTGGGGCGCACGGGCAGGATGCCGTCCTGCCCCTCATCCCCCGGCTCGCCGTCCATGTCGTCGAGCCCGTCCTGCTCCTGCTGCTGGGTCTCGCCGTCCTGGCTGTCGTCCTGAGCCTGTTCGCCGCGCGCCTCGAACTCGCCCTGGCCGTCGGCGCCGCTTTCGCTGTCCTGTTCGGCGTCGTCGGTATCGTCCTCGCCGTCCTGCGTCCCTTCATCATCGGACCCGCCGGCTTCCTCGTCATCCGGCGTGATCTCACCCTCGATCAGGTCGAGATCCTCAAGCAGCCGGGTGGTCAGCGTCTGGAATGCCTGCTGATTGTCGAGCGCAAGGGCGAGTGCGTCCAGATCGGCCCCGGCGCGATCCTCGATCCAGTCGGACACAAGCGCCATCTGCACCGACAGGCTGGCCGGCGGCGCCTTTCCGGTCAGGCGTTCGCGGATCATCAGCTGGACGGCGGTGGACAGCGGCACCTCGTCCCGGTTGCGCGCGCGTGCGATCGGATCGGAGCGCAGCCGCATCATCAGCGCGTGATCCAGATTGTCGGCAATGCCCGCATAGCCCCGCGCGCCCAGCGCCTCGATCCGGGCGGTTTCGGCGGCGTCGAACACGGCGCGGGCGACGGGATCGGCGGGCGCGCCGCGCCGGTGCAGGCCGGTGTCGTGCAGTTTCAGCCGCAGCGAAAAACTGTCGGCAAAGCCGCGCGCCTCGGCCACCTGATCCGCAGGCAGGGTGCGCGAGGGCATGGGCACGCGCAGCGTCCGCCCGGACTGGGCCGGCGCGTCTGGGGTAAAGGCCAGTTCGACGTCCGCATCGTCGGACAATGCGCGGCAGGCACCGCCCAAAACGTGCTTGAACCGGTCGAGGGGTGAGTCACTGGCCATCCCTGCCTTGTTGTGTCTCACCCGCGCCGATGCAAGGGGGCATGGCGCCGACGATGATGCTTGGCATCCCGTCATCCGGCAGCTATCCCGGCATTTCGAAAAACAGGTATGGAAAGGATGCGGCCATGGATGTGACGTCGCTGTTCCGGCTGGATGGCCGGGTCGCGCTGGTGACGGGCGGATCGCGCGGCATCGGGCGGATGATCGCAGCCGGGTTCGTCGCATCGGGCGCGCGCGTCTATGTGTCGTCCCGCAAGGCAGAGGCGTGCGAGGAGACGGCGGCGGAGCTGGGACCGGATTGCATCGCGCTGCCCGGTGACGTGTCCACGGTCGAGGGTTGCCGCACGCTGGCGGCGATGCTGGCGGAGCGGGAGGGCGCGCTGGACATTCTGGTCAACAATGCCGGTGCCGCCTGGGGCGAGCCGTTCGAACAGTTCCCCGAAAAAGGTTGGGACAAGGTGATGGACCTGAATGTCAAATCGCCCTTTTTCCTGACCCAGGCGCTGCATCCGCTGCTGAAGGCGTCGGGCAGCGCGGCGCGCCCGGCAAAGGTGATCAACATCACCTCCATCGACGGGATCCGGCTCAACCCCTGGGAAACCTATAGCTATCAGGCGTCGAAGGCGGCGCTGATTCAGTTGACCAAACGGATGGCCGCGCGGCTGATCCGCGACGGCATCAACGTCACCTCAATCGCGCCGGGCGCCTTTGCCAGCGACATGAACAAGGCGGCGCGCGATCATGGCGATGCCGTGGCGCGGGTGATCCCGGCGGGCCGGATCGGCATGGCGGAGGACATGGCGGCGACGGCCATCTATCTGGCCGGGCGGGGCGGCGATTATGTGGTGGGCGAAACCATCGCGGTCGATGGCGGGCTGGTCCATGCCAGCCTTGGCGGCAGTCTGGACGGCTGACGCGGCTAGACCACGCCCAGCGTCCAGCCTTCGGTCGCGGCAATGCGCGGGGTCAGTCCCTCCGGATGCCACAGCGCGGGATCGCCGGCTAGCGCACGCAGCCACGCCGCCGTCATCAGCACATCCGTCTGATGATCGCTGAGCGCGTCGTCGCCCGTCCAGTGCCCTGACCCGAACGCCGCCAGCGCGTCATTCAAGGCTTGGGTATGGCGCAGCTTTGACAGCCCCTTGCGCAGGCCCGCCGCGCGGGCGGCAATGCTGGTATAGATTTCGGTGACGGCCGGGCCGTAATCGGGCAGCGGATCGAACGGCCAGACGGGAATGTCGCTGCCCAGATGGTGGAGCAGCCGCATCCCGGCAAAGCTTGCCTTTGCAACCTGAGCCGCGCCGATGGCGTCATAGACGGTCGATGGCTTGCCCCCGCCGCTCTGGCGATAGCGTTGTTCGCACTGGCGAAAATGCATGAAGCGCGCCTTGGCCCCGTCCGCTGCGCCCAAATAGAAATGCGCGCCCCGGTGCCGTTCCAGGAAACTGGTCGCGCCCAGATCGGCGTCATCGCATTGCCGGTCCAGCCATGCCCAGAAGGGGCGGGCCGTGGCGGGCGCGTCCAGCCCCGGCAGATAGGCGCCGCGTTCGATCAGTGGCGGCGCGAAGCTGAAGTCGAACCCGATCAGCGTGTCGGTGCCCGCCTGCGCCTGTACCCAGCGGAGCACCTCTGTCCGCGACCATGCGCCGCCGGGCGGATCGATCAGTATCGGCGCTGCATCGCCCGCCTCTGCCAACGCGATGGCGATGCCCCGGTGCCGGTGCCCCTTTGCCCCGGACCAGTCGATCGCGGCAAAGCGGGTGAAGCGCGGCCCGCTCATTCCCCGCGCAGTGCGCCGCGTCGTTCGTCCCACCAGGCCATGCGTTCGGCGATGCGCTTTTCCGTGCCGCGATCCGTGGGGACGTAGAACCGCTGCGGCTGCATTTCGGCCGGCCAGTAATTGTCGCCTGAAAAGCCGCCTTCGGCATCGTGATCGTAGCGATACCCCTTGCCATAGCCGATGTCCTTCATCAGCCGGGTCGGGGCGTTCAGGATGTTTTGCGGGGGCATCAAGCTGCCCGTTTCCCTGGCGCTGCGCCACGCGGCCTTTTGCGCGACATAGGCGGCGTTCGATTTGGGCGCGGTGGCGCAATACAGGCACGCCTGCACGATGGCCAGTTCGCCCTCCGGGCTGCCCAAAAAGTCATACGCATCCTTGGCCGCCAGGCACTGTACCAGCGCCTGCGGGTCAGCCAGGCCAATATCCTCGCTGGCAAAGCGGGTCAGGCGGCGCAGGACATAGAGCGGTTCCTCTCCGGCGGTCAGCATCCGGGCGAGATAATAGAGCGCGGCCTGCGGGTCCGATCCCCGCAGCGATTTGTGCAGCGCGGAGATGAGGTTGTAATGCCCCTCCCGATCCTTGTCATACACGGCCACGCGGCGCTGCAGAAACTGGCCTAGCCCGGCCGGGTCGAGCGGCGCATCGAAGTGGACGGAGAACAATGTCTCCGCCTGATTGAGCAGGAAGCGGCCATCGCCGTCGGCGCTGGCGATCAACGCGGCGCGGGCATCGGCGTCCAGTGGCAGGGAGCGTTCCATGATCGCCTCTGCCCGGTCCAGCAACAGGCCGAGTGCGGCGGCATCCAGTCGGTGCAGGATCAGCACCTGTGCCCGGGAAAGCAGTGCCGCGTTCAGTTCGAACGACGGGTTTTCGGTCGTCGCGCCGACCAAAGTGACGGTGCCATCCTCGACATAGGGCAGGAAACCATCCTGTTGCGCGCGGTTGAACCGGTGGATTTCGTCCACGAACAACAGCGTGCGCTTGCCCGTCCGGGCGTGGTCGCGCGCCTCGGCAAACACGCGTTTCAAGTCGGCGACGCCCGAGAACACCGCCGAGATGGCAGCATAGCGAAGGCCGACCGCCCCGGCGAGCAGCCGGGCGATGGTCGTCTTGCCCGTGCCCGGCGGCCCCCACAGGATCATGCTGGACAGTTTGCCCGCCGCCACCATTCGCCCGATCGCGCCGTCCGGCCCGGTCAGGTGATTCTGACCCACCACATCGCCCAATGTTCCGGGCCGCAGCCGGTCGGCCAGCGGCGCATCGGGGGCGGGCGTGTCCGCAGCGGGTTGATCCGGGTCGGCGAAAAGATCGGCCATGGGCAACAGATAGGGACTGTTCGGCGGCTTGCCCATCCCGCCTCAGCGGGCGGTCAACAGGTCCCGATAGGCGTCGAGCACCGCCTGGTTCGCGGTGTCCCAGATGAAGCGCTGAGCAGCGCGGTGCCCGGCCTGACCCGACGAGCGGCGCAGTGCGGGATCCTCCACCAGTTTCTGGATCGCGTCGGCATAGGCGCGCACATCGGTGGGCGGGACCAGGAATCCGGTCACCCCTTCCTCGACCAGATCGACCGCACCCGTTGCCCGCGCGGCGACGACGGGGACGCCCGCCGCCATCGCCTCTGTCGTCACATTGCCAAAGGTTTCGGTGACCGATGGCATGAAGAACACGTCCATGCCCGCAACCGCCCGGCCCAGATCGTCGCCCGACTGAAATCCGGTGAACACCGCCTCTGGCACCCGTTCGGCAAACCAGTGGCGGGCCGGCCCTTCGCCGATCACCAGCACCTTGTGCGGCACGCCGCGCGCCTTCAACTCCGCAATCACATCGGCAAAGATGCCCAGTCCCTTTTCAAGGACCAGCCGGCCCAGAAAGCTGACCGCCACCTCATCATCGCCAATGCCGAGCGAGCGGCGCCAGGTCAGATCGCGGCGGCCGGGATTGAACCGGTCGTGATTGATCCCCCGTGACCAGATGCCGATGGGTGTCGTCACGCCCCAGTCGCGCAGCACATCGCCCATGCTGGGGCTGGGCACCATCACCCGGTCGACCCGGTTGTAAAAGCGCGTGGACAGGTTGATCGCCAGCGGCTCCAGAAAGCCGATGCCGTAATATTGGGCATAGGTTTCGAACCGGGTGTGGAGCGAGGCAAGCGTCGGAATCTTGCGCCGCCGCGCCCAGGTGACGGCGCGGTGCCCGCTGACATCCGGGGCGGACACATGGACGATGTTGGGGGCATATGCCTTGAGGTCCGCCCGCACCGATAGGGGCAGGCCCATGCCAAGCCGATATTCGTCCCGCCCGCCGGGCAGGGCCAGGGCGGGGATATCGACCAGTTCGCCCGTCGCCGGAAAGGCCGGTTCGGGCACCGTGGGCGAATAGACGCGCAGTGTGACGCCGCGTTCCAGCAGATATCCGGCGAGCAGGTTCAGCGCCTGGTTCGCGCCATCGCGGACGTAGTTATAGTTGCCGCTGAACAGGGCGATCCGCAGGTCGGTTGGCTTCATGGCGCGGGGCGATACCGCAACTCGTCGCGCATGGGAACGCTTTGCCCCGTCGATGCGTCCTGTGCGGACAGCAGCGACGGAGCAGCAGGATGGCAAACAGCTTTAAAAAGGGTCAGGCCGTGACCTGGTCGTGGGGCAAGGGCACGGCGGAGGGCAAGGTGGCGGAACGGTTCGAACGGCGCGTCCAGCGGACGATCAAGGGCAGCAGGATCGTCAAGAACGGGACCAAGGACAACCCCGCCTATCTGGTTGAACAGGCCGATGGCGGCAGCGCGCTGAAGCGCGGGAGCGAGCTGAGCGCGGCCTGATTCGGGATCAGAAGGTGGCGAAGGTGATGCTACGTCCACTTGAAAATCCGCCCCCGCATTCGTCCGGCGGGGAAGCGGGGTCAGGCCGAAGATGGGACTGCGCATCCGGCGAGCCTAGCCCGGTCATCGCCGGGTAGGACAGCGCCGACGCTTCGATATTCCCTTTTTGTTCCGGCCGTGCTAGCGCAACCCCATGGCCAAGCCGAAGAAACGATATGTCTGTCAGCAATGCGGTTCGGTCACGTCGCAGTGGCAGGGGCAGTGCGGCGATTGCGGTGAGTGGAACAGCCTGGTCGAAGAGGCGGGCGCGGTCGTCACGCCGTTTCAGGCCAAGCACAACCTGCAATCCGGTGGCCGTGCCATCGTCCTGTCCGGGCTGGACAGCGATGTTGCGCTGCCCGACCGGATGGCGACGGGGATTGCCGAGCTGGACCGGGCGCTGGGCGGTGGGTTTGTCGAGGGGTCGGCGACGCTGATCGGCGGGGATCCCGGCATCGGCAAATCGACCCTGCTGCTGCAGGCGGCGGCCAGGCTGGCACTGGCGGGCAAGCAGGTCGCCTATGTCTCTGGCGAGGAGGCGGCGGATCAGGTGCGGCTGCGCGCGCGGCGGCTGGGGCTGGGCAAGGCGCCGGTGCAACTGGCCAGCGCCACATCGGTGCGCGACATCCTGACCACGTTCGGAGATCGGGGAGAGGCGCCGGACCTGCTGATCATCGATTCCATCCAGACGATGCACAGCGACCTCATTGAAGGGGCGCCGGGCACGGTCAGTCAGGTGCGCGCCGCGTCGCAGGAACTGATCCGCTTTGCCAAGGAACGCGGCACTGCCGTCGTGCTGGTCGGCCATGTCACCAAGGACGGATCGATCGCGGGTCCCCGCGTGCTGGAGCACATGGTCGACACCGTGCTGAGTTTCGAGGGCGAGCGCAGCCATCAGTTCCGCATCCTGCGCGCGGTCAAGAACCGGTTCGGCGGGACGGACGAGATCGGCGTGTTCGCCATGGCGGGCGAGGGGCTGACCGAGGTGGCCAATCCGTCCACCCTGTTCCTGACCGACCGGGCGGAGAGCGTGACCGGATCGGTGGTGTTTCCCGCGCTGGAAGGAACGCGTCCCGTGCTGGTCGAGGTGCAGGCGCTGGTCGTGCGGCTGGCCAGCGGGGCGACGCCGCGCCGGGCCGTGGTCGGATGGGACAGCGGGCGGCTGGCCATGATCCTGGCGGTGCTGGAGGCGCGGTGCGGCCTCAGTTTTTCGACGTGCGAAGTCTATCTGAACATCGCTGGCGGATACCGGGTTCAGGACCCGGCAGCGGACCTGGCGGTGGCGGCCGCGCTGATCTCTGCGCTGGCGGAACGGCCTTTGCCGTCGGACGGGATTGCGTTCGGTGAAATCGCGCTGTCGGGCGAGGTGCGGCCGGTGGCCCATGCGGGCCTGCGGATGAAGGAAGCGGCGAAGCTGGGCTTCAACCGCGCGCTTGGCCCGGCCGCGCAACCGGCGGACAAAAGCCCGATGCGCCTGTCGGGCTTTGCCACGCTGAAGGCGTTCGTCGACCATCTGCTGGCGCGGGGCGGGTAGGCGCCAAGCTGCTGCAACGCCATCCTCCCCCGCAAGGGGGAGGTGGACCGCGACAGCGGGCCGGAGGGGGAGGATAGCCGCCGCCTGCTGCTGGGATTCCTCCCCCTCCGCCGCCTCTGGCGGCACCTCCCCCTGGCGGGGGAGGATCGATGAGGGGCGGCATCTGGTTACGGGCATCGACGTTCGTCCCCATGTGTCTCGACTTCGTTCGATACGAACGGCTAGGGGTGGACGGATGGACGGCGGCCACCCCGATGCAGGGGCGCGAACGGGGCAGGGCGCTGTCGATGAGGGATTTGTAATGGAACTGACCGCGCTGGACATCATCGTGCTGCTGACCGTTGGCGGATCGGCGGTGATGGGCCTGTGGCGCGGGTTCGTGACCGAAGTGTTGTCGCTGATGGCGTTCCTGTTCGTGATCGTCGCGCTGCGCTTTGGCCATACTCCGCTGACCGCGGCGCTGGCCGATCCGGTTGGCACCGATGCGGGGGCAGCCGTGCTGGCGTTCGCGATCATCTCCGGCTCCACCTATGTCGCCGGACGGCTGGTCGCCAATGCCATCGGGTCGCGCACGCGCAATTCGGTGCTTGGCCCGATCGACCGTGCGCTGGGGTTCGGATTTGGCGGGATCAAGGGGCTGATCGTCGCCAGCCTTGGCTTTCTGCTGATCGTGCTGGTGATCGATACGGTCAGCGGCGGGCCGACGCGCCGCCCGCCCTGGATGACGGACAGCACCAGCTATTCCCTGCTTAACGCCACCAGCGCGGGCATCGCGGAGTTTGTCGACAAGCGGCGGCGGGGCGAGCCGGTGTTCCCTGAAAGTCCGCAGCCGCGGGAGTGAGACGGTGTCTGCCAGGCGGTAACCGTGTCATTGCGAGCGCAGCGGGTGACGGGCGGTCACCCGCCCGCGCGGGAAAAACGTCCTCTCCCCCCTCGCGCTTCGGGCTGATCCAGCCTATCTGTCGGCTATGGCGGGGCAGCTTTACAACACCGAGATTTTGCGGCTGGCGGCATCGACTGCCGGGCTGAAGCGGCTGGATGCCCCAATGGCAACCGTCGAGCGGCGCTCGCCCATCTGTGGCAGCCGGGTCACCGCCGATGTGGTGCTGGACGATGATGGGCGGCTGAACGAGCTTGGCCTGATGGTCCGCGCCTGTGCGCTGGGGCAGGCATCGGCCGCGCTGTTTGCCGAATACGCGCGGGGGCAGACGCTGGCCGAGATTGCCGATGCCCGCGATGCGCTGACCCGCTGGCTTGCGGGCGAGGGCGCGGTGCCGGACTGGCCCGGTCTTGCGATCTTTGAACCCGCAATCCCGCACGCCGCCCGCCACGCCTCCATCCGCCTGCCGTTCGAGGCGGCGGCCGATGCCATGGCCGAAGCGCGCACCCGGCGGGCCGCCTGATGGAGGCGCATCACGGCCTGTCGATGACGCGGGAATTTGCCCCGCTGCTGGGCTTTGCGCTGGTGTTCGTCCTGTTGTTCCGCAAGCTGGGCCTGGGTGCGACGCTGGGCTTCCTGGTCGCAGGGGCCGTAGTCGGGCCGGAAGTGCTGGGCATTGTTGGCGATGCGCAAAACAAGCTGGTCATTGCCGAGCTTGGCATCACGCTGCTTTTGTTCCTGGTCGGGCTGGAACTGAGCCCGGCGCGACTATGGGCGATGAAGCGCGACATTTTCGGATTCGGCCTGGCACAGGTGGTGCTGTGCGGCATCGCGCTGACCGTGCTGATCGCCTATTATGCCAATTTCAGCTGGCCTGCCGCGCTGGCGCTCGGCCTGCCGCTGGCGCTGTCGTCCACGGCGCAGGTGCTGCCGATGCTGCAATCGGCCGGGCGGTTGCGCACCCCGTTCGGCGAGCGCGCCTTTTCCGTCCTGCTGTTTCAGGACCTGTCGATCGTTCCGCTGATCACCATTGTCGCGGCGCTGTCGCGCAATCCGGCGGATGCGGCGGGGCCGCCGGGATGGCAGCTGGCGCTCTATACCGTGCTGGCCGTGACCGGCCTGATCCTGGCAGGGCGGTTCGTGCTGCGGCCGCTGTTCAAGCTGATCGGCAATCTGGGCGAGCGCGAGATGTTCGTGTTTGCCGGGCTGTTCACAGTGCTGGCCAGCGCGGCGATCATGGAGGCGATCGGCCTGTCCACCGCGCTGGGGGCGTTCATCGCGGGCGTGATGCTGGCCGACAGCCCGTTCCGGCACGAACTGGAGGCGGATGTGGAGCCGTTCCGCTCGATCCTGCTCGGCCTGTTCTTTCTGGCCGTCGGCATGATGCTCGATCTGGGCGCGATTGCGGAACGGCCGGTGTTCGTCCTGTCAATGGCGCTGATGCTGATCGCGACCAAGGCTGCGGTCATCACCGGGCTGGCCATGCTGTTCGGCACCGCGTGGCGACCCGCACTGGCGCTTGGCCTGCTGCTCAGTCAGGGCGGCGAGTTCGGATTCGTCCTGTTCGCGCAGGCGCAAGGCGCGCTGCTGATCGCGCCGGAGGCGGCCAGCGTGTTCGGCGCGATCATCACGATCAGCATGGCGACCACGCCGTTCCTGATGATGTTCACCCGGCGATTCCGGGCCGAACCGGCGGGCGAGGGGGCAGAGGTGCGTGACGCGCCTCGCCATGACGGGGCCAGCGCGATCGTCGTCGGCTATGGCCGGTTCGGGCAGACGGTGGCGCAGATGCTGATTGGTCAGGGGATTGCCGTCACGCTGATCGACCGCGATGTTCAGATGATCGACGTGGCCGGCACCTTTGGCATGAAGGTCTATTATGGCGACGGCCTGCGTGTCGACCTGCTGCGGCGCGCGGGGGCGGAGGATGCGGAGCTGATCCTGCTGTGCCCCGACGGCAACGAGGTCGATGCCGAAAAGCTGAACCAGATTCACGAGGCGTTTCCCGACGCCATGGTCTTTGTCCGCGCCTATGACCGTCGGTCGGTGATGAAGATGCACGGCGCGCCGGTAGAGGGCATCGTGCGCGAAGTGATGGAAAGCGCCGTCGTGATGGCGCGAAAGGCGATGGCAGCGGTGGGCGTCGATCCGGGCGAGATCGAACGCACCGAACAGGAATATCGCGACCGCGACCTCAAGCGGCTGAAGCTGCAGAAGGAATCCGGCGACCTGTACGCCGCGCGCGAGGTGATGTTCAGCCAGAACAGCAAGGGCGGCAACGTGTCCGTCCATTCCGACGAGGCGGTGGCCAAGTGAAGAACCGGCCGTTCCGCGAACGGCTTGGCTTTGCGGTTTCCGGCATCCGGTTCGGCTGGATCAGAGAACGCAGTTTCCGGGTCCAGACGGCGTTGGCTATTGTCGCGGCCCTCGCCCTGCTGCTGCTCAGGCCGCCTGCGATCTGGTGGGGGCTGGTCGCGCTGACCATTGCGCTGGTGCTGGCGCTGGAACTGGTCAATTCGGCGGTCGAGGCGCTGGTCGACCTGCTGCATCCGGCCATTCACCCCGAGGTGAAGGCGATCAAGGACATGATGGCCGGCGCTGTGCTGCTGATCAGCATTGCGGCGCTGGGCGTCGGCGGGGCATTGCTGTTCGACCGTTTCATCCTGTCCGGAGTGTTACCATGAACGCGTTGTTGATCGTTGCTGCCCTGTCCGGGGCGATGGCCGTGGTGGCCGGGGCGTTCGGGGCGCATGGGGCGAGCGGACAGGCGCAGGAGTGGCTGAAGACCGGCGGGATGTATCAGCTGATCCACGCCGTCGCCGCCGTCGCCGCGATGCAGACGGGTGCGCGGGGGCCGGGATGGGCGTTCGTCATCGGCGGCATGATCTTTGCCGTCACGCTGTACCTGATGGCGCTGGGCGGCCCGCGCTGGCTGGGCGCGATCACGCCGATCGGCGGGGCGGTGATGATCGCGGGCTGGCTGTGGTGGGCGTGGACGGGCGTGCGCGGCTGACCGGGCGCCGCTTACCCCCGCTTGCCGTCGCGGCGGCAGCGGTCGGAACAATAGATGACATTGTCCCAGGCCCGCTCCCACTTCTTGCGCCAGGCAAAGGGGCGGTTGCACACCGGACAGGTTTTTTCCGGCAGATGCTGTTTTTTTACCCCGCGGGGAATGTCACGCCCTCCAGCGTCCGGGGTTGCGCATCGAGGAACGCGGCGACGTCCGCCAGGTCGACGGTCTTGTCGAGATAGGTCCGGCCGATCCCGCGCGCGAGCAGGAAGGGCAGGGTGCCGCCCGTCATTTTCTTGTCATGCAGCATATGGCCGACCAGCGTTTCGCCATCGGCATGGACATGGGCGGCGGCAAGGCCGTCGGGCAGGCCGCTGGCGCGCAGATGCGCCGCGACGCGGGCGGCATCTTCGTCCGGACACAGCCCCTTTGACGCGGAATAGGCAAAGGCGAGCGCCATGCCCGCCGCTACCCCTTCGCCATGCAGCAGCCGGTCGGAAAAGCCCGTCTCTGCCTCCAGCGCATGGCCGAAGGTGTGGCCGAGGTTGAGGAGCGCGCGGGTGCCCGCCGTCTCCCGTTCGTCCGCGCCGACGATCCGCGCCTTGGCCCTGACCGACCGGGCGATGGCATATTGGCGGGCGACCGGATCGCCATCGAGCAGCGCCGCGCCATGTTCTTCGCACCAGGCGAAGAAGTCGGGATCGTCGATCAGGCCGTATTTGACGACCTCTGCATAACCGGCGCGCAGTTCGCGGGCGGGCAGGCTGTCCAGCACATCGGGGTCGATCAGCACCAGCGCCGGTTGATGGAATGCGCCGATCAGATTCTTGCCCGCGCGCGTGTTGATCGCGGTCTTGCCGCCGACGCTGCTGTCCACCTGAGCCAGCAGGGTCGTCGGCACTTGAATGAAGTTGCAGCCGCGTTTCAGGATCGAGCAGGCAAAGCCGACCAGATCGCCGATCACGCCGCCGCCCAGCGCGATGACATGGTCGCTGCGTTCCACGCCCATGTCGAGCAGCCGGTCGGTCAGCACCTCCAGCGTGTCCCATCCCTTGGTTCGCTCGCCCGGGGCCAGCACGATGCGTTCGCTGGCGATGCCCGCCGCCGCCAGCGATTCGCCCAGCCGTTCGGCATGGATGGCGACATTGGCATCGGTGATGATCGGCATCGGCCGCCCGCGGGACAGCGGGGCCAGCGCCTCGCCCGCCCGGTCGATCAGGCCGCGTTCGATCCGCACATCGTAACTGCGATCGCCCAGGGAAACGGGAATGGTCGTCATCGGCAAATCGCCTCCAGGATTTTCTGAACCGTCACGTCGTGCGGTGCCTGTTGGCTGATGACGCGGACGGGCGCCAGCGCATAAACTGGGTTTCGCATGGCGGCCAGATCGCGCAGTACCGTGCCGGGATCGCGGCCGCGAAGCAGGGGCCGGTGATCGCGTTTGCGCACGCGTTCGACCAGCACGTCGATATCCGCGTCGAGCCAGACGGCCAGCGCCTGATCCAGGATCAGGGCGCGGGTATCGTCCTGGATGAACGCGCCGCCGCCCGTGGCGATGACGCGCGGACGGCCGTCGATCAGCCGGGCGATGACGCGGCGTTCGCCATCGCGGAACTGCGGTTCGCCATAGCGTTCGAAGATTTCGGCGATGGTCATGCCGGCGGCCTGTTCAATCTCGTCATCCGCATCGACAAAGGGCAGGTGCAGCCGCGCCGCCAGCCGCTTTCCAATGGTCGATTTGCCCACGCCCATCAGGCCGACCAGCACGATCGGCTTGCCGGTCCAGCGGGAATCGGTGGGGCGTGGCTCAAACATTGCGGCGGGGGCTATACATTGAGGGCGCCTGTCGGGCAAAAGGCCCGCGACAACCCCCGACGACAATAGAGGATCCGACCCCCGATCATGGCTCGCCGTAATGCGTTTTCCAGTCCTTCCCGCCGTCGCGCCGGGCCGATGCGCCCGCTGGTGATTGCCATCATCGTCCTGGTGCTGCTGGTCGGCGGCATCTTCTTCCTTGCCAGCCGCTCCACCGAAAAGGCTCCGGTCCGGGTGGAAAAGGAAGTGTCGCTTGAAAATCTGGCGCAATAGCACCGCCATATCCCTGATCGCGGTCGCGCTGGCGGCGGCGGGCATGGCGATCCCGGCGCTGGGCCAGGATGCGCCGGAAAGCCTGTTGCCGCCCGGATTTGGCGACCCGGCCCCGACCCCACGGCCCGCGCAGCCCCGCCCGGATGCACCCCGCACGCCGCCGCCGAGCGCCAGCCCGGCGCCGACCCCCGCGCCCGGCGTCGCTGCGGCGGACGATCCCCTGTCCCCGGAGGCGACGCCGACGCCCGGCGCGACGCCCAGCCCGACACCGGCCCCCGCGCTCGCCATGTATGCGCTGCCCGATTATGCCCGCCGCGGCACCGCGCAGATCGGCGTGGCCGATGCCGCCAGCCTGTCCGGCCCGATTTACGGCAATGCGAACGGCCCGCTGATCCAGATGCTGATGCGGCGGATGAATGCGCCCATCGCCTCCCGCTGGCTGTCGATCACGCTGCGCCGCGTGCTGCTGGCCCCCAGCGATACGCCGCGCGACCTGAATGGCGCGGATTTCGCCGCCGAGCGCGCGTGGCTGCTGATCCGGATGGGCGAGGCGAATGCCGCCCGCGCGCTGGTGCAGTCGGTCGATGGCGAAAATTATACGCCCAAGCTGGATCAGGTGGCGATGCAGGCGATGCTGGCCGCCGCCGATCCGGGCGGTGTCTGTCCGCTGGCCGGCACGGCCGGGCAACGATCGCGCGAGCGGGGCTGGGTGCTGGCTCAGGCATGGTGCGCCGCGCTGGAGGGCAAGGCCGCCGATGCGGGGCGCATGATCGATGCCGCCCGGCGCGCGCGGATCGCGCGGGGCATCGACCTGGCGCTGGCCGAAAAGATGCTGAGCCGGGGCGCGCAGGGTCGCCGCGACGTGACGATCGACTGGGACGAGGCGGATCGCCTGTCCAGCTGGCGCTATGGCCTGGCAACCGCGCTGGGCGAGGCATTGCCGGAACCGCTGCTGGCCGCTGCATCCCCGCAGATGGTGCTGTGGCAGGCACAGGCACCGCAGCTGGCCCCGGTCGACCGGCTGACCGCGGCAGAGGCGGCGGCGGCGGCGGGCGTCCTGTCCTCGGCCGCCTATGCCGACCTGTACGGAGCGATTGACGAAAGCGGCGTGGATGCGCCCGCGGCGGTCGCGGTGGCATCCGATCTGCGCACGGCCAATGTCGGCCCGACGCGCCAGAGCCGCATGGAAGTGCTGCGCCGGTTGTGGGACGAGCCGACGACGCCGGTCGGCCGATACGCCCGGCTGGTGCTGACGGCAAAGGCGGCGGGGGGCATCGGCCCCGATCCCGCCATTGCCGGGGATGCAGACCGCCTGATCGCGGCGATGCTGAGCGCGGGCCATGATCTGCGCGCCGTCCGCTGGCGATCGGTGGCGACGCCGGGCAGCGATGGCTGGGCGATGCTGGCGCTGGCCGACCCGGCGGGCCGGACGTTGAGCCGCGATGCCGCCGCCAGCTATCAGGGACAGGGGCGAAAGGCGCAGCTGTTCGTCGCCGCCCTGGCTGGGCTGGGGCGGCTGGCCCCGGCCGACGCCGAATCGCTGGCGGCGGACAATAATGTCCCGATCGGCGCGCAGAATCGCTGGACCCGCGCGATCCAGGCGGCGGCCAATGCGCGGCAGGCGGGGACCGTCGTCGTGCTGGCGGGGATCGGGATGCAGACGACCGACTGGCGCGGCGTACCGGCCCATCACCTGTTCCACATCCTTGCCGCGCTGCGCGCCGTGGGCATGGATGCCGAAGCCCGGATGATCGCGGCCGAGGCGATCGCACGCGGATGAGCGGGGGCGGGGACGCCGCGCTGATCGGCCGGTTCCTCGAAATGATGGCGGCAGAGGCGGGGGCGGCGCGCAACACGCTGATGGCCTATGCCACCGATCTTCGCCTGGCGTCGGCGGCGCTGGGCGGGCGGCTGGTCGATGCCGATGCGGCTGCGCTGGCGCGGCTGGCCGATGGCTGGGCCGACCTGTCGGGGGCGACGGTCGCGCGCAAGGCCGCGACGCTGCGCCGCTTTTACGGGTTTCTGCTGGATGAAGGGATGCGGGCCGACGATCCGGCGGCGGCGCTGCCCCGGCCCGGTATCCGCCGCCCGCTGCCCAGAACCCTGTCGGTCGGGGATGTCGACCGGTTGTTCGCGGCGATTGCCGAACGCACGGCGCGCGTGCCGCCGGTGCCCGCTGACCTCCGCCTGTCAGCGCTGGTCGAGCTGTTGTACGGATCGGGCCTGCGCGCGACGGAGCTGGTGTCCCTGCCCCGCAATGCGGTGGCGCCGGATCGCCCGTTCCTGATCCTGCGCGGCAAAGGCGGGCGGGAGCGGATGGTGCCGATTTCGGACCGCGCGCGTGCCGCCGTCGCGGTCTGGCGCGATCATGTGCCGGTGGATGCGCAGTGGCTGTTCCCCGGCGGCAAGGGGCATTTGTCGCGCGTCCGACTGTATCAGCTGATCCGCGCCATCGGGGCAGAGGCGGGCATTCCGCCCGACCGGATCAGCCCGCACGTCCTGCGCCACGCCTTTGCCACCCACCTGCTGGAAGGGGGCGCGGACCTGCGCGCGCTGCAGGCGATGCTGGGTCATGCCGATATCGCCACCACCGAAATCTATACCCATGTCGATGCCAGCCGGCTGGTCGCACTGGTCAACGCGCGCCATCCGCTCGTTGACGCGGGCCGTGCGCGGCCCTAACCGGGCCGGCAGCCATGACCACCATGTTCCTAGATTTCGAAAAGCCCATCGCCGAGCTTCAGGCCCGGATCGACGAGCTGCGCGACACGGCCGCCGATGGCGCGGTGGATATCAACGCCGATATCGCCCGGTTGCAGGCCAAATCCGACCGGCTGCTCAAGGACACCTATGCCCGGCTGACCCCGTGGCAGAAGACGCAGGTCGCCCGGCATCAGGACCGGCCGCACTTCACCCATTATGTCGCGGGCCTGTTCGAGGATTTCGTGCCGCTGGCCGGGGACCGCGCCTTTGCCGACGATCAGGCGATCCTGGGCGGGTTCGCCCGGTTTCGCGGTCGCCGCGTCATGGTGATCGGCCATGAAAAGGGCGACGATACCGCCAGCCGCCTCAAGCATAATTTCGGGATGGGCAAGCCGGAGGGCTATCGCAAGGCGATTCGCCTGATGGACCTGGCCGGACGGTTCGGCCTGCCGGTCGTCACGCTGGTCGACACGTCGGGCGCGTTCCCCGGCATCCAGGCCGAAGAGCGCGGGCAGGCCGAAGCGATTGCCCGTTCGACCGAGGCGATGCTGAACCTGGGTGTGCCAGTGATCGCGTCGATCCTGGGCGAGGGCGGATCGGGCGGCGCCATTGCGCTGGCCGCGGGCAACCGCGTGCTGATGATGGAACACGCCGTCTATTCGGTGATTTCGCCGGAAGGCTGCGCATCGATCCTGTGGCGGACCGCCGACCGCGCGGCCGATGCAGCCGAGGCGATGAAAGTGACCGCGCAGGACCTGAAGGCGCTTGGCGTCATCGACCGGATCGTGGCCGAGCCGCTGGGCGGCGCGCATCGCGACCGGGATGCTGCCATTGCCGCGCTGGGCGATGCGATCGAACGCGAGCTGGCGGCGATCGAGGGCGATGGGCCGGATGCGCTGCGCAAGGCGCGGCGGGTGAAGTTCCTGTCGATGGGGCGGCTGTAACGCCGGACACGCAGGGTCGAGGCGAACTGCCTCGCCCGCTTTCCTAGGCTTATCGAACCATCTTCCTTCGCCACGTGCGGCGGAGGGGGCGGGATCGCGCCGATTGTGTTCAGCCATCCTTGCCCCGCGACTCGCTGGCGCAGATCATCTTTCTGTGTTGGATGACGAGGGTGCTATCCTCCATGGCCGTGGGACCCGACCGACATGAGCGCATGGACCCGACGCCAATCACGCTGCGCACGAAAAAGGCCGGGCGGTTCGTGCCGCCCGGCCCATTCTCCTCTCCAAACCAGTTCGGTCGGCTGTAATCAGCCCGACGTCTGCAGGTTCACGGCGGCCATCTTGCCCCGCCGGTCAACCTCTAGTTCGAATTCCAGCCGATCGCCTTCGTTCAGCGTCGCCATGCCGGCACGCTCAACGGCCGAGATGTGAACGAACGCATCCGGCTGTCCATCGTCGCGCTGAATGAAGCCAAAGCCCTTCATCGCGTTGAAGAACTTGACGGTGCCCGTGGCCTTTTCACCGGTCAGCTGACGCTGCGGCGCGCCGAAGCCGCCACCAGCGCGCGGAGCGGCGTCGCGGTCACGCGGCGGGCCGCGGTCGGTAACGGGCATCGGCTCGCCGTCGATCTTGAGATCGGTGGCCGAAATCTTGCCGCCACGATCGACCAGGGTGAAGCCAAGCGGCTGACCCTCGGCCAGGCCGGACAGGCCCGCCTGCTCGACGGCGGAGATGTGGACGAACACGTCCTCACCGCCATCGTCACGGACGATGAAGCCGAAGCCCTTTTGCCCGTTGAAGAACTTTACGATGCCGGTGCCTTCGCCAACGACCTGGGGAGGCATGCCGCGCCCACCGCCGCCACCACCACCACGGAAGCCGCCACCGCCGCCGCCACCGAATCGGTCGCCGCCGCCGAAGCCGCCGCCGCCACCGCCGAAGCGATCACCGCCGCCAAAGCCGCCACCACCGAATCGATCACCGCCGCCGAAGCCGCCGCCGAACCGGTCGCCGCCGCCAAAACCGCCCTCATCGCCAAAAGAATCGCGCTTGTCTCTGCCGCGCCCGCCGCGTTCACCCCGGCGCCCTCGATCAAAACCCATTGCCCTGTTCGTCTTCCGTGCTCGGCCTCATTTCCGTCAACAAACCCGGGCGTCGGACGAGAAACGCGGGGGTTCGGGCGCGAAACCAAATTGCGCCGCTAGCCTGTGCATAACCCATTACGGCCCGTGCGGCGAATGAAATCGTCGCAACGCATTCGGTTATTGCTTAGGCGTGGCGCTTGCGCGACAGGGTGAGCCGAACAGGGAGCATCGAATGTCCGAAATCGCCACGCTGATTACCGATCCCGCCGCCTGGGCTGCGCTTGTCACGCTGGTTGTTCTGGAAGTCGTTCTGGGGATCGACAATCTGATCTTCATTTCGATTCTTTCGAACAAGTTGCCAGTGCATCAGCAACAAAAGGCGCGGCGTATCGGCATTGGTCTGGCGCTGGTCATGCGATTGGCGTTTCTTTCGATGATCGCGTTCATCGTTTCGCTGACAACGCCGGTGTTCGATCTGGGGCTGGTCGGGCCGCTGGATGAACATGGCGCGCCGGCGTTCGAGACTGCCTTTTCATGGCGCGACCTGATCCTGATTGCAGGCGGCCTGTTCCTGGTGTGGAAGGCGACGAAGGAGGTGCATCACACCATGGATCCCGAACCGTCCGGCGCTGCGCTGGACAAGAAGGGTCCGGCCTCGCTGGGTTTCGGGGCCGCGATTGCGCAGATCGTTGCGCTCGACATGGTGTTTTCCATCGATTCGATCCTGACCGCGGTCGGCATGACCGAACATGTGCCGATCATGATGACCGCCGTGATCATCACCGTTGCCGTGATGCTGGTGGCGGCCGATCCGCTGGCCAAATTCATCAACGCCAACCCGACCGTCGTCATGCTGGCGCTGGGGTTCCTGCTGATGATCGGCGCGGTGCTGATCGCCGACGGGTTCGGCGTGCATGTGCCCAAGGGATATATCTATGCCGCAATGGCGTTTTCGGCGGGTGTCGAAACGCTCAACATCCTGGCCCGCCGATCCCGCGCCCGAAAGGAAGCAGCTGGCGAGCGCCATTGAGCCCCGGCACGTTTAGGATTAGGCCCGCGCCATGACCGTATATTTCCACGAAGAAGACCTGCCCGCCGACGTGCTGCGTCCCGGTGCCGTTGCCGTCGATACCGAGACCATGGGCCTGATCACGCCGCGCGACCGGCTTTGCGTCGTCCAGATCAGCGACGGATCGGGCGACGAGCATCTGGTCCGGTTCAATCCGGGCAGCGATTATGCCGCGCCCAACCTGAAGGCCGTGCTGGCCGATCCGGATCGGGTGAAGCTGTATCATTTCGCCCGGTTCGATCTGGCCGCGATCCAGCATTATCTGGGCGTGGTCGCCGCGCCCGTTTACTGCACCAAGACCGCATCGCGGCTGGTCCGCACCTATACCGACCGGCACGGTCTGAAGGAGCTGGTGCGTGAATTGCTGGGCGCGGAGCTTTCCAAGGTGCAGCAATCGTCCGACTGGGGCGGCCCGGTGCTGAGCGAGGCGCAGCGCGATTATGCGGCATCCGATGTGCGCTATCTTCACGCGCTGAAGGCGGAGCTTGACGTCCGACTGGCGCGCGAGGGGCGCACCGCGCTGGCCCAGGCCTGTTTCGAGTTCCTGCCCCACCGCGCGGCGCTGGACCTGGCCGGCTGGCCAGAGGTCGATATCTTTGCTCATGTCTGAAGCCATCGTCCCGGCAGCGGACGCCCGCATCGCGCGCAGCCGGTGGGCGTTGCCGGGCGGGCGCCATGACCGGGTCGTCGGCATGTTGCAGACGGTGCTGCCGATCGGCATCGGCGTGCTGGCCGCGTTTCTGGTGATGGCCCCGCTGACCATGGGCGGCGATGTCAGCTTCATCCTGGACAAGAACAAGGTGGAGGTCGCACCCGAGCGGCTGCGCATCGAGCGCGCCCAGTATCGCGGGGCCGACAAGGGCGGGCGCAGTTTCCAGATCACGGCCGGTTCCGCCGTCCAGAAAAGCGCATCCGAACCCATTGTGCGGATGGACGATTTGGCCGCGCGCATCGACCTTCAGGACGGGCCGGCGGCACTGACCGCGCAGAGCGGCCGATACGACATCGATCAGCAAAAGGTGGCGATCGACGGCCCCATCCAGTTTCGCGCCGCCAATGGCTATTCGCTGGATACCCGCGATGCGATCGTGGACCTGCGCACCCGCAAGATGCAGAGCGGCGGCGCCGTGACGGGCACGACGCGCATGGGCAATTTCAGCGCAAACCGCCTGGATGCCGATCTGGAAGCGCGAACGGTGACGCTGCGCGGCAATGCGCGCTTGCGTATTGACCCGACACGCACGAAATAGCGCGTCATGATCCGCGCCATCCCGATCCTGTCCGCCGCCGCCATGCTGGGTGCGGCCCTGCTGGTGATTTCCCCGGCCGAGGGGCAGGTGCGCCACGATTCGAACGCGCCGATCGATTTCGATGCCGCGCTGATCGAATTGCAGGACAAGGCGAACCGCGCCGTCCTGTCCGGCGGGGTGACCATCCGGCAGGCGACGATGCGGCTGAACGCCGACCGGGTGACGGTCGCCTATACCGGACAGGTGATCGGCGGATCACCGCAGGTATCGCGGCTGGATGCGGCAGGCGGGGTGACGGTGACGCGGCCCGACCAGACGGCGCGGGCGCAGTTCGCGGTCTATGACCTCAATGCCCGGCGGATCACCATGGTCGGCAATGTCCGCCTGACGCAGGGAACCAACACGCTGAACGGCGGCCGGCTGACCATCGATCTGGACACCGGCCGTGCGGTTATCGACGGGCGGCCGTCGGGCAGCAGCAAGGCGCCGGGCACCACGACCACATCGGGTGGCCGCGTGTCGGGCCGTTTCTCGGTCCCCGACCGCAAATAGCCGCCGCCCCGCGCCGATAAGGGGCGGCAGGCCGCACGTTTTGCGCGGACGTTCGGATGACGGCGCGTCATGCCCCCTTGGCAGGAACCGGCAAATCATGCAGGATTCCTGCCAATTCGACAAAGCGCGGGCGCACCGCGCCAGTGCAGGACGGACGAACGCATGAACGACATAGTCGCGCCGGTTGCGGCCGATGTCTCCTCGCAACAGGCAGAGCCGATCGTGGACGATGGCCTGTCCGTCGTTTCGATCGCAAAGGCGTATGACAAGCGCAGCGTCCTGTCCGATGTGTCGCTGAACGTCGGCAAGGGCGAGGTGATCGGCCTGCTCGGCCCCAATGGCGCGGGCAAGACGACGTGCTTTTATTCGGTGATGGGCCTGGTGAAGCCGGATGCCGGGCGCATCCTGCTGGACGGCACGGATATCACCGGCCTGCCCATGTATCGCCGCGCGGTGCTGGGCCTTGGCTATCTGCCGCAGGAAACGTCGATCTTTCGCGGCCTGTCGGTGGAAAAGAACATCCTTGCCGTGCTGGAACTGGCCGAGCCGGACAAGGACCGGCGGCAGGCGCGGCTGGACCAGTTGCTGGACGAATTCGGCCTGACCCGGCTGCGGGCCAGCCCGTCAATGGCGCTGTCCGGCGGTGAGCGGCGGCGGGCGGAAATCGCGCGCGCGCTGGCCGCCAATCCGACCATCATGCTGCTGGACGAGCCGTTTGCCGGCATCGACCCCATTTCGATCGCGGACATCCGCGACCTGGTCAAGGACCTGAAGACGCGCGGCATCGGCGTGCTGATCACTGATCATAATGTGCGCGAGACGCTGGAAATCGTCGACCGCGGCTACATCATCTATGACGGCCGCGTGCTGTTCAGCGGATCGCCCGCCGAGCTGGTCGCGGATGCCAATGTCCGCCGCCTGTATCTGGGCGAGGGCTTTTCGTTGTGAATGTGTTTGCCGGAGGGCGGCGCCAGCCCGCTCCCCCACCCGGCCACCCATCGGCAGGATATTCTGAAATGGGTGGCCGGGTGGGTGAGCGAGCCGGCACCGTGTCCAGCTAGGATGTCGCTCGCGCCGCGCCTCGATCTGCGCCAGACGCAATCGCTGGTAATGACGCCCCAGCTGCAGCAGGCGATCCGCCTGCTGGCGCTGTCCAATCTGGAGATCGAGGGGTTCATTGCCGAGGAGCTGGAAAAGAACCCGCTGCTCGACGCGCAGTCCGGCGATGATGACGGCTCTTCGGGTGGCGAGATCGAGCTGCCGCCCGAACTGATCGTCGATCCCGCCGAACCGCGCGACGGCCCGGCCGATGCCAGCGAACTGCTGACCAGCGGGGGCGCCGCGGACGAGGCGGCGCTGGACGTCGATTTCACGGCAGAGACATTTCATCACGACAGCGCGTCGGATTCTATCGGCGGGCTGGACGGCGGCCTGTCGGTATCGGGCGCCAGCGGCGCGGGGCCGGAGGACGGGCCAGACCTGGATGCGATTGCCGGTGCCGACATCTCACTGTCCGATCACCTGCTGTCCCAGGCCGGGCAGTCGGTGTCGGGTGCGGACCTGTTCATCGCCGCGCATCTGATCGATCAGATCGACGAGTGCGGATATCTGACCGTGTCGCTGCTGGACGTGGCCAACCGGCTGGGCGTGCCGCTGGTCCGGGTGGAGGCGGTGCTGGCCATCATCCACACGTTCGACCCGTCGGGCGTGGGTGCGCGCAACCTGGCCGAATGTCTGGCGATTCAGGCGCGGGAGGCGGACCGTTACGATCCGTGCATGGCGCGGCTGATCGACAATCTGGACCTGCTGGCGCGCGGGCAGATCGCCCAGCTGAAGCGGATGTGCGGCGTCGATGACGAGGACATGGCCGACATGATCCGCGAATTGCGCGGATATGACCCAAAGCCCGGCTGTCGATACAGCGGGGAATCGGCACAGGCGGTGACGCCCGACGTCTACGTATCCCGCCGGGGGGCGGGATGGGCGGTCGAGATCAATTCGGCGACGCTGCCCCGGCTGCTGGTCAATCGCAGCTATTATGCCGAATTGTCGGGCAGCGCGGGCAAGGACAAGGCGGGCAGGGCGTGGCTGTCGGATTGCCTGGCCAGCGCCAACTGGCTGGTCAAGGCGCTGGATCAGCGGCAGCGGACGATCATCAAGGTGGCGACCGAGATCGTGAAGCAGCAGGAGGCGTTTTTCCTGCACGGCGTCGCGCATCTGCGCCCGCTGACCCTGGCGCGGGTGGCCGAAGCGATCGAGATGCATGAATCGACCGTCAGCCGGGTGACCAGCAACAAATATCTGAGCTGTGCCCGGGGCCTGTTTGAGCTGAAATATTTCTTCACCAGCGCGATCCAGTCGGCGGACGGCGGCGACGCCGTGTCGGCCGAGGCGGTGAAGGCGGCGATCCGCACGCTGATCCAGGCGGAGGACCCGAAGAAGATCCTGTCCGACGACACGCTGGTCGAGATGCTGAACGCCAAGGGGTTCGACATCGCGCGGCGCACCGTCGCCAAGTATCGCGAGGCGATGGGCATCGGCAGTTCGGTCCAGCGGCGGCGGCAAAAGGCGCTGGGGGGATAGCGTGCTGCTAACGGGCGGCAGGCTCATGCTTCGACAGGCTCAGCTTGAGCGGGTTGGGGTGGCCGCACCAAGCATTTCCTCCACCCAGGCGGGCACCAGTTCGCCGGCGGGCCCCATGCGGCTTTCGTGGAAGAAGATGCTGCCCGCCGAGGGATCGAGGTTCATTTCCAGTGTGCGGGCGCCGACATAGCGCGCGGTCTGGACAAAACCCGCAGCCGGATAGACTGCGCCGGAAGTGCCAATGGAAACGAACAGGTCGGCATCGCGGATCGCGGTTTCGATTTCATCCATCCGGTAGGGGATTTCGCCGAAGAACACGATGTCCGGCCGCATGGCCGGGGCGGTGCAGGCGGGGCAGACACTTCCGGGCGGCAGGTCGCCGTCATGCGGCTGGCGGTGATCGCAGGCGGCGCACAGGGCGGACTTCAGCTCGCCATGCATATGGATCAGGCGACGGGACCCGGCTCGTTCGTGCAGATCGTCGACATTCTGGGTGACCAGCAGCAGGTTGCCGGGCCATTCGGCATCGAGCCGGGCAAGCGCGTGGTGGGCCGCGTTCGGTTCGACGGTCGCCAGCGCGGCACGGCGCAGATCGTAGAAACGGTGGACGAGATCGGGATCGGCGGCCAGCGCCTGCGGCGTGCACACATCCTCGACCCGGTGTCCCTCCCACAACCCGCCGGGGCCGCGAAAGGTGGCGATCCCGCTTTCGGCGGAGATGCCAGCCCCGGTCAGGATGACGATGGATCGGAGGTCGCTTGTCATGGCTGACGGCTGACAGTTTTGACACATTGAACGGGTTTTGCACGCAGGACGACTGTCAAACGTGAGGGTTTCGCTGCGGTGCGACTGGCGGGGCGGGGGGCGGAGCGCGGCATGGGCATGGCCGCAGTTAAGCAGGCCAAATCCAACATTGCGAGTGGCTCTGCACCGACCCGTCAGATCGCGTTGAGGGGGATGCGCAGATAGACCTGACCCGTGGGCGAAGGGGGCGGCATGGCACCGGCGCGGATGTTCACTTGCAGGGAAGGCAGGATCAGGCGCGGAGCGTCGAGCCGGGCGTCGCGGGCGGTGCGCATCGCGACAAAGTCCGCCTCGCCGACCCCGTCATGGACATGGATGTTGTGCGCGCGCTGATCGCCGACCGTCGTTTCAAACGCATGGTCGGCACGTGAGGACGGCAAATAGTCATGGCCGACGAACATCCGGGTTTCGGGGGGCAGGGCGAGCAGCCGCCGGATCGAGCGATACAGCATCGCCGCATCGCCGCCGGGAAAGTCCGCGCGGGCGGTGCCATAGTCCGGCATGAACAGCGTGTCGCCGACGAACAGCGCATCCCCGACATGATAGCTGACACAGGCGGGCGTATGGCCCGGCGTATGGATCACGTCGATGGTCAGATCGCCGAGCGGCAGGGTGTCGCCATTGCTGACGAGCCGGTCGAACACGCTGCCGTCCGGGGTCACGTCGTCCGCGCCGAACAGCGGGGCGAAAATCTGCTGCACGTCAGCGATATGGCCACCAATGACGATGGGCGCGCCGGTGCGTCCGCGCAGCCAGTGTGCCGCCGAGAGGTGATCGGCATGGGCGTGCGTTTCGAGCAGCCACTGCACGGTCAGGCCATGGTCGCGGACATGAGCGAGCAGCGCATCGGCGCTGGCCGTGCCGGTACGGCCGTTATTGGGCGTGAAATCCAGCACCGGGTCGATGATCGCGGCCATGCGGGTCGCGGGATCATGCACGACATAGCTGACCGTGTTGGTGGCGGGATCGAAAAAGCCGTGGACGATGGGATGCATGGTCAATCTCCTTGGCCATTATATTAGAACTTGCTAAATTAGATTCAACTGATATATTCCACGTCATGCTTGACCTGACCCGTTTCGACCGCGCCGTTTTCGAAGCCAGCGCTTCGCGTGCCGCGGCCCTGCTGCGCCTGCTTGCCAATGAGCGGCGGCTGATGGTGCTGTGCCAGCTGGCCGATGGCGGCGAATTGCCGGTGAGCGAATTGCAGCGGCGCGTCGGCATCAGCCAGTCGGCGCTGTCCCAGCATCTGGCGATGCTGCGCGAGGACGGGGTGCTGGCCACCCGGCGCGAGGGGCAGGCGATCCATTACCGGATCGCCGACCCCGCCGCGCTGAAGGTGATGGGCACGCTGGCCGAGATCTATTGCCCCCCAGACCCGGAGTGCGTGTGATGACCCTAATTTCCCTGAGCCCCGAACAGGCCCGTGCCCGGATGGATGCCGGGCAGGCCGTGCTGATCGACATTCGCGAGGCGGACGAGTTTGCCCGCCGCCATGTGTCTGGCGCGCTGTCGCGGCCGCTGTCCGCCGGACAATTCGCCGCACCGGGCGGGGCAGAGGCGATCTTTACCTGTCGAACGGGGATGCGGACGGCGGGGGCGTGCGACCGGCTGGCCGCCGCGGTGCCGGGCACAGCCTATGTGCTGGCGGGCGGCGTCGATGCGTGGGAACAGGCGGGTCTGCCGGTGGTGACCGATGCCAAGGCACCGCTGGAGATCATGCGGCAGGTGCAGATCGCGGCGGGATCGCTGGTCCTGATCGGTGTCCTGCTCGGCCTGTTCGTCGCGCCGGGCTGGCTTGCCCTTTCGACGTTTGTCGGCGCGGGCCTGACCTTTGCGGGGGCAACCGGATTTTGTGGCATGGCGCGGCTGCTGATGCTCGCCCCGTGGAATCGCCGGACGGCCTGATGCGATGGATGCGCCCGAAACCCTGATGCTGGCGGCGCTGGGCGGGGCGCTGGTCGGCCTATTGCTGACGCTGTTCGGCGGGGGCGGGTCAGTGCTGGCGACGCCGTGGCTGATCTATGTCGTCGGCGTTGCCGACACGCATCTGGCGATCGGTACATCGGCAGCGGCGGTGGCGGTGAATGCTGCCGTCGGCCTGACGGCGCAGGCACGGGCGGGGACAGTGAAGTGGCCGTGCGCCAGCGTGTTTGCGGTGGCGGGCCTGGCGGGTGCGATGATCGGTGCGGAGGTTGGCAAGCAAACCGACGGCGCGGCGCTGCTCAACTGGTTCGCGCTGGCGATGATCGCGATTGCGGTGTCGATGATGATCCCGCGCAGGAGCGAGGGCGATCCGGCGGTGCACCTGTCCCCTGCCATGGTGCCGAAACTGGCGCTGGCGGGGCTGGGCGCGGGGCTGGCCGCCGGGTTTTTCGGCATTGGCGGCGGGTTCCTGATCGCGCCGGGCCTGATGGCGGCAACCGGCATGACCATCGCCAATGCTGCGGCATCCAGCCTCGTGTCGGTCACCCTGTTCGGCGGCGCGACCAGTGCCAGCTATGCCCTGTCCAGTTCGGTCGACTGGGCGTTGTTCGGCGCGCTGGTGGCGGGCGGAGCGCTGGGCACCGTGGCGGCGATGCCGATGGTGCGGTGGCTGGCGAGCCGTGCGGGTGTGGCGCGGCGTCTGTTCGCGCTGATGATCATGGCGGTGGCGGGCGCGATCCTGATCGGTTGAGCAGGGGGCGGGCGCTGCAATCCGCCCTTGGGTCGTCCGGTTGCCGCTGCTATGCCCCCGATGATTGCAGCAGACACAAGGAACGGCATGACCGGCATCGGCATTTTTGGCGCGGACGGGCGCATGGGGCTGGCCATCGCGGCGGTGGCGGAGCGCATGGGCGTGGCGATCGCGGGCCGCGGCGATGCGGGCGGCGACCCGGCAGCGGTGGCGGCGGTGTCTGACGTGCTCATCGATTTTTCGGTGCCCGCCGCGCTTGAGGCCAATCTGTTGGCCGCACGGGGGGCGGGCAAGCCGATCCTGATCGGCACCACGGGCTTGAGCGACGCGCATCACGCGATGATTGACGCGGCGGCGGGCGAGATTGCGGTGCTGCAGACGGGCAATACCTCGCTTGGCGTCACGCTGCTGACCGACCTGGTGCGCCAGGCGGCGTCGCGGCTGGGCGATGGATGGGATATCGAGATCGTCGAGGCGCATCACAGCGCCAAGCGCGACGCGCCGTCGGGCACCGCACTGATGCTGGGCGAGGCGGCGGCCGAGGGGCGCGGGACGACGCTGGCCGAAGTGGGCGTGACGGGCCGGGCTGGCCTGACCGGAGAGCGGGTGGCGGGCACGATCGGATTTGCCAGCGTGCGCGGCGGGACGATCCCGGGCGATCACAGCGTCATCATCGCCGGGCCGGACGAGGTGATCGAGCTGAACCACCGGGCCTATGACCGTACCATCTTTGCGCGCGGGGCAGTGCGCGGCGCGCTGTGGCTGACCGGCAAGGCGGCCGGGCGGTACACGATGCAGGACGTGCTTGCGCGTTGAAAAAGGCGGACGTCATCGCATTTTACGAGCAGCTGGCGGCGGCGAACCCGTCGCCGGAAACCGAGCTTGCCTATGGCAATCATTTCCAGCTGCTCGTCGCGGTCGTCCTGTCGGCGCAATCGACCGACGTGGGGGTGAACAAGGCGACCCGGCGGCTGTTCGCCGAGGTGCATACGCCCGAACAGATGGTCGCGCTGGGCGAGGATGGGCTGAAACAGCACATCAAGACCATCGGCCTGTTCAATGCCAAGGCGAAGAATGTCATCGCCCTGTCCGAAGCGCTGATCCGCGATCATGGCAGCGAGGTGCCGAACGACCGCGATGCGCTGGAGGCGCTGCCCGGCGTGGGGCGAAAGACGGCGAATGTCGTGATGAACTGTGCGTTCGGGGCAGAGACGTTCGCGGTCGATACGCATATCTTTCGCGTGGGCAACCGCACTGGCCTCGCCAAAGGCAAGACGGTGCTGGCGGTGGAAAAGAAGCTGGACAAGGCAACGCCCGCGCCGTTCCGGCTCAACGCACATCACTGGCTGATTCTGCACGGCCGCTATGTCTGCAAGGCGCGGACGCCCGAATGCTGGCGATGCGACGTTGCGGCCTTCTGTGCGTTCAAGCCCAAGACGCCGCCGCCCGCGGCAAAGCGCAGAACGCCGGCAAAGGAGGGCTGAACGATGCGTGCCATCATTCCGATCGCACTGATGTTGACCGCCGCAGGATGCGCCACCGCGCGCGATCAGGCCGGCGCCGAACAGCAGGCGGCCGATGTCCGCCCCGCCGCGACACCAACGGGCGATCCGGTCGACTGCATCTCAACCATCCGCCTTCGCCAGTCGCACGTCCGTTCGGACCGGGTGATCGATTTCGAGATGGTGGGCGGCAAGATGTATCGAAACACCTTGCCCAACCGCTGTCCGTTGCTGGGACTGGAGCGGCGCTTTTCCTATGAAACGCGCATCAACCAGCTGTGTTCGGTGGACATCATCCGCGTGCTGAGCGTGCAGGGGGCCGGATTGCAGCCGACGGGCGCGTGCGGCCTTGGCCCGTTCCAGCCCGTGAAGCTGGAAGGACAAAGCCGCTAAAACAGGCTGGCGCGGCGCGGAATGCTCTGCTAACCGGCCTGACCACGCACCCATAGCTCAGCTGGATAGAGCGCTGCCCTCCGAAGGCAGAGGCCAGAGGTTCGAATCCTCTTGGGTGCGCCATTACTTCCGATCAGACGGGCGGCAGGCCCAGTTTTGTCAGCACACCGCGCAGATGGGCCAGCGCCTCTGTCGTGGGGCCGGGATAGGGGCCGGTGGTCGGCGTGTTGCCCAGATAGCCGATCTGCTGCCAGCCTTCTTCCGTCGAATAATAAGCGAGCAGGGCGATCGAGCGCACGCGGTCGAAGAATCGTGCCGCCTGCTCCAGCCCCGGCTTTACCCGTCCGCGAAAGGCGATGTCGTCGCAGATCGCGGCGCGCTGGGCATTGGTGACCGCGGCAAAGGGCTTGCCGAAGCGGGCGGTGCTTTCGGCATCGATCCAGGCAAGGCCGGGGACGATCAGCGACCGGTCGTCCTGTTGCGCGGGATAGGGCGCGCTGATCCATTCATCGACGAACGCCGGGACGCCGAGCGCTGAGGCGGCACTGGCGCCGATGGCGGGTTCGGCGGGGAGCATCATGTCGACCAGCGCGGTCGTCGCCGCGCGTTCCGCCGCAGTCATGGTGAGCGGCCACGGCACCTTTGGATCGAGCAGGTCGGGATCGCCGCCATAGCCGGGCGCGGTGATCGGGGGCAGGGCGTCCGCGGGCCATTTCACCCCCTGAAGCCCCATGCCGTGCGCGGCGGCGGGCAGGCTGGCCATGGCAGCGGCGAGCCAGGCGATCGTCGTGCGGCGATCCATCACGGGTCCGGTCATCACAATTCCCCCTGACGCAGGCGCGTCGCGACATGATCGGCGGTGCGCATGGCCAGCGCCATGATGGTCAGTGTCGGATTCTTGTGCGCCTTGGACGCAAAGACCGATCCGTCCGCCAGATAGAGATTGTCGACATCCCAGCAGCGGCCATAGCTGTCGGTCACCGACGTGCGCCGATCGCTGCCCATGCGGGCGGTGCCGACTTCGTGAATGATCTCTCCGCCCTTGGCCATGCTGCGGTCGATGGGCCCCGCGTCGTGCAGCCGGCCGCCCATGGCAGTGACCAGATCGCCGACCGCCTGGCGGAAATGCTGCACCATGTTGCGCTCCTGATCGGTCTGGCCGAAATGGAATTTCAGCACCGGGATGCCGAACTTGTCCTTGGCCACCGGATCGATTTCGCACCAGCTTTGCGCGTTGGGGATCATTTCGCCGCGCAGGGCAAAGCCGATGCCGGTGCCGTACTGGCGCCAGGCATCGCGGCGGAGCGACGGGCCATAGCCATCCAGGCTCGTCATCCCCGGTTCGCCGAACCCGCCATAGAGTTCGATATGATAGCCGCGCGCGAAATTGAGCTTGCCCGCCTTTTGCTCCTGATACTGCCAGAAGGGGACATAGACGTGGAGGCCCATGGCCCCGTCCTCGTTATAGCGGGGCCGCCCCTCCAAGGCGGGGAAACTGGCCGACAGGTTCGATCCGACCGTGTCCATCAGGTTGCGCCCGACCTGGCCGCTGGAATTGGCCAACCCTTCTGACCGGCCCGAAACCTTGGTATTCAGGAGGATGCGGGCGGTTTCGCCCGTGCTGGCGGACAGGATGACGACGCGGGCCTTTGCCTCGCGCTGGGCGCGGGTCTTGCGGTCGATATAGCGGACGCCCGATGCCTTGCCGGTGCGATCCACCATCACTTCATAAACCATGGCGTCGGTCTGCACCGTCAGCTTGCCGGTGGCCCTGGCATAGGGGATCAGCGAGGTCGTCGTCTGAAACGCCGCGCCGATGGCACAGCCGCGCCCGCAATCGGACGCCCAGTAACAGGGCTGGCGATCATCGACCTGCCGCGTCAGCACGGCGCGGCGGGCGGGAATGACGGGCATCCCGACCTTTGCCCCGCCCGATTTCAGGAACAGTTCCCATGCCCGCGGCTTGGGCGGATCGTGCAACACGCCCGGCCCGCTGTCCGGATGGTTTTCAAGCCCCGGATTGTCGCCATAGACGCCGACGACCGTTTCGGTGCGATCATACCATGGGGCCATTTCCTCGTAGGATACCGGCCAGTCCACCCCCAGCCCGTCGCGGCTGAACGGTTTGAAGTCATAGGGCCCCATGCGGAAGGAATTGCGGCCCCAGTGATTGGTGCGGCCGCCCAGCATCCGGTTGCGCCACCAGAGGAAATCGGTCCCCTCCGCCTTGGTATAGGGCTCGCCCGGAATGTCCCATCCGCCATCGACGGCAGCCAGATAATAGCCGAAATCCTTGTCCGGCGTGCCCACCCCGCGCAGCGGCGCATCGCGCGAGGGGCTGAGCATCGGGGCCTCGTTCGGGTCATAGTCGCGGCCAGCCTCCAGCATCAGGACGCGTGCGCCGGCCCGGGTCAGCATCCAGGCCGCCATGCCGCCGCCCGCACCCGATCCGACGACGATCGCATCATAGCTTTCCTGCATGGCGTCCTTTCCCCCGACACTGACCTGTGGCTGCTGATGACAGCCTTGTCAGGCATGGATCAGCCGAACAGCAGCGGCCGTCAACCCGGCTTGGCAGGGATCCGGCATGCGGATCGCACGAAAACGGACGCCACCCGATCGTCACGCGACAGGAACGATCCCCGGCGGCCGGTCGTGCATACCAATTCTTTTTTGCCGATCCGACGATAGCATTTGGCCCGCTGGACAGACCGCCCTAAAGCATATGTATTAGTACGGTGTGCGGCCGGGATGGTATGACAATGATGTCAACCATGGATATCGGCGATTTTGGCCAGGACGATGTGCCCGGTTTCCAGGATCGGGCGACGCGCCGGGCGGAATGAGGGAGAGAGGCATGGTTGATCGGCGATTGGTGTTGGGCGGGTTGATGGCATCGCTGGGTGCATCCGTCTTTGCGCCGCTGGCGCGGGCGGAAGCGGCTGGCGTGCTGGTCGGCCACGCAATGCCCGACACCCCCGTCTTCAATGATGCGCAGCGCGCGCTGCTGGCCGAACTGGGCGAGCGGATCATTCCGACGACCGACACGCCGGGGGCAAAGGCCGCCGAAGTGCACGCCTATATCGAACAGCTGCTGGCCGAATGGGCGATGCCGGACGAGGCCGGGCTGATCAAGGCGGGGCTGGATGCCGTCGATGCCAAGTCGCGTGCGGATTTCGGCAAGCCCGCCACGGCGATCGATCCGGCGCAGCTTGACGGCCTGCTGACCCAGGCGATGAACGGCACGCTGGGCGACCGCGCCTTTTTCCCCGCGCTGAAGCAGATGGTGATTACGGGATATTACACGTCGGAAATCGGCGTCACCGTGGAGCGCAGCTATCTGCCGGTGCCGGGCAAGTATGACGGCGCCTATCCCTATGCCGAAGTCGGGCGCGTCTTTTCCGCCTGAACCATTTCCCCCGCGATGGCCGATGGCCCGCAGATGCAATTCATGAAGAAGGTTTGAGAGCAGATGGCGACGACGAACCGGTATGACGCGATCGTTGTGGGATCGGGTGTCAGTGGCGGATGGGCGGCCAAGGAGCTGACCGAAAAGGGGCTGAAGGTCCTGGTGCTCGATCGCGGCGTGATGGTGGAGCACGGCAATTACGATTATGACGGCAAGCCGCCGTTCGAGATCCCGGCCCGCGACCGGATGCCCGCCCGCGAGCTGCAAAGCGACTATTTCATCGCGCGGCACGGCTATGTCGCGCCGGGCATGAAGAAGCATTACAACAACGACCGCCTGAACCCCTATGCCTATGAGGACGGGGACAAGTTCTACTGGATCCGGCCGGGCGCGGTGGGCGGCAAGTCGCTGATCTGGGGCCGCTGGTCGTTCCGCTGGGCCCCCATCGATTTCGAGGCGAACAAGCGCGACGGGCACGGGCTGGACTGGCCGATCCGGTACGAGGACCTTGAACCCTGGTACAGCTATGTCGAGAAATATGCCGGCATTTCCGGTTCGCGCGAAAACCTGTCCTATCTGCCCGACAGCGAGTTTCAGCCGCCCATTCCGATGAACGTCGCCGAGACGTGGCTGAAGGGCAAGCTGGAGAGCGCCTATCCGGGCCGCAAGCTGATTAATTGCCGCGTGTCGAACATGACCGAGGACAAGCCCGATCAGGGCCGGACCAAGTGCCAGTTCCGCAATCAGTGCGGTCGCGGCTGTTCGTTCGGCGCGTATTTTTCCAGCCAGGCGGTGACGCTGCCGGCCGCGCAGGCGACCGGCCGGATGACGCTGCGGTCCGATGCGCTGGTCACCAACCTGATCTATGACGCCAAGAAGAAGCGGGCGACCGGCGTGCGGGTGGTCGATACGCAGACCGGCCAGGCGGAAATCATCAATGCCCGGCTGATCATGATGGCCGCGTCCACCGCCGCGACGGTGCAGATCCTGATGAATTCGCGCGCCGAGGGCAGCGAGCGGAGCCATTTCGATACCAGCGGCACGCTGGGCCGGTATCTGATGGACCATATCTTCCGCACCCATGCCTCTGGTGAGGTGCCGGGCAATCTGGACCTGATCGAATATGGCCGTCGCCCGGGCGGCGTCTATATTCCGCGCTTCCGCAACCTGGAAGGCGATGACGGCCTCGGCTTCCGCCGCGGCTATGGCTATCAGGGTTCGGCCAGCCGGTCGCCGCTGATGAAGCCGGGCTTTGGTGCGGACATGAAGCACGGGATGCGCGGCTATGGCCCGTGGATGTTCGGCATGACCGCGTTCGGCGAATGTCTGCCCTATGAAGACAATCGCATGACGTTGCACCCGACCAAGAAGGACCGGTTCGGGATGCCGCAGGTGCAGTTCAACGTCACGTTCCGCGAGAATGAGCTGAAGCTGATCGAGGATGCGCGCCAGCAGGGCGAGGCGATGCTGAAGGCGGCGGGCCTGATCAACGTCACGTCCGGCCGGCAGGAACATGTGCCCGGCGACGGCATCCACGAAATGGGCGGCGCGCGCATGGGCGCCGATCCGCGCCAGTCGGTGACCGACAAGCACAGCCGCCTGCACGATGCGGAAAATGTCTATGTCGTCGACGGGTCGCAGATGACGTCGATTTCCTGCGTCAATCCGTCGCTGACTTTCATGGCGCTGTCCGCCCGCGCGTCGGACCATGCGGTCAAGGCGATCAAGGCCGGCCGCATCTGATGCCGGATGCGAACGCGTTCGACCCCGCCGGCGACGGCCGCCCGATGATCGGGCGGCGGCAGGCCATCGGGCTGGCCGGAGCGGCCGTGGCGGCGGGCATGGCGCCGTCGATCGCGATGGCGGCGGCCCGCCCCGGCCTGTCCGGTTGGGCCGTCAATGTCGATACCTGGTGGCGGGACCGCCCGCTGGAACAGCGGATCGACGCGGCGGCCGCGATGGGATTCGACAAGATCGAGATCTGGGGCGTGGAAGCGCCCAAGCGCGACGCCGCCGCCATTGCGCGCCAGTGCCGCGATGCGGGCATTTCGATCGTCCAGTTCACCGCCGTGCCGCAAAAGATCGCCGACCCCGCCCAGACCGAACAGCAGTTTCTGGACGCGGTGAAGCAGACGCTGGATTTCGGCGTGACGCTCAATTCCCGGATGGCCACTGTGGTCGGGCATCAGGCGATCGAGGGCGTCCGCTATGCCGATGCGCTGGCCCGGTATCAGGACCGGCTGGCGCTGGCTGCGCCGCTGGCGGAAAAGGCGGGGCTGACGCTCATCGTCGAACCGTTCAACCCGCGCGATCATCTGGGCTTTTTCCTGTACGGGTCGGACGACGCGCTGAAGGTGATGCGCGCGATCAACAGCCGGGCGCTGAAACTGAACTGGGACCTGTTCCACATGCAGCGGGCCGAGGGCGACCTGATCGACCGGTTCCGCAAGGGGATCGACCAGATCGCATACGTCCAGATCGGCGATTCGCCCGCCCGCAACGAACCGGGGACAGGCGAGGTGGATTTCGGCCGCGTGCTGACCGCGGTGCGGCAGGCGGGTTATGCCGGGCCGATCGGGCTGGAATTTTTCCCCAGCAAGGGCAAGCCCGACCGGCAGCTGCGCAGCGAGCTGGAGGCGCTGGCCCGGCAGTTTGAACCGAATGGCAAGAAGGCAAAGACACGATGAAGGGTCCGGCGATTTTCCTGGCGCAGTTCATGTCGGACGAAGCGCCGTTCAACACGCTGGCCTCTGCCGCGAAATGGATGGCCGAGGCGGGCTATGCCGGCGTGCAGATCCCGACATGGGATCCGCGCTGCATCGACCTGGCCAAGGCAGCCGAGAGCCAGGATTATTGCGACGAGATCGCCGGCATCTGCCGCGAGGCGGGGGTGGAGATCACCGAGCTGTCCACGCACCTGCAGGGTCAGCTGGTTGCGGTTCACCCGGCCTATGACGCCGCGTTCGACGGCTTTGCGCCGGAAGGCGTGCGCGGCAATCCGTCCGCGCGCCAGCAATGGGCTGTGGAGCAGCTGCACCTGGCGGCAAAGGCCAGCCGCCGCCTTGGCCTCAATGCCCATGCGACCTTTTCCGGGGCGCTGGCCTGGCCCTATCTCTATCCCTGGCCGCAGCGGCCGGCGGGGCTGGTCGAGGAAGCGTTTGGCGAGCTGGCCAAGCGCTGGCGGCCGATCCTGGATGCGTTCGATGAACAGGGCGTCGATGTCGCCTATGAAATCCATCCGGGCGAGGATCTGCACGACGGCGTGACCTATGAGCGGTTCCTGGCGCTGGTCGACAATCACCCGCGCGCCAACATCCTGTTCGACCCCAGCCATTACGTGCTGCAGGCGCTGGATTACCTGTCGTTCATCGACATTTATCATGAGCGCATCCGCATGTTCCATGTGAAGGATGCCGAACTGAACCCCACCGGCCGATCGGGCGTCTATGGCGGGTTTCAGGACTGGGTGGACCGGCCGGGCCGGTTCCGGTCGCTGGGCGACGGACAGGTCGATTTCGGGGGCATCTTCTCGAAACTGACGCAATATG
Organism: Sphingomonas sp. BGYR3; assembly: GCF_025153455.1. Classification (NCBI taxonomy): domain Bacteria; kingdom Pseudomonadati; phylum Pseudomonadota; class Alphaproteobacteria; order Sphingomonadales; family Sphingomonadaceae; genus Sphingomonas; species Sphingomonas sp. BGYR3. Next base: position 1,198,013 of record NZ_JANZNT010000001.1, on the reverse strand, counting down.
GCTATCAGGGCTGGGCCGTTCTGGAATGGGAATGCTGCCTGAAGCATCCCGAGGACGGCGCGCGGGAAGGCGCCCCGTTCATCGCCGCGCACATGATCCGGCGGCCTGAACGCGCATTCGACGATTTCGCGGCGGGCAGCGATCCCGCCGTCAACCGCAAGCTGCTCGGCCTGGACGGCTGAACAAGGGGCGGGCCGCACAATGGATAAGACGATGATGGGGGATGGTGCAGTGAGCGAAGGCGTGTTTGATCGGGCACGGTTGTTCTGGCTGAGCGTCATGGCGCTGTTTACCGCCGCTGCCGGACTGGCGCTGCGCGGGGCGATTGCCGGCGGGCTGAAGACGGAATGGATCGACCCCGTCGCTCCGTTGCAGGCGGGCGAGCTGATCGCGGGCGCGCTGGGTGCGGCGTTCCTGGGCTTTGCCATCACCCTGTTCGTGACCAGCGCGCTGCTCGACCAGATCGGGATGAAGCGGATGCTGCTGGGCAGCGGCCTTTGCTTCATCGTCGGGACGGCGGCGATCGCGCTGGCCGGGACCATCGCCAGCGGCATGACGATCTATTGGATCGTGTGGTTCGGGATGCTGGTCAGCGGCATCGGCTGGGGCCTGTGCGAGGCGGCGATCAACCCGCTGACCGCGCAAATCTATCCCGAAGAGGCGACCCACCGGCTGAACGTGCTGCACGCATGGTTTCCCGGCGGCATCATCATCGGCGGCCTGCTGGGCTTTTTCCTGGGCGATGCGCTGCCGTGGCAGGCGATCATCGGCCTGACCATCATTCCGGCGATCATCACCGTGGCTATGGCGGCGACCACCCGGTTCCCGCCGCCGCTGCGCGCGCAGAGCGGGGTATCGTTCGGCGAGATGATGGGCGAGGTGTTCCGCCGCCCCAGCTTCTTCATCTGGTTCGGCGCGATGTTCCTGACCGCCGCGTCGGAACTGGCCCCCGGTCAGTGGATCGACGTGGCGCTGACCAACCGGGTGGGGATGCGCGGCATCCTGCTGCTCGTTTACGTCAACGCGCTGATGTTCGTGTTCCGCCACTTTGCGGGCCGTCTGGCGAACAAGATTTCCAATCCCGGCCTGTTGTGGCTGTCCAGCCTGCTGGCCATGATAGGGCTGTATATGCTGTCGCTGGCACAGTCGCCTGCGGCCGCGATTGCGGCATCGACCGTCTGGGGTCTGGGCGTCTGTGTGATGTGGCCGACCATGCTGGCGTCGGTGGCGGAACGCTATCCGCGCGGCGGTTCATGGGCCATGGGTCTGGTCGGATCGGCGGGCGCGCTGGCCAGCTATGTCGTGCTGCCGCGTCTGGGTGCGATGTATGACGAGGCGAAGATCAGCTTTGCCGGCGGGGCGGACGCCTATGCCGCGCTGGTCGGCGAGGCGAAGCTGGCGGTCGAGGATCTGGCGGCGTCGGCATCGTTCCAGCGACTGGCGATCCTGCCGCTGATCCTGCTGGTCGTGTTCGGCATCGTGATCCTGCGCGAACGGGGCAAGACGCGCGCGCAGCTGGCGGGCGAGGCGGCGTGACCCTTAGCCGCCGGGCGATCCTGGCTACCGGGCTGGGCGCAGCGGGTGCCGCCGCTGCACTGCCCGTGGCGCAGGACAAGACGCCATCGGCGGCCAGACTGGCGCTCAACTTTGCGCCGCATCAGGGCAGCTTTGCCAGCAGGGGCAGTCTGACCGATCAGATCGCCTTTGCCGCTGATCAGGGCTTTCGCGGCTGGGAAGATAATGAGGCGGGCAAGCGGCCCGTCGCCGAGCAGGAGGCGATGGCCCGCGCGCTGGCCCGGCATGGCATGACGATGGGCGTGTTCGTCGCGTCGCTGCCGCAATGGTCGACGTTTCAGCCGGTGCTGGGCGGCGAGGACGATGCGCCGCGTCAGGCGTTTCTGGCCGATATCCGTGCGGCGGTGAACGTCGCAAAGCGGCTGAACGCGAAATGGACGACGGTGGTGCCGGGGTTTCTGGACCCGCGCGTGCCGATCGACATGCAGACCGCGCGGATCATCGATGTGATGCGGCGTGCCGCGGACATCATGGCCCCGCACGGGATCGTGATGGTGATGGAGCCGCTGAACACCCGCACCGATCACCCGCGGGTGTTCCTCCAGACCATTGCGCAGGGCTATGCGCTGGCAACCGCGGTCAACAGCCCGTCGGTCAAGGTATTGGCCGACCTCTATCATGAGCAGATCCAGTCCGGGAACCTGATCCGCGCGCTGGAGGCGTGCTGGGACCAGATCGCCTATCTGCAGTTCGGCGACAATCCGGGCCGCAAGGAACCGGGCACGGGCGAGATCAACTATGCCAATATCTGTGCCTGGCTGAAGGCGCGGAGCTATGCCGGCGTGATCGGCATGGAACACGGCAATTCGGTAGCGGGCCGTGCGGGCGAGGATCGGCTGATCGCCGCCTATCGCACGATCAACCCGGCCTGAGCAGGGCGGACAAGGAGGAAGATGTGAAGCGTTGGACAATCGGGGCCGTCGCGGCGTTGACGGTGACGGGGGCGGCCAGCCTGGCCGCGGCACAGGACAAGCCCGGATTTCGGGACACCCCGATGCTGCCCGGCGGCAAGTGGCACGTGCATGATCCCGATCGCCCCGCACCGACCGTGGTGACGCCCGGCCCGGTCGTCGGGGCGCCGCCATCGGATGCGGTCGTGCTGTTCGACGGCAAGTCGGCCGATGCGTGGACCACGACGGGCATCCCCTGGCTGGTCAAGGACGGGGCGCTGACGGTGCCGCCGCGCGTCGGGGGCAAGGACAGCACGCTGATCAGCAAGCAGGGATTCGGCGACGTTCAGCTGCATCTGGAATTCCGTTCCCCCAACCCGCCGCAGCGGACGTCACAGGACCGGGGCAACAGCGGCATATCGTTCATGCAGCGATATGAGGTGCAAGTGCTCGACGGGTATCAGAACCCGACCTATGCCGATGGTACGGTGGGTTCCGTCTATGGCTGGAAGCCGCCGCTAGTGAACCCGTCGCGCAAGCCGGGCGAATGGCAAAGCTATGACATCGTGTTCGAACGGCCGCGCTTCGATGCCGCCGGTAAGGTCGAACGACCCGCCTATGTCACCGTGTTCCTGAACGGCGTGCTGGTGCAGCATCGCCAGCGGATGCTGGGCACGACGGTGTGGCGAAAGGTCGCGACCTATGAGCCGCATGGCGATTCGCTGCCCATCCAGTTGCAGGATCATGATTCGTCGGTGTCGTTCCGCAACATCTGGGTCCGCCCGCTGAAGCTGGACGAGGCGGGCGAATGAGCGGCGCGACCCCAAGGCTGCGGTACGGCATGGTCGGTGGCGGGGAGGGCGCGTTCATTGGCGCGGTCCATCGCATCGCCGCCGCGATGGACGGCGAATGGGACCTGGTCGCCGGGGCATTCAGCAGCGATGCGGCCCGAAACACCCGGTCGGCAGCGGCCGTCCATGTGGTGCCGGACCGCGCCTATCCGACACTGGAGGCGATGCTGGCGGGCGAGCGGGCGCTGCCGCCCGAACAGCGGATGCAGGCGCTGGCCATCGTCACGCCCAACCATCTGCACAAGCCGGCGGCGATTGCCGCGCTGGATGCGGGGTTCCACGTTTTTTCCGAAAAGCCGATGGCGCTCGACCTGGCCGAAGCGCTGGAGATCGAGGCGGCGGTTGCCCGGTCCGGGCGGCTCTATGGCCTGGCCTTTACCTATAGCGGTTATCCGCTGGTGGCCGAGGCGCGGGCGCGGATCGCGCGCGGCGAACTGGGCCGGATCCGGCTGGTCGAGGTGGAATATCTGCAGGGCTGGCTGTCCACCGCAATCGATGCGGACGGGCAGAAACAGGCCGAATGGCGCACCGATCCCGCCCGTGCGGGGCTTGGCGGCTGCATCGGCGATATCGGCACCCACGCGTTTCAGCTGGCCGAACATATCAGCGGCCTGTCGGTCGAGGCAGTGAGCGCGCAACTGAGCATCCATGTGCCGGGCCGCAGGCTGGACGACGATGTCGCCGTGCTGATGCGGCTGGCGGGCGGGGCGACCGGCACGCTGCGCACCAGCCAGGTGGCGGCGGGCGAGGAAAACGGCCTGAAAATCCGCGTCTATGGCGAAACGGGCGGCATGGAATGGCGGCAGATGGAGCCGAACACGCTCGTCATCCGCTGGCACGACCGGCCGGTCGAGACGCTGCGCGCAGGCGGGCCGGGGCTGGACCCGCTGGCCATCGCGCGCCAGCGCACCCCATCCGGGCATCCCGAGGGGTATCTGGAGGCGTTCGCCAACCTGTATCGTGCGTTCGGCCGGTCGATCCATGCCGGGGCAAGCGCGACGCCGGCACCCGGGTCGCCCGACTGGTTCCCCGGCATCACCGATGGCATCCGCACCATGACGTTCGTTCAGGCGGCGATCGCCAATTCGGCGGGCAATGACAAATGGACCGGGCTGGCCGATGTGGAGCGGCTGGCACGGCAGGGGGGACACTGATCCCCGCGGGCACCGGGATATTCAGGCGAGGGCAAGGCCCGCGTCCGTAACCCGGCGCAATGAAGACAAGGACTTGAGGCTGTACCCGCCGCACCGGGACAAGGTTGCGGAGGGCCAGCGCGAATGGAGGCAGACATGAAGAAGACCGTTCTTTCCGGGGCCGCGATTGCAGCGGCAATGACCATCGGCTTTACCGCGTCCAGCCAGGGCGGGGCGACCCAGGCGCAACCGGGCCAGTCGGGCCAGACGGCGTTCGCCCAGTGCCGGGCGTGCCACACGGTGAACAAGGGCGGTGCCAATGGCGTCGGCCCCAATCTGAACGGTGTGGTCGGGCGCAAGGCGGCATCGGTCGCCGGGTTCAATTACAGCCCCGCGCTGAAAAAGTCGGGCATCACCTGGACCGAGGCAAAGCTGGACGCGTATCTGGCGAATCCTGCGGCGACCGTTCCGGGCACCAAGATGGTGATCCGCGTCAACGATGCGAACAAGCGCGCCGCGATCATCGCCTATCTGAAGGCCGAAGCCGCCAAGTGATCATTGATCCGCGCCGCCGGGCGGCCGGGTCCAACGGGAGGGACATATGAACACCACACGTCGTCAGATGCTGGCCGGGGCCGTCGCGGTCGGCGGAGCAGCCGCACTGGCCCCGGCCGCCTTTTCGCAGGCAACCGGAGGCGGCGCGATCAAGGGCGTCGGGCTTCAGCTTTACACCATCCGCGCGGCATTCGAGAAGGATCCGGTCGCTGCGCTGGAGCGGGTTGCGGCCATCGGCTATCGCGAGGTCGAATATGGCGGTGGCGGGTATGACAAGCTGGACCCGGCCATGCTGCGCAAGACGCAGGACCGGCTGGGCCTGACCGCGCCGTCGCTGCATGTCGGTTATCAGCAGATCGTCGAACAGCCCGACCAAGTGATCGAGCGCGCGCGCGTCCTGGGCGCGTCGGTCATCGTCGTCCCCTATGCCGAAGCGCCGCTGCGCGAGGCGGCGGCATGGCGCGGGCTGATCACCGGCCTGAATCGTTTTGGCGAGCGGTCGAAAAAGGCGGGCATCCAGCTGGCCTATCACAACCATGATTTCGAATTCACGGTGAAGCATGACGGGCGCAGCCTGTACGACCTGATGATCGCCGGGCGCGACCCCGCGCTACTGAAGTTCGAGCTGGACCTGTTCTGGACCATTGCCGCGGGCCAGGATGTCAATGCGCTGATCGACCGGCTGGCAGGGGACATCGTCGCCTATCACGTCAAGGATCGCACCAAGGACGGGGTGATGGTGAGCGTGGGTGCCGGCGTCATCGATTTTGCCGCGATCTTCAAGCGGAACGCCAAGGCGGGCGTGCGCCACCTGTTCGTCGAGAACGATTTTGCGGCGACCCCCTATCGCCCGGACGAGTTCCCCAGCATCGAGTTCAGCTATGCCACGATGAAGGCTCTGGGCTATTGATCCGGCGCAGCGGGCGGCCCCGAACGGTCGCCCGCTGTTTCAATGCCGCCCGCTGCGTCAGAAGGTGCGGATACGGATGTTGCGGTACCACACGGCGTCGCCGTGATCCTGCAGCGCGATCTTGCCCCGCGGTTCGCGCGCGAAATGCGGCATGGCGGCGAATTTGGATTCCGCGACCCTGCGGTTCCAGGCGGGATCGCCATAGCGGGTGGCGACGACCCGCTTTCCGTTTAGCCAGTGTTCGATCCGCCCGTCGCGGGACAGGATGCGCACCTTGTTCCACTGACCCACCGGCCGGGCGGCGGCAGATGCGGGGACGATCAGGTCATAGAGCGCACCGGCGCGGTGCGAGGGCAGCTTACCATCGGCGTGGCGGGCATCGTCCAGCACCTGCATTTCCGGGCCGGTCAGATAGGTCTGATCCGTGTCGGCCAGTTCGCGCACGAAATAAAGGATGCCGCTGTTACCCCCGGCGGAAATCTTCCATTCCAGTTCCAGCTCGAAATCCCCGAAACTGTCCGCGGTGACCAGATCGCCGCCCGTGCCATCGCGGCCCAGGGTAAAGGCGCCGTCCTGAACCCGCCATTTCGTCGGCACCGGCGCGCCCTTGAACCCGGACCAGCCGGCAAAGTCGCGGCCGTTCGACAGGCTGCGCCACGCCGACGGCGCGGCAGCCGTTGCCGGGGTACAGGCGATCAGGGCAGCGATCAGGGCCAGGCGCATCGTCACTCTCCTTGTACGGTCCGGCGGACCGATCAGGCGGCGACCATCGTTCCTGCCGATGGCTGTTCCCGATCGGCCAGCAGGCCGGCGCGTTTCGATACCACCAGCGGCACCAGCGCCTGACCGATGACGTTCACGGCGGTGCGGCCCATGTCAAGGATGGGATCGATGGCGAGCAACAGGCCCACGCCCTCCAGCGGCAGGCCAAGGGTGGACAGGGTGAGGGTCAGCATCACCACCGCCCCCGTCAGCCCCGCCGTCGCCGCCGATCCGAGGACGGAGACGAGGACGATCAGCAGATACTGTTCGACCCCCAGCGCGATGCCATAGAATTGCGCGACAAAGATCGCGGCGATGGCGGGATAGATGGCGGCGCATCCGTCCATCTTGGTCGTTGCGCCCAGCGGCACGGCAAAGGCGGCATAGGCGGAGGGCACGCCCAGCGCGCGCTCCGTCACCTCCTGCGTCACCGGCAGGGTGCCGATCGACGAGCGGGAGACAAAGGCCAGCTGAGCCGCAGGCCAGACCCCGCGATAAAAGGCGATGGGCGACAGGCCATTGGCTTTCAGCACGACCGGATAGACGATGAACGCCACCGCCGCGAGACCGAGATAGACGGCAAGCGCGAACCAGCCGAGCGAGGCGAGCGCATCCCAGCCATAGCGCGCCACGGCATCGCCGATCAGCGCCGCCGTGCCGATGGGCGTCAGGCGGATGACCCAGAACAGCAGGCGGCGGACGATCGCCTGAAGCGAGGCGTTGAAGGCAAGGAACGGTTCGCCCGCCGGGCCGACTGCGACCGCCGCCGCGCCCAGCGCCACGGCGATGACGATCAGTTGCAGCACGTTGAACCCGAGCGCGGTGGTGGCGGCGCCATCCTTCAGACTGGTCGATGCGGTCAGGCCAAGGGCGTTGCCCGGCACGATCCCCTTCAGGAAATCGAGCCACGATCCGGTCGTCGTCGGCGCCTTTGCCGCGGCGATATCGACACCTGCCCGCAGGCCCGGTTCAAGCACGATGCCCAGCACAATGCCGATCAGGACCGCGGTAAAGGCCGTGATCGCGAACCAGCCGAGCGTTGCCGCGACCAGCCGCCCGGCATTGTTCAGCGTCCGCAGCGCGGCGACCGATGCGATGATGGCCGTGACCACGATGGGCGGCACCAGCGCCTTCAGCAACTGAACAAAGATCGTGCCGATGGTGCGCATCGCCTCTGCCAGCGCATTGCCATCGCCCAGCCCGCGCGCGAAAAACCCCAGCAACAGGCCGATGGCCAGACCGATCAGCACCTGAAGCCCGAAATTACCCCTCAACCCCGCGGCCGGGTTCGCCTGTGCCATCCTGTCGATCCTTACAGTTCGCGGCGCAGCGACGCGCCCATCCGCTGAAACAACCGGGCGCTTTCCGGGGCGTCGGCCTGCCATTCGGGGTGCCATTGCACCGCCAGCACCTCTGCACCGCAGGGCCGGGCATGAAATGCCTCGATCAGGCCGTCCTCCGGATCCGTCGCTTCGATGGCCAGCCCTTCGCCCAGCCGGTCGATCCCCTGACGATGCACGGAATTGACCGTCAGCCGCCGCTGGCCGGTCAGCCCGGCAAGCACGCCGCCATCGGCCAGATCGACGCTGTGCGCATGATCGAACAACGCCTCGAACGCGCCGTCGCGCTCCACCCCGTGATGGCGGCCCTCGCCCAGATCAAGGTGCAGCGACCCGCCGAACAGCACGTTCAGTTCCTGAAGCCCGCGACAGATGCCAAACACCGGCCGGGCCGTTTCGATCATGCGGGCGGCAAGGCGCATGGCCACTTCGTCCCGCTGAACGTCCAGCCGCTCGGCACAGGCGTCGCTGTTGATGCCATAGCGCGCGGGGGCGACATGGCTGCGCGATCCCGTCAGCAACAGCCCGTCGAGCCGCGCCGTGACCGATGCGATGTCCACCGCATCGGTGATGGCCGGGACCAGCAGCACGGTTACGTCGGACAGGCGGTGCAGCGGCTCGATAAAGCGGCTCGCTACCGACTGGATCGGCCGGTCGAACCGTTCGTTGCAGCACAGGACGCCGATGACCGGGCGCGGCTCCACATCATGCCGGGGCACCCGATGCCAGGGCAGGCTCATGCGCGCGCGCCCTTCAGCGCGGCAGCAACATGGATCGCGGCTTCCCCGTCCAGCTGGACGGCGCCCGGCTGAACCACCACCGCGCCTGCCGGCACATCCTCCAGCAGCCAGACATTGCCGCCGACCGTCGCGCCATCGCCGATCTGGATGCGGCCAAGCAGCGTGGCCCCGGCATAGATGACCACATCGTCCCCGATCACCGGGTGCCGGGCAAAGCGTTCGCGCGGGGTCAGGCCGGTCGCCGCCGCCGGGCTGCGCGCGCCCAGCGTGACGTGCTGATACAGCCGGACATTGGCACCGATGACCGTTGTTTCGCCGATGACGACGCCGGTGCCATGGTCGATGAAGAACCGGGGGCCGATCGTCGCGCCGGGGTGGATATCGATGCCGGTTCTGGCATTGGCCAGTTCCGAAATCACGCGCGCCACGATCACCGCGCCCAGATTGTACAGCGGATGCGCCAGCCGGTGATAGAGGATCGCGTGTGCGCCGGGATAGCTGATCAGGATTTCATCGACGCTGCGTGCCGCCGGATCGCCCGCGAACGCCGCCTCCACATCCGCGTCGATCGCCGCACGCACATCGGGCAGATGCTCGGCGAAATGGGCGACGATCTGTTCCGCCTGATCCGGGTCAAAGGGGTGGGGCGTTTCCGCCTGCCAGTAATCCAGTTCGGCTGCGACCTGATCGGTCAGCAGCGCAAGACCGCGACCCAGCTCTGCCGCGACCCACGCGTCCTCGGTCGCCGGATCGCCCGAATAGCTGCCCAGACGGCGGGGAAACAACGCGCCGGAAATGGTTTCGACGGCAAGCTGCACGTCACGCGGTTGTGGAAAGCGGCTGATCGCGCGGCGGCCATCCTGACGCACGCGCCACTGGTTGCGCGCATCGCGCAGCGCCGTGACCAGCGGTCCCAGCCGGTCGGCGCCCCATGCGCCCGGTTCGATCAGCCTGTGCACCGTCATCGGCATATCCCGCTGTTCCATTACAGCGTTCAATATCGACCGATTTGATGGGATATGCGACCAACATCTGGTTGGCACCGGCCAAATCCGGCTTGCCCAAGGTGCGACGGACGTGACGACCGCGGCGCGGACACGTCAAAAAGGCCCGGCACGAGGCCGGGCCTTCAAAGGCAACGCCGGGAGCATTCTGGCGTTGTACAAAGCCCTGTTTCCCGGGATCGGCGGCGCGGATTCGGCCACGCCGCAAACCCCATAAGCGGGACGGGCTTATTCGGTGATGTTGTCGCCGCTGTTGCCCAGCGCATCGATCGAGGCGCCGTTGTCGATGCTCAGCTCGTTGCCCAGCGATTCGTCCAGCACCACGTCGTTCGACACCAGATTGGCATCGGCATCGGCCACGTTCGCTTCACCCCCGCCACAAGCGGCCAGCGTCAGCGAAAGCGCGGCGGCAGCGGCAAACCCGAACTTCTTGATCATGTCATTCCCCATCAAAATTGGCGGCAGCGCGCGCGGCGAGAACCCCCCGCTACGCCCCGATTCCGTGAGTGATGGCATATTCCTATCGAGTCAATAGGAAATTAGTCCAAACGATCAGCACCGGGCAGCTGCGCCCGGCCGGCGCAGGATGGCCGGTGTCCATTTCCGATGAAGATCGAGGTGGCGGAGACGGAGGGATTCGAACCCTCGATACGGTTTCCCGTATGACGCTTTAGCAAAGCGTTGGTTTCAGCCACTCACCCACGTCTCCGGATGCGCCGAGCGGTGGGCTATAGCGATGGGCAGGGGGTTGATCAACCGGGGGATTTCATTGTCGGTCCGGCCGATCGTTTCGCGGGCAATCCGGTCATCCAGCGCAAAATCGATTCGGGTCGTCGTCTGTTCATTGCCGGGACAGGCGGCGCGGGCATAAGGTTAATGCTGGCCGACCCGGGGGTTTTGATATGAAGCGGTTTGTGTTGAGCATCATGCTGGCGATCGGCCTGGCGATGCCGGGTCTTGCGCATGCGCAGATCGCGACGGTCGATCCTAACACCGCGATGGATCAGGACCTGAACGGCACGCTGCCCCCCGCGTCGCCGCCGCCGGTGACGACCACCAATCCGCCGCCGGTCCAGCCGACGACGCAGGACGGCGTTCCGACCGACGATCCCTATGCCACCACCCGCAGCCCCTATGGCCAGCCCTATGGCGCGCAGAGCGGCACGGCGCCGGCGGGCACCACGACGGCGGACGCCGACACCACCAAGACCTATCGCGAACAGGACCTGATCGGCGCGGCCGAGGGCGTGTTCGGCAAGGGTGCCGAGGGCCTGGCCGGGATCATCGAAAACATCCTGAAAGATCAGGGCGAGCCCAGCGCCTATATCGCCGGGCGAGAGGCGGGCGGCGCGTTTGTCGTCGGCCTGCGCTATGGCTCGGGCACGATGAGCCACAAGCAGCTGGGACAAGCGCCGGTTTACTGGACCGGGCCGTCGGTGGGCTTCGACATTGGCGGCGATGCGGCCAAGGTGTTCGTGCTGGTTTACAACCTGGCCGAACAGCAGCAGCTGTATAAGCGATTCCCCGCCGCAGAGGGCCGCGTCTATTTCGTCGGCGGCTTTTCGGCGAGTTACCTGCGGCGCGGCGATACGGTGCTGATCCCCATCCGGCTGGGCGTCGGATGGCGGCTGGGCGCCAATGTCGGCTATATGCGGTTCAGCGAAAAGCAACGCTGGCTGCCGTTCTGATTGAAGGCAGGTCGATAACGCCCACGCCGCCCGCATCCCTCAGACTGGCGGCCCGATCTCCGAACGTGCTGCGGCGCTTGCCTGTCACATTTCGATCAAGATGCATCGGTTCAACGCAGGTTGGCACAACAGGCGGACGCGTCCCGCAAAAGTGCCGGTCAGACATGAGTTGGTTCCCCGGCAATTGATGGATTTCGGCATAGGGTGAACGCAGATCACGAAAGCCATTGGTAGCGAGTGACCCGACGGCAATCCCTTGCTACCATTGGCTATCGTCGCCGGTACTGCTGGATCGCCCTTGGGTTTTGTTCTTATCAAGCACGATGTGGCGATTGCACTGGCGGTCGTACCCAAGCTGTTCAGGCGGATCGATGACTGGCTGACGGTAATGGTTGCCGTACCGCTGCTGGCGCTGATTGCGCGGGTGGCGGTCGGCGGGTTGCCGTCTGATCGCCGATCGATGCTGGGCGTTGCAATCACCGCATTGATCGCAGCCGGTGTAGCGAAACTGCTGATTGAACGCTTACGGTTTCATCGCGCCGATGGGGTGCTTGCGCATGAAGCGCAACGGCTTCGCGCGCGTGTCGGATATGCGGTGTCGCTGACCCTCGGCGCATTTGTCATGGCGATTGCAACGCTGGCTGTCCTGGGCCTGTTCGATGAAAACGGCATCCTGATCGGCGGGTGTATCGGTCTGAGTGTGGGGGTGCTCCTGCCCCTTGTGCAGGCACATGGCCATCGCCTGAGGGGCCGGATTGCGTCGCCGGGGCTTCACCGCTTTCCCCGTGCGTGGATTGCGGCGGCGGCGGTGTCGGTTGGCGTTGGCGTCGGGAGTGTATTCATTCCTTCCAGCCATGATTTGAACGCCATCGTCATCATAAGCTATGCATTGGGTGTGCTCGCACTGACCGCGCGGGTAGACGCAGAGGTTGTCCGGTTCATGACGCTGGTCGGGCATGGCGGACTATCGCTGTTGCGCCATTGGCTGTCGGTCCAGATTGCGCTGCTTTGGCCCCTTGCAATTCTGCTGATGGTGGCGGGGAGTTGGCCCCTGGCCATAGCCATTTGTCTGGTTTCGATAGCGGTGCCGCTTGTGACAGCATTGCGCATCCTTGCCTATCGCGCACTGAGCCCGCTGGTTGCGGACTGGACGGTGGCATTGGTTGTCGGCGCCGCCGGCTATGCAGGCTTTACCCTGCCACCGCTTGGCGGCGTGATCATTGCGATCGCCATGCTGGGGTTGGCCCGACGCGGGGCGAACGCACGATGGTTGCTGCAATGACGGCTGCGCTGACGATCACGGGTATTGACGTCAGCCGAGTCGGGCGGCGGATCGTGCATGATGTCACCGCATCTGCGATGGTCGGACAATGGCTGGGCGTGATCGGTGCCAACGGATCAGGCAAGACCACTCTGCTGCGCGCCATCGCAGGGCGATTGCCGATTACGGCAGGCAGTTGCGCAATTTTTGGCCGCGAAAGCGCCGCAGACCGTGATGCGCGGGCACGGACGATCGGTTTTGCTCCGCCAATCGAGCATTTTCCGGCGGCCTTGCGGTTGGGTAGCCTGCTGGAACTGGCCGGCGATCCGCTGGAGGTTCAGGAGCAACGAAACCGGGGTCTTTGGGAAGCGCTGGGGATCGGCGCGCTGCTCGACATCCCGGCGGCCGAATGTTCGTCGGGGATGCGCCAGCGTGCCGCCCTTGCCATGGCCTTTGCGCGGCCGTGTCGCATCGTGATCCTTGATGAACCGTTCAACTGGCTGGATCCGGTGGCGGCGTTTGATGTGCGTGCGGTTCTGGCCCGGTTGGTGGCGGACGGGCTTGTCCTGATCACCGCGCTGCATGACCTGACGACATTGTGCGGCTTTTGTGACAGCGGGATCGTGATGGCCAAAGGTCGCATTAGCCTGACGCTGGATCGTGCCATGCTGCATGCCGGACGCAATGATGCCGCACGCTTCGAAAGTGATCTGGTAGCTGCGCTCCGCTGAACAGCGCTATGTGGGTCAGCCGACCATTCGCCAGCCCAGCGTTTCGCCGGCATGGAAGGGCACCACGCTGGTGCCGGCTGCCGGGATGGATGCGGCCACCGTTTCGCCGCCGCGGGTCAGCGTGATCGTTTCCTCGTTCACCGGCAGGCGGTAAAAGGCGGGTCCGTTCAGCGAGGCGAATGCCTCCAGCCGGTCGAGCGCGCCTTCCTCGTCGAACACCTGCACATAGCTTTCGATGGCATGGGGCGCGTTGAAGATGCCGGCACAGCCACAGGCGGTTTCCTTGCGCTCCAGCGCGTGGGGTGCGCTGTCCGTGCCGAGGAAGAAGCTGGCCGAACCGGAGGTGGCGGCGCGGCGCAGCGCCAGCCGGTGCTTTTCGCGCTTCACCACGGGCAGGCAATAGGCGTGCGGGCGGATGCCGCCATCGAAGATCGCGTTGCGATTGAGGTGCAGATGCTGCGGCGTGATGGTCGCGGCGATGTTGTCGCCGGCGCTTTCCACGAACTGCACCGCATCCTCGGTCGTGATGTGTTCGAACACGATGCGGAGGCCCGGAAAGTCGCGGACGATGCCGGACAGGATGCGGTCGATGAACACCGCCTCCCGATCAAAGATGTCGACATGATGGTCGGTCACCTCGCCATGGATGAGCAGCGGCATTTCCGCCGCCTCCATCGCCGTCAGCACGCCGCGGATGTTCGCGATATCGGTAACGCCGTGCGAGGAATTGGTCGTCGCATGGGCCGGATAGAGCTTGCACGCGGCAAAGGATCCGCGCCGGAAACCCTCGACGATTGCAGCGCCATCCGCCCCATCGGTCAGATAGCAGGTCATCAGCGGCGTGAAGTTCATGCCCGGCGGCACCGCGGCCAGGATGCGGTCGCGATAGGCATCAGCCTGATCCGCGCTGGTGATCGGCGGGGCCAGATTGGGCATCACGATGGCGCGGGCGAACTGGCGGGCGGTGTACTGCGCCACGGCCTGCAGCATGGCGCCATCGCGCAGATGGACGTGCCAGTCGTCGGGGCGGCGGATCGTAAGCGTATCAGTCATGCCATCGCCCTTAGGCAAAAAGCGGCGTCAGCGAAACACCCCGGTGCGGGGCTGACGCGCCCGGTGCGGCGGCCTATATCGGCGCGATGGACATGATCCCCACCGAACTGGCCGACCGGGCCGTCATTGCGATGCGCGGTGCGGATGTGCGCCCTTTTCTGCAGGGGCTGGTGACGAACGATGTCCTGTCGGTCGCGCCGGAGCGGCCCGTCTGGGCCGGGCTGCTGACGCCGCAGGGCAAGGCGCTGTTCGATTTCATCGTGTGGGACGATGGCGCGGACCTGCTGATCGATTGCGAGGCGGGTGAGGCCGACGCGCTGATCCGGCGGCTGTCCCTGTATCGCCTGCGCCGCGCCGTCACGATCGATCGGACGCAGATCGCGGTGCACTGGTCGCCCGATGATGCCGCGCGGGGCGTGGCCGATCCGCGCCTGGCGGCGCTCGGCCACCGTTGGCTGGGCGAGCCGGGCGGGGGGGATGCGTCCCCCGCATGGCGGGCACACCGGCTGGCGCTGGGCGTGACGGAGGGTGCGGGCGAACTGGGCCAGGACAAGACGCTGTGGCTGGAATGCAATGCCCGCGAGTTGAACGGGGTCAGTTTCACCAAGGGCTGTTATGTCGGCCAGGAGAACACGGCGCGGATGCACCACCGGTCAAAGGTGAACCGCCGCCTGATGGTCGCCCCGCTGGGCGAGGCGGGGGAGCGGACGCGCGCCACCTATCCCGACCTTGGCCTGATGGTCGAGCATCGCCGGGTGGAGGCACCGGGCGATGCGATAGTGCCGGAATGGTGGGGGGATTTGGCCCAAGGTTAGCGTTCGGGATACCCCCTCTCCAAGCGCCGCTAGCCGCTGAAGCGGCAAGCTATGCTATCCTCCCCCTCAAGGGGGGAGGAGTTCAGGGTCTCGCCCGCGCCAGCCGTTCGATCGCGGCGTCCAGTGTCGCGTCGGATTTGGCGAAGCACAGGCGGACATGGGTGGTCACCGGGTCCGCGGCGAAAAAGGCGGATAGGGGGATGCTGGCGACGCCGGCATGGTCGATCGCCCATTCGCTGAATGCCACATCGCCCATCGCAATGCCGCTGGCCGGCAGATCGACTGACAGGAAATAGGTGCCGGCGCTGGGCGTCGTAACGAACCCCGCCTGTGCCAGCCCCGATGCCAGCCGGTCGCGCGACCGCTGAAGATCCGCTGCCATCCCCTCGATCCAGCCGCGTTCATGGGTCAGGCCATGCGCGACGCCCCATTGCAGCGCGGGCGGCGTGGTAAAGGTGATGAACTGATGCGCCTTTGCCAGCACCGAGGACAGGGCGGGCGCAGCGCACAGCCAGCCGACCTTCCATCCCGTCAGCGCGAACAGCTTGCCGGCCGAACCGATCTTGATCGTCCGTTCGCGCATTCCCGCTTCGGTAATCAGCGGGCGATGGCGGCGGCCGTCGAAGGTCACGCCCTCCCACACCTCGTCGCAGATGGCGATGACGTCGTGGTCCACGCACCATGTGGCGATCATCGCGCGGGTGGCATCATCCATCATCGCGCCGGTCGGATTGACGGGATCGTTCAGCAGGATGAAGCGCGGCCGGTCGGCAGCCGCGTCCAGCATCTCGCGCGTCAGCCGCCAGTCGGGCGGGGCAAGCGTGATCAGCCGCGCATCGCCGCCCGCCCGCTGAACCAGCGGCAGATAGGCGTCATAGAGCGGCTGGACGAGCACGACCTGATCGCCGGGCGACACCAGCGCCAGGATCGCGGCGGCCAGCGCCTCTGTTGCGCCGGAGGTGACGATGACTTCCTGTGCCGCAAAATCGGTGCCCTGCGTGTCGTTGTACCATCCTGCCACCGCATCGCGCAGCACGGGCAGGCCCGGCATCGGGGGATATTGGTTCGACTGGCCGGTCAGCGCGGCGGCAGCGGCGGCGATGACGGCGGGGCAGCCATCCTCTTCCGGAAATCCCTGACCCAGATTGATGGCGCGGCTTTCGCGTGCCCGGGCGGACATCGCCTCGAATATGGTGGTGCCGAGCGAGGCAAAGACGGGGTTCAAGCAATAGGTTCCCGGTAATTTTACAGACGGGGCAGCGTTGCCTGCTTCGCCCCTTCGCCGCAAGGGGGCGCGGCGGAAGGGCGGGTGGTCGGGTGATCCTTGTGGCTGACCGGGCTTGCGCCTAAATCCCTGAAGATGAGCATAATTGCCCCAAAGACGGATACCGCAGAGGGAGCGATCGCGGCGTTGATCGCGGCGACCGCGCGGCTGGATGCGCGCGGGCTGGCAGCGGCGACCAGCGGCAATCATTCGGTGCGGCTGGACGCCGAAACGATCGCCATTACCCGGTCCGGCACGCACAAGGGGCGGCTGACCCCCGCTGATCTGATGCTGGCAACGCCGGAGGGTGAGCCGCTGGAGCCGGGTCGGCCATCGGCCGAAACCGCGCTGCACGCGCTGATCTATCGCCAGTTTCCTGACGCTGGCGCGATCCTGCACTGGCATTCGCCGGGCGGCGTTGCGCTGAGCCGCACCCTGGGCGACGCATTGGTGCTGGCCGGGCACGAGATGCTGAAGGCATATCCGGGCGTCGAGACGCACGACACCGAACGGGTCATCCCGGTGGTCGACAACAGCCAGGACATGGGCGAGATCGAGGCGGCGCTGGGCGGGCGGTTGACGGCGGAGGATACCGCGCCGGTGTTCATGATCCGCGCGCATGGCATCTATGGCTGGGGCCGGGATGTTGCCGAAGCCGAGCGGGTGGCCGAGGCGACGGAATTCATGATCGCGGCAGAGATCGCCGCGCTGACGATCAGGGGAGCAAGACCATGAGCCGGTTGCGCGTATATGCCGAGGATGCGCCCGATGCGGTGCTGCTGGACAGCGCCGATGGTGCGGTGATCGTGCGGGAGATGGCCGGGATCGGCGTGCGGTTCGAACGCTGGCCGCTGCGCGATGTGCCGCATGGGGCGGATAATGACGTGATCCTGACGCTGTATGCGCCGGAGATCGACCGGCTGAAGGCAGAGGGCGGCTATCAGTCCGTCGATATCGTCCGCATGGTGCCCGATCATCCCGACCGGGCGAGCCTGCGGACCAAGTTCCTGGACGAGCACGCCCATGCCGAGGACGAAGTGCGATTTTTTGTCGAGGGCGAGGGGTTGTTCACGCTGCACGCCAACGGCCATGTCCATGCGCTGCTGTGCACGGCAGGCGACCTGATTTCCGTACCGGCGGGCATGACCCACTGGTTCGACATGGGGCCCAGCCCGACCTTTACCGCGATCCGCCTGTTCGTGAATCCGGACGGCTGGGTGGCGAAATTCACTGGCGACGATATCGCAAGCCGATTTCCACGGCACGACCCGGTCGCGGCATAGCACTTGCCCCTCCCCTGACGGACAGGGGCTTGATAAGGGCGCTGCATGACCAAGCCCAAGGCCCTGCTGCTCGATATCGAGGGCACCACATCCTCCATCGCCTTTGTCGCGGAGGTTCTGTTTCCCTATGCCCGCGCGCATCTGCGGGATTGGGTGGCGGCGCATCCCGATGCGGCCGCGGCCATCCTGAACGAAGTGGCCGCGATGGAACCGGGCGATCCGGTCGACACGCTGATCCGGTGGATCGACGAGGACCGCAAGGTAACGCCGCTCAAGACCATTCAGGGGATGATCTGGGCCGATGGCTATGCCGATGGCACGATCCGCGGCCATGTCTATCCCGACACGGTGGCGGCGCTGGCCCGGTGGCGGGCGGCGGGCGTGCCGGTGCACATCTATTCCTCCGGCTCGGTCGAGGCACAGAAGCTGTTGTTCCGTCATTCCGAGGCGGGCGACCTGACCCCCCATCTGGGCGAGCATTTCGACACGCGGGTGGGCGCAAAGCGGGAGGCGGCGTCCTATGCCGCGATTGCTGCCGCGCTGGGGCTGCCGGCCGGCGAGGTGCTGTTCGTCAGCGACATGATGCCGGAGGTCGAGGCCGCGCGGGCCGCAGGGATGCAGGCGCTGCTGATCGACCGGGTGGGCGGTGCAGGCGATGTCGCCACGCTGGCGGAGGTACTGCCGTGAAGCTGAACGGCGTTGCCACCCGGTCGATCATGCGGACGCAGGATGGGGCGGGGTGCCGCATCCTGGACCAGCGGCTGCTGCCCTGGGAAATCCGGTGGGTCGAAATCCGCGATGCACAGACAGCCGCAACGGCGATCCGCGAGATGTGGACGCGTGGGGCGCCGCTGATTGGCGAAACTGCCGCCTATGGCCTGGCGATGGCTCTGGCGGTCGATCCGTCGGACGAGGGGCTGACGCGGGCGGACTCGTTGCTGGGGGCGGCGCGGCCGACAGCGGTCAATCTGCGCTGGGCGCTGGATCGGGTGGGGCGCATCGTCCGGCCGCTGTCGCCGGATCAACGCGCCGCCGCCGCCTTTGCCGAGGCGGACCGCATCTGTGACGAGGAAGTGGCGATCAACCGCGCGATCGGCGAACACGGCCTGGCGCTGATCCGCGATCTGGCGGCGCGCAAGGCGGGGCAGACGGTCAATGTCCTGACGCATTGCAATGCCGGATGGCTGGCGACGGCGGATTACGGCACCGCGACCGCGCCCATTTACCTGGCGCATGACGAGGGCGTGCCGGTCCATGTCTGGGTCGACGAGACGCGGCCGCGCAATCAGGGCGCGCTGTTGACCGCATTCGAACTGGCCGGGCATGGCGTGCCGCATCACCTGATCAGCGACAATTCCGGCGGCCTGCTGATGATGCGGGGACAGGTGGATGCCGTGATCGTCGGCACCGACCGGGTGACGGCGAACGGCGATGTCTGCAACAAGATCGGCACCTATCTGAAGGCGCTGGCCGCGCACGACAATGGCGTCCCCTTTTACGTGGCGCTGCCGTCCACCACGTTCGACCCGGCGACGCCCGATGGCGCGGCAGTGCCGATCGAAGAACGGTCGGGCGATGAACTGGCCTGGCTGACCGGGCCGACTGCCGATGGCCGGATTGAAACGGTGCGCGTCACCGCATCGCCCGCCGCCAACCATGCGTTCGACATTACCCCTGCCCGGCTGGTGACGGGATATATTACCGAGCGCGGCGTCCTTGACCGGGACGGCCTGGCGGGGTTGCACCAAAGCGGGTTGCCAGCGTAGGTCATCCGCGAAGGAAGGACCGTTTGACCAAATCGCCGCCCCGCCTGACCTCCGTCGAACTGGCCGAACGCGCTGGCGTTTCGCAGCCGACCGTATCGCGGGCGTTGCGCAACGATCCGAGTGTCGCTGCCGAAACGCGCGAACGGATTCAGGCGATTGCGCGGGAAATGGGCTATTCGCTGAACGTGCCCGCATCGCGGCTGCGCACCGGGCGCACGCAGACGCTGGCGCTGGTCGTGCTGGCCCCGCCGGGCGGCCGGGCGGGGGACGTGAACCCGTTCTACCTTTCCCTGCTGAGCGCAATCTCGGTCGCGGCGGCCGAGCATGGCTATAGCCTGCTGGTCAGTTTTCAGGGCGCGGGCGGCGATCCATTTTTCGGCGCCTATGAGGATTCGGGGCTGGCCGACGGGGTGATCGTGATCGGTTCGGGGCAGAACCGCGACGGCTGGGCCTTTTTTGCCAGGCTGGCCGAACAGGGCAAGCGGATCGCCGCATGGACCGGATCGGTCGAAGGGATTGCCGCCGTCCATGCCGATAACCGCGCGGGCGGACGGCTGGCGACCGAGCGGCTGATCGCGCGGGGGTGCAGCCGCATCCTGTTCCTTGGCCCCAGCGACAACAGCCTCAGGCAGTTTGGCGACCGGTGCGTCGGGTATCGCGCGGCGATGGCAGCGGCCGGGCTGGCCGCGATCGAGGTGGATCCGGTCGCCGTCCCCTTTGGCGGGGATCGCGAATCCTATGGCATTGCGGCGATCGAATGGGCGCTGGGCATCGGCCTGACCTTTGACGGCGTGTTCGCCGCCAGCGACCTGGTTGCGCTGGGCGCGATGCAGCGGTTGCAGGAAGCCGGGATCAGCGTGCCGGGCGCGGTGCCGGTGATCGGGTTCGACGGCATCCGCGCCGGACTGTACGCCAGCCCGCCGCTGACCACGATCGAACAGGATTACGACCGGGCCGGGGACGAGCTGGTCGAATTGATGCTGGCCATGCTGGACGGGCGCGAGTTTACGCCCGCCCCGGTGCCCGTCCGCCTGCTGGAACGTGCCAGCGCCTGAACGGGCCGGGCCAGCGACCGCTTACTTCTTGCCCTTGCCCCGATTGGCGTAGAGCAGGGCAGCGACCAGCGCAGCCGAACCGACGCCGATGCCCGCGGCCAGGCCAACGGTGCTGCTGGGCCAGCGCTTTTTCTGGGCATCCGCTTCGGCCGGGTCGTTGGCCTTGGCCTCCTCGATCGCCTGCAGCGTCGATTTCGCGCTCAGCGCGACATCGGTGATTTCATTGCCCACGGGTTTGGTGGTTTCGTCCGTCAAGATTTCCCTCCAGTCGCATCAGCCGCCTTGCCGCTGGAATAGCGGCTGCGGAATTCATTGGCGAATAGCGTCAACCGACCCTGGCCGATGGCGTTCCGCAGATCCTGCATCAGCGCCTGATAAAAGGCGATATTATGTTCGGTCATCAGCATCGCGCCCAATATTTCGCCCGATTTAACGAGGTGGTGCAGATAGGCGCGGCTCCATTTAGTGCACACCGGACAGGCGCAGTCGGGATCGAGCGGGCCCTGATCCTCGGCAAAGCGGGCGTTGCGCAGGTTGATCGGGCCGGACCGGGTGAACGCCTGTCCCGTGCGGCCGGACCGGGTGGGCAGCACGCAATCGAACATGTCGACGCCGCGTTCGACCGCGCCGACAATGTCGTCCGGCTTGCCGACGCCCATCAGGTAGCGCGGCTTGGCCGCATCCAGCTGACCCGGCGCGTAATCGAGGACGCCGAACATCGCTTCCTGCCCTTCGCCGACCGCCAGGCCACCAATGGCATACCCGTCAAAGCCGATGTCGAGCAGCGCATCGGCGCTCGCTTTGCGCAGCCCCTGATCCAGCGCGCCCTGCTGAATACCGAACAATGCGTTGTTGGCGGCATGATCGCCGCCCGCGTCGAATCCGGCCCGCGACCGGCGCGCCCAGCGCATCGACCGTTCCATGGCGGCGGCCTGTACCTCTCGCGTCGAGGTGGTGGGGACCAGTTCGTCGAACGCCATGACGATGTTCGACCCCAACAGTCGCTGAATTTCCATCGACCGTTCCGGCGACAGCATGTGCCGCGTGCCGTCGAGATGCGATTTGAAGACGATGCCTTCCTCGCTCCGCTTGGTCAGCTCGGATAGGCTCATCACCTGATAGCCGCCGCTGTCGGTCAGGATCGGGCGATCCCAGCCCATAAAGGCGTGCAGGCCACCCAGCCGCGCCACCCGTTCCGCCGTCGGGCGCAGCATCAGGTGATAGGTGTTGCCCAGAATGATGTCGGCCCCCGCCGCGCGCACGTCCTGCGGCTTCATCGCCTTGACCGTGGCGGCCGTGCCGACGGGCATGAAGGCAGGGGTGCGGATGGTGCCGCGCTGCATCGCGATCTCGCCAGTGCGGGCGCGGCCATCGGTGGCATGGATGGTGAACTGAAAACGGGAAGGCATGACGCGCGCCTTAGGCGCTATGGCCGGCAAAATGAAGCGGGCACCTGCGCACCGGGGCGCTGGCAGATGCGCCTATCGGCCCAGGATCGTGCGGACCACATGGTCGGGGCCGGTAAACAGCCAGTCGGGGTGCATCGCGCCCAGGATGCCGGGATTGGCATAGCCCCACAGGACGGCGCCGCACCGCACCCCCGCCTTGCGCGCGGCGGTGACGTCGCGCGTTTCATCGCCCACCGACAGCGCCTCGTCCGGACGGACGTTCAGCTTGCGCATCAGCCGCCGGAACTTGCGCGCCTTGCCGAACAGGCTGGCCCCGCATTCGAAATGTTCGACCAGCGCGACATTGTCCGGCCCCAGCACGGCCTTTGCATTGGCTTCGGTGTTGGACGTGCAGATGGCGATGCGGATTCCCGCGTCATGCACCTGTGCCAGCATGTCGGATACGCCGGGAAACAGTTCGATCCGGTGGGCATTTTCGGCAAAGCGCGCCTGAACATAGCGGGCGATTGCGGGCAGGCGCCAGCGGGAGATGCCGACCGCGCGGATCACCTCGCGCGTGGTGCGGCCGCGCAGCGTCTCGATCTCCTCTGGCGAGACATGACGAAAGCCGAACCGGTCGGCCAGTTCATCGACGATCGACAGGAACCAGGTACCGCTGTCCGACAGCGTGCCGTCGAAATCGAAGATCGCCAGCCGGCAGATCGGGTCAGCGGGATCGGCAAGGATTGCAGGCGCAATCGGCGCCTCGCCATCGCTCAACGATGCCCTCCATGCAGCCGACATTCGGTTCCCGTTCCCGTTTCAACCTGAACGGTCATGTGCCCGATCCGGTGATCGTGCGCTAGCCGATGTTGCAGTGCGAGCAGAAAATCGTCGCCGGGGTGCCCGTCGGGCATGACGAGATGTGCGGTCAGCGCCGCTTCGGTCGTGCTCATTGGCCAGATGTGAAGGTCGTGCACCCGCGCCACGCCGGGCTGGGCGGCCAGCATCGCCTCCACCGCCACCGGGTCGATCCCCGCGGGAACGCCGTGCAGCGCCATCGCAACCGATTCCCGGAACAGGCCCCAGCCGGACCACAGGATGACGGCGGCGATGACAAGGCCGACCAGCGGATCGACCCACCATGCCCCGGTCAGCAGCAGGATCGCGCCCGCCGCGACCACGCCGGCCGACACCGCCGCATCCGCCGCCATGTGCAGGAACGCGCCGCGAATGTTGATGTCGCCATGCCGTCCCCGCGCAAACAGCAGCGCGGTGCCCAGGTTGATGACGATGCCGATGCCCGCAACGATCATCACCGTGAGGCCAGGAACGGGCGCGGGGTCGACGAACTGACGCACCGATTCGGCGGCAATCACGACAATCGCCGCCATCAGCATCAGCGCATTGGCGAGGGCCGCAAGGATCGATGCGGCGCTGAGCCCATAGGTGAACCGCGCAGAGGGCGAGCGCCGGGCCAGGCCGGAGGCGATCCATGCAATGACCAGGCCCGCGACATCAGTGAGGTTATGGCCAGCATCGGCCACCAGCGCGATCGACCCGGTCCAGAACCCCCATGTCCCCTCGATCAGGACAAAACCGAGATTGAGCAGCGTACCGATGGCAAATGCCCAGCCGAAATCGCCGGCCGGGGCGTGCCCATGACCGTGACCATGGCTGTGCCCATGACCGTGGCTATGACCGTGGCCATGATTGTGGCCGTGGGCATGGGAATGATGGACGCCCATGGCGATTGCCGCTCTATCGCCTGCGCTGCGGGGGGCGGTCGCGGCGCATGTCGCCATCCATGCCGCGCGCACCCGCGATGGTGAGCATTTCGGCACGGGTCAGGCGGCCGTCCTTGTCCCGGTCCATCCGGTCGAACCCCTGGTTCATCGCGGCCAGACATTCGTCGGGCGTGATCCGGTCGTCCCGGTCGCCATCGACCGCAAAGGGGCTGGGCAGGGCATTGCGATCGCCCAGATAGCGTTCGGCCCAGTCCGACCACGCGATATAGCCGGCCGCAACCCCGCCCTTGTCCAGCATCGGGCGAAAGGTGCGATCGACGCAGGCGACCAGTTCGGCCCGCGCCAGCACGGCATCGCCATCCCCGTCGCATCCGGCAAAGAACAGCGCCAGCGGCTCTGCCATGATCAGCGCGCGCGGCATGGTCTGCACGACCGGCGGCGGGGCGGGGGGCGCGGCCTGCTGACCCGACAGGGCGAGCAGGGCGGCAAGGGCAATCGCACTCATCCGATCAGCGTGGCCGCGCTTGGCAGCGGGCGCAAGGGGTCAGGCCGCGCGGGCCGGACAATATCCCGCCACGAAATCCGCATGATGCGGCATCTGGCCCACCGCACGGTCGATCTGCTGCTTCAGGTCGCGCAGCGATTCCGCCAGCCGGGGCGGCGGGATCATGCGCGCGACGGCGTGCCAGTCCTGCGGCTCGACCCGCTGGCCCAGCATCACCTGAATCCAGCTGTCGACCCGGAAGATATCCTCGCCCGCCTGAAACGCCTGTGCGCTTTCGCGCCACAGGGTCATGCGCGCCCGCAGGCTGTCGGGCAGGGTCATCGAACGGCACCGCTGCCAGAACGGACTATCGTCGCGCTGGGTCGCGGCATAGTGCAGGATGATGAAATCGCGCACGCCCTCCAGCTCGGCAATGCTGATCGCGTTGAACCGGTCGGCCAGCGCCTGATGGCTGCCCATGCCGAACGGGAACATCTGGATGAGCCGCGTGACCGCGATCATCATCAGGTGGATGCTGGTTGATTCCAGCGGCTCCAGAAACCCGCTGGACAGGCCCATTGCCACCACGTTGCGTTCCCATAGCCGCGCGCGGCGGCCGGTGGTGAAGCGCAGCTGGCGCGGTTCGGTCAGCGGCCGACCCTCGATCGCGCCGAGCAGCCGGTCGCGCGCCGCGTCGTCGGACAGATAGTCGGTCGAATAAACAAGACCGTTGCCGACCCGCGTCTGCAGCGGGATCTGCCAGCGCCAGCCGGCATCATGCGCGATGGCGCGGGTATAGGGCACGGCCGGGCGCACCGCTTCGGTCTGCACCGCCTGCGCCGCGTTCATCGGCAGCCATTCGCTCCAGTCGACATAGGGCACGCCCAGCGTCTGGCCGAGCAGCAGGCTGCGAAAGCCGGTGCAATCGATGAACAGGTCGCCGGCGATCACCGTGCCGTTTTCAAGGTGAAGCGCGGCGATATCGCCGGTTTCGCCATGCTGTTCGACGCGGGCGATCCGCCCCTCGACCCGGCGGACGCCCTGCCGTTCGCTGATCGAGCGGAGGAAACGGGCATAGGCGGTGGCGTCGAGGTGAAAGGCATAGCTGATCTTTGCAGCGTCCGAGACGTAAAATTTTTCCGCGTCCGCCGCCTGATGCTCGAAACAGTAATCGCCGATCGGCCCGGCAATCCCCTGTCGCCGCGCCTCCAGCCAGATATGCTGAAAATCCGCCATCCAGGTGGATTTGCCGACCACGCCGAAGCTGTGGAGATAGCGGTCGCCGGGCCGTGCCCAGTTTTCGAACGCGATGCCCAGTTTGAACGTCGCCTGGGTGGCGGCCATGAATTCGCGCTCGTCGATGCCGCACAGGGTGTGGAACGACCGGACGGTGGGGATCGTCGCCTCGCCCACGCCGACCGTGCCGATCTCGTCCGATTCAACGAGGGTGATGTCGATGAGCGCGCCCAGCTGTTTCGACAGGGCGGCTGCGGCGCACCATCCGGCGGTGCCGCCGCCGGCAATCACGACACGGGTGCGGGCAGGGGAGCGATCGGTCATCGGTTCATCTTTTGCAGGATCATGGCGCGCAGGCGGCGCGCCTCCATCGGGTCCATCGGCGCGGCAAGCGGTCCGCGGGCATGGGGGGGCAGGGGATCGCCCGCGCGGGTTGCGGGGCCGAACACATAATGGTCGAACAGGGCGCGCCACGCCGCCTTTTCCCCGTCCGGCCGGTCGCGCAGCGAAATAAGGCCATGCAGCAGGGTCAGCATCGGCGTGTCCATGTGCGGCGATGCCTGGTTCCACCAATAGTTGATCATGGCGTTGAACGGGTCCAGCGCCTCGACCTGATGCCACCACAGCGCGGGATAGATCAGGGCATCGCCCGGTTCCATTTCCGCAACCTCCGCCGCGGCAAGGGCATCGGCGAAACCGGGATGCCGCGACAGGTCGGGCGCGGCGAAATCGACCGTGCTGATCACCTGACCCGCGGGCGTGGGATCAAGCGGGCCGGGATAGAGATTGCCGATCTGATCCGGCGGGAACAGGGTGAAGCGGCGGCGGCCGACCATCGTCACGGCGATGTTGTTCGACATGTCGAAATGCGCGCGTGCGGTGGTGCGGTTACCGATCCAGATGCTGACCAACGGCGGATGCGCGGCAAGCGACGGATCGCCAAAGGGCAATGCCGCCTGTGCGCGCAGGCCGGGCAGATACAGATCGAGATCGGTCGATCCGACATACAGGCTTGGCGCGGCGGGATCACCCAGCGTGGCGGCGATCCGGTCCAGCGTTTCCGACAGCCCGGCACGGGTGGCGGAAAAATTCAGCCCGCGATACTCGTCGGCATAGCCGAACCGTCCGCCAATGGCGGGATCGCCGCAATAGACGGTGATCGGGCGGCCGCCATCAAAGGTCTTGAGATAGGCGATGGCATGATCCGGCCCGGCGCGGCCTGCCGCGACCAGCGGCAGATCGCGGGCGATGCCGCGCAGGATCGCCGGCCGCCCCTCTGCGATCAGATCGGCGATGGGCAGCGTGGCTGCATCGGTTCCGTCGATCACGCGGGTCCGGGCAGGCACGGGCAGCGCCATGGCCGCTACTCCCCCTCTGCCGCTGCCAGCAGCGCGACCTTGCGGTCGATCAGCGCGCTGATATTGCCGAGCGAGGCGATCAGATACAAAGCGGGGGCAAGGAAGCCGCGCGCGTGCAGCGTGCCCAGTTCATCGCCGCTGAGATCGGCAAAACGCGCCTGGCTGATCGTCAGATAGTCCTCAAGCGCATAGATTTCGCGATCGTTGAGCGCCAGTTCGAGTGCGATCGGCTCGATCAGGTCAAGCGCCTCCCACGCCGCATAGCAATCGGCGGCGACGACGTGCCCCTCATGGATGGTCCGCAATACCTCGATCGTCGCGTCGAGCACCGGGCCATTGCCGCCATGGGGCAGGAATACCGGATGGCCCATGCCGCCATCACTGACGATGCGGGGATGATCCA
Source organism: Sphingomonas sp. BGYR3 (assembly GCF_025153455.1). Classification (NCBI taxonomy): domain Bacteria; kingdom Pseudomonadati; phylum Pseudomonadota; class Alphaproteobacteria; order Sphingomonadales; family Sphingomonadaceae; genus Sphingomonas; species Sphingomonas sp. BGYR3. The sequence continues at coordinate 1,170,720 of NZ_JANZNT010000001.1, read as the reverse complement.
GATCGATATGGATCATGGGTTCGCGCACGCCGTCGCGCTCACCCAGTCCGATCAGGAACGGGCCGCGCGCCATCAGCGCGGGGATATAGCGCGCGTCCCAGCGTTCGTCAGTGACGAACAGATTTTCGCCCCGGTCAAGGCCAAGCAGGGCAACCGTCTGCAACGCGCCGTCCTCATCGCGCATCAGCAGCATGGGATAATCGCGCTGCACGGCCTCGAACTCATTGGGCAGCACGGCGATCTGGTTCACCGCCTCCCCAAAGCGGGCGCCATGGCCCGGCGCGATCTTCAGTTCGGCATGGTCGATATTGTTGAGCAGGGCATAGTTGGTCATGGCGACAGTCTATCGGATTTGCGGGTGGGCGCGATCCCCCCCAGGGGCAGCGGATGGAAAAAGGCCGTTGCACACAGGCAACGGCCTTTCCCCCCCTCCTGAGCGGGTAAACGAAGCGGCCTTGTGAAAGGCCGCCCGTCATCAGAAGCGGTAACGCGCGCCGACCAGGATGCGCGGCTTCAGCTCCTGAGCGAACACCAGGTTCGTTTCGGTGCGGGCATATTGCCGCAGCGATTCGCTGGTCAGGTTGATCGCTTCCAGCGACACCGCAATGTTGTCCGAGATGTCGTAGCTGATGTTCGCATCCAACGTGCCGAACGCGGCCGTGAACAGCGGGTTGCGGTTCGCGCCCTGGTTGGTCGCCGTCAGGAACTTGTCGCGCCAGTTGTACGACACGCGGGCCGACAGGCCGTTCTTGTCGTAAATGCCGGTCAGGTTGGCGCTGTCGCCAAGGCCGGTCAGCGCGAACACGTTCTCGTTCGGGTTGGCATAGGGATCGACATTCACGTCGCCGTTCACCTTGGTGTACGACGCAGCAAAGCCGAAGCCGCTGTTCCCGAAGAAGTGCGTCCAGGCCACTTCAAAGCCGTTGATCCGGCCTTCGCGGTTGTTGATCGGCTGAGACACCGCAAAGTTGAACAGCGGATCGTTGGCAGCCGCCACCACATCGACCTGTGCCAGCAGTGCGTTGACGAACGCATCGTTCAGCGCGCCATTGGCATAGTTGGAATTGAACGCCGCCGTGGCTGCTGCCGCGTTGCCGTTGTTCTGGACCAGCAGCGCCGTGTACGAGAACAGGTTGATGTCCGACACGTCGTAATTATTGGCGCGCAGGAAATCGAGCGCCTGGCCCGAACGCGTGCCCGCCGTCCCCGAGCTGGGATCGCGCAGCCCGAACAGGTTCCGGTTTTCAACGCCGGTGCCGATGAAGTTGCGGACGCGCTTGTCAAAGAAACCGACCGAGATGAAGCTCGACGGCTTGTAATACCATTCCAGCGACACGTCGAAATTGTCCGACAGCAGCGGCAGCAGGGCGGGGTTCTGCGAGCTGCCGGTCGGCACGCCGCCCGTCGCGGTGGGACGCGGCGGGGCAAAGGCGCTCGCGGTAGCGAACAGGTTGCCATAATCCGCGCGGGCCAGCGTCTTGCTGAACGACACGCGGCCGACCAGGTTTTCGACGATGTCGATGTTGAAATCGAGCGACGGCAGCAGGTTTTCATAGCTGCCGGTGCCGACCACTTCCGACCCGGCACCGCCGGCATCGACGAAGAAGTCGTTGTCGGCCGCCCAGCGGATGGCGGACGGGATCGCCTGGATACCCACCGAACGGACATCGGTCTGTTCGTAGCGCACGCCGATCACGGCGCTGGCGCGGCGGCCGGCGATTTCGCCGTTCCACGTCATCTGACCGAACACGGCCCAGGTCTTTTCAGCGACCGTATCGTCCGACGGCGGGTTCGGACCGACGGGCTTGCCCCGCTGCGCATAATAGGGGCTGAGCACGTTGTTGAGATCGACGGCATTGCCGCGGAACGCGATCAGCGCCGAACCGGTCGAGCCGGGGTTGAACGCATCGAACTTGCAGGTCAGGCAGTAGGTGCTGACCAGATCGCCCGCGATCTGGTTGATGAGGCCGGTATCGGTGATGCCCCAGTCGCCAAGGGTCTGCGTCGTCTGCTGAGAGGTCGAGCGCATCTTGGAATCGACATACTGGCCGCCGAAATCGAACCGGCTGCCTTCACCGAAATCCCAGGCGAGGCGGGCGGTTGCGCCGTTGATCCGCTGTTCCTGACGCGAGGTGACGGTGCGGCCGACCTGCGAGCCGAGATCGGCCAGGTCAAGCGTGTTGTTGCAGTTGCCGCCGCGATTGGTGCAGTCGTTGATGGTTTCGGCCTGCTGCGGGAAACCGTCGACATAGGTCAGCGAATGGCTGGACCGCACCGGCGCGCCGATTGCCACCAGCGTGGCAGAGGTGCCGTTGGGGTTGTTCGGGTTCGACACCGACTTCGAATGATAGCCATCGACGATCACGCTGAGATTGTCGGCCACTTCCCACTTGGCGTTGCCGCCGACCGAGTAGAGCTCGGTCTTGGTGGCAAAAGCCTGCTGCTCATAGCCCTTGTCGGCCTGGATCGCTTCCTGAAGGAAGATCGCTGACTGCATCTGCGGGTCGCCATCGAACCGGATGCGGCCAAACGGCCGCTGGAACCAGTTGGTCTGCTCGCTGCGGTCTTCCTGCAGCGAGTTGCTGGCATACAGCGCGTCGATGCTCAGATCGAGCGAGTCGGACGGGCGGAATTGAACGACGCCCTGCGCGTTGATGCGTTCGCGGCGGTTTTCCGAGAACTGATAGCGGCTGTCGTTCGGGATCTGAACGAACGAAGTGGTCGGCCGGTTTTCGATGACCGTGTTGGCGTTCACATAGGTGCCCGAATTCAGGAATTCGTTCAGCGGCACGATGTTCCAGTAGTTCGGGTTCGCCTGAACCGACGCCGAGTTGCGCAGCTGATAGCTGCCGAACAGGGTCGCGCCAAAGGTGCCGTCCGGGTTGCTCCAGTTCAGTAGGCCGGACAGTTCCGGGGTGATGTGGCTGCGGTCGTTTTCCGCATCGCTCATCGACACATCGTACAGCGCCTTGGCGCCGATCGAGCCGGAAAAGCCGGTTTCGCGCGAATCGAGCGGCTTGCGCGTCACGATGTTGATGGCAGCGCCGATGCCGCCCGACGGCACGCTGGCGCGGCCGGTCTTGTAAACCTCAAGCGCGCTGACGCCTTCCGAGGCGAGATTCTGGAAATCGAAGGAACGGCCAGTGCCGCGGGCAAAGGCGTTGCCGGCGCTGGTATCGACGTTAGATGCCGGCAGCTGGCGGCCGTTGATCGTGACCAGGTTGAAACCGCCAGAGAAGCCGCGGACCGCGACCTGCGAGCCTTCACCGTTCACGCGGTTGATCGACACGCCGGTGATCCGCTGCAGCGATTCAGCGAGGTTGGTGTCGGGAAACTTGCCGATGTCTTCGGCCGAGATCGCGTCGACGACGCCGGCGGAATTACGCTTGATGTCGATGGCCCGGTTGATCGATGCGCGGACGCCGACGATGACGATGTCTTCATCGGTCTGATCCTGGCTGGTCGCGGCGGGATCAGCTTCCTGGGCGGATGCAATGGTCGGAACGGCGAGGCTGGCGGCGACGGCAATGACCGACGCAGAACGGACCAACGCCGTGGACAGCGAGAACTGCTTCATATTCCCCCTCCTAAAATCGGCCGGATGCGTGTCCCGCCGTTGTTAAAGATACCGGTGAATCACGCGATCCACGCTGTTAGCGGTATCACAGTCACAATGACTGTCAAGCGCCGCGGTAACAATTTGTCCTACGTTGTCAATCCGACAATGTGGGATTTCGACCGGAACTGTTCAAAACCGGTTATACATCTGACCGTTTATAATCATATATATGATTATTTTAGAACTAAATATCGCCGGTTTTAGATTTGTCTGAGTTGGGGTCTGGTTTCAGGTCAGGCGCGGGGCGGCAGCAACAGGCTGGCATCGCCATAGGAATAGAAGCGGTACCCCGATGCAATGGCATGGGCATAGGCTGCCTGCATCCGATCCAGCCCCATCAGCGCCGATACCAGCATGAACAGCGTCGACCGGGGCAGGTGGAAATTGGTCATCAGCCCGTCGATGCCGCGAAAGGTGTAGCCGGGGGTGATGAAGATCGCCGTGTCGCCTTCGAACGGACGGATGATCCCGTCCGGGCCGGCGGCGCTTTCGATGAGGCGAAGGCTGGTCGTGCCGACCGCGATGATGCGCCCGCCGCGCGCGCGGACCGCATTCATCCGGTCGGCCGTCGCGGCGTCGATGCGGCCCCATTCGGCATGCATCCGGTGATCGTCGGTATCGTCCGCCTTGACCGGCAAGAAGGTGCCAGCCCCGACGTGCAGCGTCAGGGTGGCGGTTTCGATCCCCGCCGCGGCAATGGCGTCCATCAGCGCGGGCGTGAAGTGCAGCGACGCGGTGGGCGCGGCCACGGCACCCGCCTCCCGCGCGAACATCGTCTGGTAATCCGCCCGGTCGCGATCGTCGATCGCGCGCTTTGACGCGATATAGGGCGGCAGCGGCACCGTGCCCGCCCGTTCCAGCAGCAGTTCGACCGGCTCCGTCCCCTCGAACTCAAGGGCCAGGCTGCCATCCTCGCCCCGCTCGCCGGCAATGGCGGTGACGCCCGCTGCGAAATCGATCCGGTCGCCGTCGCGGACACGCCGGGCATTGCGGACAAAGGCGCGCCAGCGACGCGGCCCTTCGCGTTTGTGCAAGGTCGCGCCGATCCGGGCATCGCCGCGCATCCCCTCCAGCTGGGCGGGGATGACGCGGGTGTCGTTGAACACCATCAGGTCACCGGCACGCAGCATCCGGGGCAGATCGGCCACGCCCAAGTCCAGCGTCGCATCGCCGTCCAGCACCAGCATCCGCGCGGCATCGCGCGGCTCGGCCGGGCGCAGCGCGATCCGATCATTCGGCAGTTCAAAATCGAAGGCGTCGACCTTCATCGGTCAGGGAACCGGTTCAGTTGCCGGCGGGCGGGATTACCAAGTCGGCATCCTCGTTCGGCACCGCTGCCTTTGTCTGATCCGCCTGATAGGGCGGGGGATTGTCCGCCGCGATCCAGGCATGAACGATGCGGGCAGGCTGGGCCGGCGGCTCGCCGCGCGGGATGGAATCGACATATTGCATCCCCTCCAGCACGCGGCCGAACACGGTATAATCCCGGTCCAGCGACAGGCGGGGGGCCAGCATGATGAAGAACTGGCTGTTCGCGCCATTTTCGGCCTTTGCCACGATTTCCGCCGGTGCGCCCTGCGGCGCGCCGGGGCGGGCCGCGGACACGGCACCGCGGACGTGGGGCAGGTAATTGAATTCCTTTTCCAGGTCCGGCAGCTCCGATCCGCCCGTGCCGTCGCCCTTGGGATCGCCGCCCTGTGCCATGAAACCGTCGATCACGCGGTGAAAGACAAGGCCGTCATAGAATTTCTGCCGGGTCAGCGTCTTGATCCGCTCGACATGCTTTGGCGCAACGTCCGACCGCAGCCAGATAGTGACGCGCCCGCCGGTCGACAGATCGAGGATCCAGAGGTTTTCCTTGTCCGTCGTCGACGGGGCAGGGGGACGATTGCTGGGCACCAAAAGCTGCTGCTGCGCCGAAGCGGGGGTCGCCCAGAGGGTCGCCAGGGAGAGGAACAGGACGGAAAGAAAACGCATGCAAACCCCGACTGGCCGGATAATCCGGCGCGGCTTAGCCCAATTCCGCGCTTAGTCCAATGCCATCAGGCGCGGCTGCCCTTGCGCCCGATGCTGTCCACCCGGGCGACGACCTCTGCCTCCACGGCCGGGGTGACAAAGCGGTTGATCGGCCCCCCAAACAGCGCGATTTCCTTGACCAGGCGGCTGGCAATCGGCTGCAACGCGACATCGGCCATCAGGAAGACAGTGTCGATGCGGTTGTTGATCTGCTGATTCATGCCCGCCATCTGATATTCATATTCGAAATCGGCGACGGCGCGCAGGCCGCGCACGATGATCCCCGCGCCCTCCCGCTCGGCAAAGTCCATCAGCAGCGAATCGAAACTGACGACTTCGATGTCGCCTTCGATCCCGGCAACCTCTCGCCGCACCATCGCCATGCGTTCATCGACACTGAACATCGGGTTCTTGGACGGATTGGTCGTGACGCCGATAACCAGCCGATCAACCAGTTTGGCCCCGCGCCGGATGATGTCCATGTGACCCAGCGTGATCGGGTCGAAGGTGCCGGGATAAACGCCGGTGCGGGGGGCGCTCACCGGTCGCGTTCCAGCACGTAGCGGGCGATGTCGCGCAGCAGGTCCGCTTCGGGGCCATGGGCGTGGAGATGCGCGATCGCCTGATCGACCAGCAGCCGGGCCTGTTCGCGGGCTCGGTCGATGCCGAGCAGGGAGAGGAAGGTTTCCTTGCCCGCCTCGCCATCCTTGCGCAGCTTCTTGCCGGCCGCTTCCTCGTCCCCCTCGACGTCCAGAAGATCATCCGCGATCTGGAACGCAAGGCCGATGTCGCGGGCATAGCCGCGAAGGCCGGTGCGCCCCTCGACCGGAACCCGGCCCAAGATGGCCCCCGCCTCGACCGAGGCGGAGATCAGGGCGCCGGTCTTCATCGCCTGAAGCCGGGTGACGGTGGGCAGGTCGAACGTTGTCTCTTCCGCCTTCAGGTCCATCATCTGTCCGCCGCCCATGCCGGCGGGGCCGGCGGCGCGGGCCAGATCGGCGATCAGTTCGACCCGGACGAACGGATCGGCATGGGTATCCTCATGCGCCAGCACGTCGAAGGCGAGATCGTGCAGGCAGTCGCCGGCCAGGATCGCCGTCGCCTCGTCAAATGCCTTGTGCACCGTCGGCTTGCCCCGGCGCATGTCGTCATCGTCCATCGCGGGCAGATCGTCGTGGATCAGGGAATAGACATGGATCGCCTCGATCGCCAGCGCAGCGCGGGCCATGCAGCGCCGGTCGACGCCGAACAGCCGGCCGGTGGCAAAGACCAGCAGCGGGCGCAACCGCTTGCCGCCGCCGATGCTGGCGTGGCGCATCGCCTGATACAGGCTGGCACGGGCATCGTCCGGCACGGGCAACAGCCGGTCGAACTGCCGGTCCATTTCCTCGCCCACATCCCCCAGCGCGGCGGCGAGCAACGGTGTCATCCCCCCCATGGCGTGGATTATCCTGCGTTGAAGGGCTGAGTGCCCGTCGGCTGGCCATCGGCCCCGGCGCGCACCGCCTCGATTCGCATCTGCGCGCGCTCCAGTCGTTCCGCGCACTGGCGGCGCAGGGCATCGCCCTGTTGATACAGGTCGATCGCGCGGTCCAGCGGCACGTCGCCGCTTTCCAGCTGGGTAACGATCCGTTCCAGTTCTTTCAGCGCGTCTTCGAACGAGAGCTGCGCGACTTGGGTGTCCTCGGCCATGGCGGCAGCTATGCGGCAGCCCCCGGCAGCTTGCAACCGGGGAAGCGTTCAGCCGCGCGCCGCCGCCTCTGCCATCACCTCGGCGACCAGGTCCTTGCGGCTCAGTTTGCCAATCATCGTCTTGGGCAGGGTCAGGCGCACGATCACTTCGGCCACGCGCTCATGCTTGCCCAGCTGCGGGTTCAGCCAGTCGCGCAGCGCCGCGCCGTCGATCGGCTCCGCCTCCGGGTGCAGCGTGACATAGGCGTGCGGCCGCTCGCCCAGATACGCGTCGGGCAGGCCGATCACCAGCGTCTCCTTCACGGCCGGGTGGTGATACAGCAATGCCTCGATCTGGCTGGGGAACACCTTGAACCCGCCAACGGCGATCATGTCCTTCAACCGGTCGACGATGCGGATGAATCCGTCGGCATCGATCGTGCCGACATCGCCGGTGCGCAGCCAGTGGCGGCCGGGCACGCGGGTGTCGGGATCGTCGATGAACACCTCTGCGTCCGCCTCTGGCCGGTTCCAGTATCCGCACATGATCTGCGGCCCGCATACCACGATCTCGCCCGGTTCCCCCTCCGGCGCGGGGCGGGTGGGATCTTCCTTGTCGACCAGTCGGACGCGGGTGCCGATCAGCGGCTGGCCGATGGTGCCGGTCTTGCCTTCCGCGTCATAGGGATTGGTCGAGACGACGCCCGAACTTTCCGACAGGCCATAGCCCTCGATCACCCGCGCGCCGGTCTTTTCCTCGAACGCCGCCTTCAGCTCGGCGGCAAGCGGCGCGCCGCCGGAGATACAGATTTCCAGCGACCGCAAATTGGTCTGCGCCAGTTTCGGATGGTCCAGCAGCGCGCGGTACATGGTCGGCACGCCGGGCAGGGCGGTACAGCGCGCCCGCTGGATCGCGTCCAGCGCCTGACCCGCATCGAACCGGGGCAGCATCACGATCTCTCCGCCGGTCACCACGGTCCGGTTGAGGACGCAGGTATTGGCAAAGACGTGGAACATGGGCAGCACGCCCAGCACCCGGTCCTCCCGCTTGCCCAGCCGCGGGTCGAGCCAGGCCACCTGACGGGCATTGGCGGACAGGTTCTGGTGGCTGAGCATCGCCCCCTTGGGCGTGCCCGTGGTGCCGCCGGTATATTGGATCAGGGCAATGTCGCGTTCGGGATCGATGGCGGGCGGGGTGTGCCGTCCGTCATTGGCGATCAGTGCGGAAAAGGCGGTGACGCGCGGGTCATGCGGCCTTTCCGTCACCTCGCTCTGCCGGAACAGGCGATAGAGGATGGATTTCGCCATCGGCAGCGCACCGGCGACCGATCCGACGATCAGGCGTTCCAGCCCGCTGCGGTCCAGCACCTTGAGCGCGGTGGGCAGCAGCGCGCTGGCCGACAGGGTGAACAGCGCCCGCGTGCCCGAATCCGCGACCTGCGCGGCCAGTTCGTCGACGGTGTAGAGCGGCGAGAAATTGACGACGGTCGCACCCAGTTTGAGGATGCCGTAATAGGCCGCGACATAATGGGGCACGTTGGGCAGGAACAGGCCGATCCGGTCGCCCTTGCCATAGCCCATCCGCGAAAGGCCGGCCGCGACCCGGTTCGCCCCGTCCAGCGTTTCGGCATAGCTGTAATGCCGGCCCAGGAAATCGATGAGCGGCGCCTGGCCCCTGGCGCGCGCGGTTTCGTCGAACAGGTCGATCATGGTGGCCGGCGGCAGGGCCTGATCCCAGGGTCCCGGATGCCGATAAAGCGTGCGCCACAGGGGGTCGAAGTCCGTCATTGACACAGGTGTAAGCACCGGATTTCCGGCGTGCAACCGTGCTTTTTCATGTGGTTCGACGGTTCAGTGGCGGGCACGCAGTTGACGCTGCGGCATGCTTATCCCGCGATGCGACGACCGGTCCAGGTGACCAGAATATTTACGGCCAGAACACCCAGATCGAGTGCCGCCTGCACCTTGTGCGGGGCCGTGTCGCCCGAATCATGGGTGATGATGCGGATATCGGCATTGGGCTGACGCAGGGCCACCAGCGCGAACAGCGCCAGCACCGCTACACCCATCATCCGCCGCTTGCGCATAGCGCGTCTCCCCGATCTCGCATTCATTAACCTGAATGGCGCCCGTGGGCAAGGGAACCGTCCGCCGGGATGCCCGGGTTCAGGCAGCGGCGCCCAGCGCGCTGCGCACGCGGTCGCGCCCGGCAGCCTTGGCATCGAACAGCGCGCGGTCGGCGCGGCGGTAAAGCGATTTCCAGTCCTTTTCGTCAGACAGCGGGCCGGTGCAGCAACCGATGCTGGCCGTGACGGTCAGGTCGAACGGCATCCGTGCAGCACGCAGCCGGTCCAGCACCGCATCGGGGCTGATCGCCGATGCAGCATCCTGCACCAGCACGAATTCCTCGCCCCCGATCCGTGCCGCCAGCGATCCTTGCCCCGCCACCTCGCGAAGCATCCGGGCAAAGACGCGCAGCACCTCGTCCCCGCCATCATGGCCCAGCGTGTCGTTGACCCGTTTGAAATGGTCGATGTCGATGATCATCATCTGCTGCTCGCCTGGCCGACCGATGGCGCGCGACAGGAACGACCGGCGATTGAGCAGCCCGGTCAGCGGATCGGTGTCGGCAAGCAGCTGAGCCGCAATCGCGCCGGCCCGTGCAGCATCGCGTTCCCGGCTGAGCAGGTGAATGCGATAGGCGATCGCCAGCGACGACAGCAGCGATTCGGCTGCCATCGCAATGATCGTCGAATTGTCGGCCCAGAAGTTCCAGGGGAGCAGCCCCAGATTGATCATGGTCCGCGTGGTGCCCGACAGGATCGGCATTGCCCAGGCAAGGGCGAACATCCAGCGATAGCGGCTGCGCCGCGCCCAGCTGGCCCACAGCATCATGCCGGCCAGCAGCATGACAGCCCCGAAACTGAGCGTGTACAGCCGGTCGGCCAGATGGATCGACCAGTGCGACAAGGGCGTAAAGCCAACGCCCACCAGGATCAGCAGGCCCGACACGAACAGCTGAATCCGGCCGAGCCAGCCGTCCATCACCCGCGGTTCGAAATAGCTGCGGGCAAAGAAGAGCGCGGCGGAGGCGGACGCGGCAAGGAAGAAGTGATTGAACCGGATCCGGTCATTGTTGGCGATGTCGGGCACCGCCCACGCCAACAATCCCGACGAGGACAGCGTATAGCCGAGCAGCAGCGCCACCATCATGCAATAGAGCAGCTGGAACCGGTGGCGCAGTGCGCCCCACATGGCGAGGTTATAGACGATCAGTGCGATCGCGAGGCCGGCGAACCCGGCATAGACCGCCGCCATTTGCAGCGAGCCGCGCCGCGCCTCTTCCCGCGTCATGACATGCGCCCCGACCAGGACACCGCGCATGTTCGCACTGTCGTCAACGCGCCAAACAAGCCGGCGCACGGGCGCATCATGCGCCGGAATGGTCCATCCGATCAGCGCGCCGAGTTCGATATGCCGGCTGATGTCGCGATTGGTGAGCGATTGGGTGACGCGCCGGCCATCGGCGTAAAGCACGGTCAGCGCGATATCGCCCTGCCACAGGCTGGCGATGCAGATGGTCAGCGGATCTGCGGCCGTGGACGTCCGATCAACCGGGCCGGACACCGCCCAATAGTCGCCGGGACCCAGCTTGCGCTGCTGTTCCCCGCAGGTCATCCGGTCTGCCGGGGCCTGCACGATGGTATCGGGCGTATCCCCGGCCTGCACCGCGGCAACGCAGACCGGCAACAGATCGGCATTTGGCGGGCCGACGGCATGAACCGCCGCCGGGGCCAGCCAGGCAGAGAGACAAGCGAACAGGCCAAGGAACCGGATCATCGGCATTAACCGCAAGGATAGCGGGGGTTCGCAAAGATTAGGTAAATCCGAAAGTTAGCATTGTCAGGCGCGCTCCCGACGGCCCTCGAAAGCATCTGGCCGGGCACCGTTCATGGCGGCAAGCAAGTCGGTTGATCTGCCCCGCCCGGATCGACCATCCGGTCAGTATAATCGAAATCGACAGCGTGCCGGTGCCAAGTCTCTTCGCAGCTGCAACTTGATACCTTTGCAATAGAAGCCACGGCACCGATGGAATATGGCGCTGCCATCATTGGGGTGGAACCGGCAACAGCCGGGCCGCGTTCAATGGCACGACGCGATCAGGCAAACAGCCGGCGCGGCGTAGACAAAAAAGAATTTCGCAGACGCAGGAGTTGAGGAACATGACCCGTACCCTTTTGCTCGCCGTGGCTGCCGCCGCGGCGGCGACGGCTGTTCCAGCCACGGCTGAACAGCGTGTCGTTTCGACGACCGTCCATTTTGCAGACCTGAACCTGACCAGCGCCGCCGATCGGGTAGTGCTGAACGATCGCCTGGGCACCGCCATCCGCCGGATGTGCCGCGCCTATGGCAAGCAGACCGATGCCGAGCAGATCACGGCCGAAGGCTGCGTTGCCGAAGCGCGCGCGGATGCCGAGGCCAAGCTGGGTCGTCTGAACGGCGGCGCCGGTTCGGTCGAGGTGATGTCGATGATGCGCTGATCCCGGCTGCGGATCGGAAATCAAAAACCCCGGCGGGCGGTGGCCTGCCGGGGTTTTTTCTTTGCCTGAGTAACCAGAGACGGTCCGGCCAGAGCCTGTCTGATCGGATTAGGCCTCGGTCGGGGCGGATTTGCGGCCGCCCTTGCGCTTGGACTTGCGGGGCGGGGCGGGGACCATTTCAAAGGCCAGCGCCCCGTCCTTCAGCTTCACGCTGACCTCGCCGCCATGGACCAGCTTGCCGAACAGCAGTTCCTCGGCCAGCGGCTGCTTGATCTTTTCCTGGATAAGGCGGCCCATCGGGCGCGCGCCATACAGCTTGTCATAGCCCCGCTCGGTCAGCCACGCCTTGGCCGCATCGTCCAGATGAATGTGGACGCCGCGATCCGACAGCTGCAACTCCAGCTGCAGAATGAACTTGTCCACGACGCGCGCGACCACTTCCGGCGGCAGATAGCCGAACGGCACGATCGCATCCAGGCGGTTGCGGAATTCCGGCGTGAACAGCTTCTTGACCGCGTCCTCCTGCACATCCTCGCGCGTGAACTCGCCGAACCCGATGCTTTCGCGGGCCATGTCGGATGCACCGGCATTGGTCGTCATGATCAGGATGGTGTTGCGGAAATCCACCGTCTTGCCGTGGTGATCGGTCAGCTTTCCGTTGTCCATCACCTGAAGCAGGATGTTGAACAGATCGGGATGCGCCTTTTCGATTTCGTCCAGCAGCAGCACGCTGTGCGGGTTCTGATCGACGGCATCGGTCAGAAGGCCGCCCTGATCATAGCCGACATAGCCCGGAGGCGCACCGATCAGCCGGCTGACCGAATGGCGTTCCATATATTCGGACATGTCGAACCGCTGCAGCGGAATGCCGAGCAATTCGGCCAGCTGCTTCGCCACTTCCGTCTTGCCGACACCGGTCGGGCCGCTGAACAGGTAATTGCCGATCGGCTTTTCCAGTTCGCGCAGGCCCGCACGGCTCAGCTTGATGGCCGATGACAGGACCTCGATCGCCTTGTCCTGGCCGAACACGACCCGCTTCAGGTCGGTTTCCAGATTGGCGAGCACGCGGGTGTCGTCGGTGCTGACCGTTTTCGGCGGGATGCGCGCCATGGTGGCGATCACCTGTTCGATCTCCTTGACGGTGATCGTCTTTTTCCGCTTCGACGGCGGCACCAGCATCTGCATCGCGCCAACCTCGTCGATCACGTCGATCGCCTTGTCGGGCAATTTGCGGTCGTTGATGTACCGGCTGGACAGCTCGACCGCGGCCTTGATCGCGTCGGGCGTGTACTTGACCGAATGATGCTCCTCGAACGCCGAACGCAGGCCGGCCAGGATCTTGATGGTGTCCTCGACCGTCGGTTCGTTCACGTCGATCTTCTGGAACCGGCGCAGCAAGGCGCGGTCCTTTTCGAAGTGGTTGCGAAACTCCTTGTAGGTGGTGGAGCCGATGCAGCGGATCGATCCGCCCGACAGTGCGGGCTTCAAAAGGTTGGACGCATCCATCGCCCCGCCGCTGGTCGCGCCGGCACCGATGACGGTGTGAATCTCGTCAATGAACAGCACCGCATGGGGCAGCTTTTCCAGTTCGGAGACGACCTGCTTCAACCGCTCCTCGAAATCGCCGCGATAGCGGGTGCCGGCCAGCAGCGCGCCCATGTCGAGCGAATAGATGACGGCCGGCTTCAGCACGTCGGGAACGTCGCCCTCGACGATCTTGCGGGCCAGGCCCTCTGCAATCGCGGTCTTGCCGACGCCCGGATCGCCGACATAGAGCGGGTTGTTCTTGGACCGGCGGCACAGGATCTGGACCGTGCGGTCGACCTCTGGCCCGCGGCCGATCAGCGGATCGACCTTGCCGTTCTTCGCCTTTTCATTGAGGTCGACGCAGAACTGCTTGAGCGCGCTTTCGCCCTTGCCGCTTTTCTGTTCCTGCTTGGCCGATTTCTCCTCCTCGGCCGCGCCCTTCACCTCGCGGCTTTCGGCGGGGGTGCCGCCCTTGCCGACGCCGTGGCTGATATAGCTGACCGCATCCAGCCGGCTCATGTCCTGCTGCTGCAGGAAATAGACGGCATAGCTCTCGCGTTCGCTGAACAGGGCGACCAGCACATTGGCGCCGGTGACTTCGTCCCGGCCAGAGGACTGGACGTGCAGGATCGCGCGCTGGACGACACGCTGGAACCCGCTGGTGGGCGACGGATCGGTTTGTGTATCGACCTTCAGCGCCTCAAGCTCGGTATCCAGATATTTCGCCACCGTCGCCTTCAGGTCGCCCAGATCGACGCCGCACGCGCTCATCACCTTTGATGCGTGCTCGTCGTCGATCAGCGCCAGCAGAAGATGCTCCAGCGTTGCATATTCGTGGCGGCGCGCGGACGCGGCCTCCAGCGCCTTGTGCAGCGTGGATTCCAGGGCAGAGGCAAAGGACGGCATTATTCATTACTCCAGGCGGGGCGGTGGGACGCTGGCCCCGCAAACCCTATGTCGGGATTGTGGGGCCGGTCATCAAGCGGGGTGCCCCTGCACCGGATGCGCGACGACGGGGTCGGGTCCGGTGCGATCATGTTCATCGCTTGAATAAACTGTCTGCAACGGCGCGGTGACTGACCGCTCGCGCCTTGTGCGCGCGGACCCGTGCAACCTCTGCCTCAAGCGCGGCGATGCGCTCGTCCAGCTCGGCCACGGAAAGCGGGTCCAGATCCTGGCGCGCCAGCTGGTCGATCAGGTCGCCCGGGCGGGCGCGGGGAAGATCGTCCATATCCATGGCGCGGATGCTCGCCCGCCTGCCTGCCCGTGTCAACGTCGCCGGGGGGAATTTTCCGCTGGTCGCGCGGATGCCCCCGATTATCGCGTCCGTGGCGGTTGACCCGCCGCCGGGCGCAAGCGTAAGCGGGCTGGCGGGACCAGCGCGGCGCGACATGGCGGCCGCGCGCCGGCGCCCGGGGGGAGCTGAATACCGGTATGGCGATTCCCGAAGTGATGCGAGCGATCGACCCTGCCACCGCAGGCGGGCCGGAGGTGCTGGCCATCGTCGAACGGCCGGTACCGCAACCTCAACCGGGCGAAGTCCTGATCCGGGTCGCGGCGGCCGGGGTGAACCGGCCCGATGTCCTGCAGCGCCGGGGAATGTATCCGCCGCCGCCGGGCGCGCCGAGCATCCCGGGACTGGAAATCGCCGGACACATTGTCGCGCTGGGTTCCGATGTCGGGTCGGAATGGATCGATCAGCCGGTCTGCGCCCTGATCGGTGGCGGCGGTTATGCCGACTATGCCGTCGCCCCGCTTGGCCAGTGCCTGCCCGTGCCGGATTCTCTGTCGATGGACGAGGCAGCGGCAATGCCCGAAACGCTGTTCACCGTGTGGACCAACCTGTTCGAGCGCGCCTATGCGGCAGAGGGCGACCGGGTGCTGATCCATGGCGGCACGTCGGGCATCGGCACCATGGCGATCCAGCTGGCCCGGCTGTTCGGGCTGACCGTGATCGTCACCTGCGGATCGGACGACAAGGTCGCGGCCGCCCTGTCGCTGGGCGCGCATCATGCGATCAATTACCGGACCGAGGATTTTGTGGACCGGGTCAGGGACATCACCGGTGGACGCGGTGTTCATGTGGTGCTGGACATGGTGGGCGGCGATTATGTTGCCCGCAACATCGCCTGCCTGGCCGATGACGGCCGCCATGTGTCGATCGCGGTGCAGGGCGGCGCGATGGCGACCATCCCGGTGTTCGAGGTGATGCGCCGCCGCCTCACGCTGACCGGATCGACGCTGCGGGCACGCGATGCCAGTTTCAAGGCGCTGGTATGCGACGAACTGTTCCGCACCGTGTGGCCACTGGTTCGGGAAGGGCGGCTGAAACCCGTGATCGACCGCCGCTTTCCGCTGGAGCAGGCAGCGGACGCGCACCGCCGGATGGAAGCGGGCAACCATATCGGCAAAATCGTGCTGACGATGCAATGATGCGAACCGATTTCGCTAGATAAAAAATCTGATCTTCCCCTAAATTGAGTGTCGAATCGTCGGGGGGTTTGCGTGATTTCGTCAATGCTTGCGCCAGACAACATCGCTTTTTCCGGCGCGCTTGCATTGATGCTTGCGCTTGGTCTGGTGCGGGCACTGGGCTTTGCTGACGGCATGGATCTCGACGTCGACAGCGATCTGCCCGATGCGCTGGCATGGCTTGGCGTCGGCAGAGTGCCGATCATGATCCTGATCGTCCTGTTCCTGGCGCTGTTCGGCCTGATCGGGCTGATCGGTCAGCAGCTTGTCGCAGCAGCGCTCGGGCAACCGCTGAGCGGCTGGATCGCTGTTCCCGTGGCAGCGACCGCCAGTCTGGCAATGCTGCGCGGCAGCGCCGGCTTGCTGGGTCGGGTGCTGCCGGGCGACCTGACGACCGCGATCGACACGGATGACCTGATCGGCGGGACGGCAACCATCGTGGTCGGAACCGCTCGTCAAGGCTCTCCTGCCCGGGCCAGGGCCGAGGACCGGTTTGGTCAGGAGCATTATCTGATGGTCGAGCCTGACAATCCCGGCGTGCATTTCGAGCAGGGCGAGCATGTCCTGATCGTTCGCCGCGAAGGTCAGGTCTTTCGCGCCATTTCACGCGGCGACCATCGTCTGCCGCACCTTGGAGGTTAGTCATGGGTGAACTTGTTCCGGCGTCCACCGGCAGCGCGCTGATCAATATCGGCCTGCCCGTCGGTATCGTCCTTCTTGCCCTGATCATCATCGGCGTGATGCTGGCGCGCCTGTATCGCCGCGCATCCAAGGAGATCGCCTTTGTCCGGACCGGCATGGGCGGCGAAAAGGTGGTGATGAACGGCGGCGCGCTTGTCCTGCCCGTGTTTCACGAAACCATGCCCGTCAACATGAACACGGTGCGGCTGGCGGTGGAGCGAAAGAATGCGGATGCGTTGATTACGCTCGATCGGCTGCGGATTGATGTGAAGGCCGAATTCTATGTTCGGGTAAAGCCGGACGGCCAGTCGATTGCGATTGCTGCCCAGACCTTGGGCATGCGCACGATGAACCCAGATGCGCTGAAGGAACTGGTCGAGGGCAAGTTTGTCGACGCATTGCGCTCGGTAGCGGCCGGAATGACCATGGCGCAGTTGCACGAGCAGCGCAGCGACTTTGTGCAGAAGGTGCAGCAGGTTTCGTCTGCTGATCTGGCCATGAACGGGCTGGAACTGGAGAGCGTGTCGCTGACCGGGCTGGACCAGACGAGCATCGAGCATTTCAATGCCAACAATGCGTTCGACGCCGAGGGCCTGACAAAGCTGACCGAGCAGATCGAATTGCGCAAAAAGGCGCGCAACGACATCGAGCAGGACACGCGTGTCCAGATCGAGACGAAGAATCTGGAAGCGTCGCGTCAGTCGTTCCTGATCGGACGGGATACCGAATTTGCCCGGCTGGAGCAGGAACGCGAGATCGAGATGAAGCGCGCCGAACAGTCGTCCGAAGTGGCGCGCGAACAGGCCATTCGTCAGCGCGAGGCCGAGCAGGCGCGGATCGAAGCGAAAAAGCAGATCGACAGCCAGCAGATCGAGGCTGATCGTGCGGTGAAGGAAGCGCGGATCGCGCAGGAACAGGCGTTGGAACTGGCGCGGCAGGAACAGCAGATCGCGGTGCAGAACAAGAGCCGCGAAGAAAGCCAGGCAAAGGCTCAGGCAGATGAAGCTCGCGCAAAGGCTGTGGCCGCCGAAGAACAGGTCAGCACATCCCGCGAAACGGAAATCGCGGAGCGAACCAAGCGGATCGAGTTGATTGATGCCGCACGGGAGGCCGAGCGCCAGGCCATCGGCACGCGCGTTCAGGCCGAAGCGGAGAAACAGGCAGCCGCCGACAGGGCAGAGGCAGCGCGATTGCTGGCCGAAGGCGAGGCAGAGGCCGCGAAGCTGAAGGCAGAGGCGGATCGCGTGCGGTTCGAGGTCGAGGCAGCCGGTCAGCGTGCGGTCAACGAAGCCGCCAATCTGTTGTCGTCCGATCAGATTTCGCTTCAGACCAAACTCGCCCTGCTGAAGGTGCTGCCGGAAATGGTACGGGAATCGGTGAAGCCCATGGAAGCGATCGACAGCATCCGGATCGTGCAGGTCGATGGCCTGAATACCGGTGGTGGCAATGGTGGCGGCGGGCACGACACGGGTGACGGCAACCTCGCCAATTCTGCGGTCGCGGCGGCGTTGCGATATCGGGCTCAGGCACCGGTACTTGACGGATTGATGCGCGAGCTGGGTTTTGACGGCAGCACGCTGGACAGCCTCGCCAAGGGAGCGGTGGCGACGACTTCGGCGCAATCAGCTGCCGTTCAAGGCGGCGGCGTGATCGCCGGCGACGGCAAGGATGTCGGCGAACCGGCCTGACCTTGGGCACGGGCGTTGGGCCGCAGCGTCATTCGCACCGGGGGCAGGGTGGGTTTGCTGCATTCCTGCCCTCCGCGACTTGCAATCGACTCGAACGTCCGTTCTAAGGCCATGGTGACCGCTATCATTCTGCAGGGACTGTCATGACCCGCCCGCTGACCCTTGATCCCGATCGCCTGTTTCCGGCCGAAACCCGGACCCGTGCCATTGCGCGGGACCTGTATTCGACAATTGCCGGTCTGCCGATCATCAGTCCGCATGGCCACACCGATGCCGGCTGGTTTGCGCACAACCGCAACTGGACGAGCGCGACCGAGCTGTTCCTGGCGCCCGATCATTATGTCTATCGCATGCTCTATTCGCAGGGGATTGCTCTGGCGGACCTGGGCGTGCCGGATCGCAACGGCACGCCGCCACACGATCCCCGCCGGGCATGGCGGATCTTTGCCGATCACTATTACCTGTTCCGCGGCACGCCGTCGCGGATGTGGCTGGATCACGTCTTTGCCAATGTGTTCGGCCTGGACGTCGCGCTGGATAGCGGGACCGCCGACCAGTATTTCGACCGCATCGGCGAGCAGCTGGCCAGTGAGGCGTTTCGCCCGCGCGCGCTGTTCGACCGGTTCAATATCGGGTTTCTGGCCACCACCGAAGGGCCGCAGGATGACCTGTCCGCGCATCACGCCGTGCAGGCATCGGGATGGGGTGGGCGGGTCGTCACCACCTATCGCCCCGATGCCGTCATCGATGTGGAGCATGAGGCGTTCCGTCCGGCGATGGACCGGTTTGCCGAGGTGACGGGCGAGGATGTCTGGTCGTGGCGTGGCTATCTGGCCGCTCATCGCAAGCGGCGGGCGGATTTCCGCGCAGCAGGCGCGACCGCGACCGATCACGGCCATATCACTGCCCAGACCGCCAATCTGACCCCTGCCGAGGCAGAGGCATTGTTCGACCGGGTGACGCGCGGGGAATGGGTGGCCGCCGATGCCGAGCTGTTCCGCGCGCAGATGCTGACCGAAATGGCAGCGATGAGCATCGAGGACGGGATGGTCATGCAAATCCATCCCGGCGTCGACCGCAATCATAACCACGGCCTGTTCACCTCGCACGGCCGCGACAAGGGCGCCGATATTCCGCTGCGCACCGATTATGTCCGTGCGTTGCGCCCGTTGCTGGACCGGTTCGGCACATTGACCGAGCTGTTGATCATTCTGTTCACGCTGGACGAGAGCACCTATGCCCGCGAACTGGCGCCGCTGGCCGGGCATTATCCCTGCCTGAAGCTTGGCCCGGCATGGTGGTTCCATGACAGTCCGGAGGGAATGCGCCGGTTCCGCGAGATGACGACGGAGACGGCCGGGTTCTACAACACGGTCGGGTTCAACGACGATACCCGTGCCTTCCTGTCCATTCCCGCGCGGCACGATGTCGCCCGCCGCGTCGATTGCGCGTTTCTGGCGCGGCTTGTCGCGGAAGGGCGGTTGCAGGATTGGGAAGCGGCAGACCTTGCCTATGAACTGACCAATGGCCTGGTAAAGCGCGCCTATCGCATCGATGCGGGCGACCGCTCGCCGGAACGCGTCGCCGCCTGACCGGCCGGCCCGGCACAGGCGCGCCGTCACCGGTTGGCGGCGGCCGGTGGGCGGGCGCTGCACCCATTACTCGCAAATGCAGCATCACTATTGTAATAGTGTAACATATCGTTAGGAACGGCCCCGATACCGAGTCGAGTTCAAGGGGTTTTTCCAATGTCGATCCTCAACGCCCTGCTGGCATCGTCCGCGCTGATCGCGGCACCAGCACCTGCCCCGCGCGAGCCGGTGGCCGCGCCGGTCACCGCCGCCCCGGATGAGGCTGACCCGCAGTCGCGCGACGGCGTGCATGGCGAGGCGTCAACGGACATCATCATCACCGCGCCCTATGTCCGCGAACTGGACGTCCTGGCGCAGAAGTCGGTGCTGACCGGTGATGCGTTGCTGCGCGATCTTCGGCCGCAGATCGGCGATACGCTGACCCGGCTGCCCGGCGTGTCCGCCACGTCGTTCACTCCCGGTGCGTCGCGCCCGGTGCTGCGCGGCTTTCAGGGCGAGCGGATTCGCGTCCTGACCGACGGCCTGGGCTCGCTGGACGTGTCCAACACCTCTGCCGACCATGGCGTGACCATCGACCCGCTGACGGCAGAGCGGGTAGAGGTGCTGCGCGGTCCGGCCGTGCTGCTGTTCGGCAGCCAGGCGATCGGCGGCGCGGTCAACGTCATCGACCGGCGCATCCCGCGCGCGGTGCCGGAGAACGGCGTCCATGTCGATGCGATCGGCAGCTATGGATCGGCGGCTGAGGAGCGGAGCGTCGGCGGTGCGCTGGATGTGGCGCTGACGCCGCAGATCGTCGCCCATGTCGATGGCAGCTATCGCAAGTCCGGCGACCTGCGCGTCGGCGGCTATGTGCTGTCCCCGACGCTGCGCGCCGAACAGCTCGACATCGCGGCCGAGGAGCGGGCGGAAGGCAATCTGGACGAGGCGGCGGAGGCAGAGGCGCTGGCCGGTCTGCGCGGCCGGGTGCCCAATACCGCGACGGAGACGTACACGCTGGGCGGCGGCATCGCGCTGATCAACGATGGCGGCAGCCTCGGCATCTCTGCCGGCTATTATGACAGCAACTATGGCGTGCCGGCGCGCCCCGGCAGCGGCCACGCCCATGGCGAGGACGGCGGCGCCGAAGTGGCAGAGGCCGAAGAAGGTCCGGTGACCATCGGGATGAAGCAGTTCCGCGCCGACATGCGCGGCGAAATCAACGTCAATGGCGGATTTCTGGACACCATTCGCACCCGTGTCGGCTTTTCGGACTATGAGCATACCGAGTTCGAGGGCGCAGAGGTCGGCACCCGGTTCCTGTCGGAAGCGTTCGAGGGCCGGCTGGAACTGGTTCAGGCCGACCGCGACGGCTGGCGCGGCGTGACCGGCGTTCAGGGCTTTACCCGCCGGTTCGACGCGATCGGGGCAGAGGCATTCGTGCCGCGCAACGACACCGCGCAATTCGGCATCTTTACGGTGCAGGAAGTCGGGCTTGGCCCGCTCGAGCTGGAAGTCGCCGGGCGGTACGAGCGGACGGACGTGTCGTCCAATTCGGTGCTGATCGGCGGCGAGGAGGATGGCGAGGTCGTTGCGATCGATCGCGGGTTCGACACCTTTTCCGGTGCGGTCGGCGTCACCTATGCGCCCAGCGATCAGCTGCGCATCGGCATCACCGGATCGCGGGCGGAACGCGCCCCGGCGGCCGAGGAGCTGTTTTCCAACGGCCCGCACATCGCCACTCAGGCGTTCGAGATCGGCAACCCGTTCTTTACCAAGGAAAAGAGCTGGGGTGTCGAAGGGTTCGTGCGCGGCACTGCCGGGCCGTTGAAGTTCAACCTGGCTGCCTATGCCACCTGGTTCGATGATTACATCTATGAGTTCAACACCGGCGAGGAGCTGGATGAGCTGCCCGTGTTCCAGTATCAGCAGGCCGATGCCCGCTATTACGGGTTCGAGGCAGAACTGTCCGCGACGCTGGTGCAGACCGACGGCTTTGCCCTGCGTGCCGACGGCGTTGCCGATTATGTCGACGCGCGCCTGACCGCGACGGATACGGCGGTTCCCCGCATTCCGCCGCTTCGCCTGCGCGGCGGGCTGGAGGCCGATGCCGGGCCGGTCAATGGCCGGGTCGAGGTCGAGCATGTGTTCGAACAGGACAAGGTTGCGGCATTCGAGTTGCCGACCGACGCATTCACGCTGGTCAATGCCTCAGTCGCATGGCGTCCGTTCGGCAGCGCCAGCGAAAGCGCGGTGATCCTGTCGGCCAACAACATCTTTGACGTCGACGCCCGCCGGCATGCCAGCTTTACCAAGGACTTCGTGCCACTGGCCGGCCG
Source organism: Sphingomonas sp. BGYR3 (assembly GCF_025153455.1). NCBI lineage: Bacteria > Pseudomonadati > Pseudomonadota > Alphaproteobacteria > Sphingomonadales > Sphingomonadaceae > Sphingomonas > Sphingomonas sp. BGYR3. The sequence continues at coordinate 1,148,598 of NZ_JANZNT010000001.1, read as the reverse complement.
CGACATCCGGGTGTCGCTGCGCCTGAGCATCTGACGGCTCCCTCTCTGGCCCCGATCATCCAGGAACCAGAGCAACTGCCCCACCCCCTTTCGCCAGCACCCCGGCGAAAGGGGGATTTTTTATCCGACCGGTACGCCCCCCTGATAATGGTGCCAGGCAAAGATGGCGGCGGCCCCGCGATGCGGGCGCCATGGATCGGCCAGCGCACGGGTTTCCTTTTCGGTCGGCTTTTCGGACAGGCCAAGGATGCGACCGACGGCGATCTGAACGGCAAGATCGCCCGCGGGCCAAATATCGGGCCGCCCCTCGGCAAACAGCAGATAGATTTCGGCCGACCAGCGCCCGATCCCCTTGAGCGAGACGAGCGCGGCAATCGCTTCTTCGTCATCGGCCGGCAGCTGGTGCAGGTCGATGCGGCCAGAAGCGACCGCCTCAGCGAGGCCAAGGGCATAGCCCGCCTTTTGCCGGGAAAGCCCGGCGGCGCGCAGGGTTTCGGCATCGGCGGCCAGCAGGGCAGCGGGGTCGAGGACCGCGCCGTCCAGCAGGGCATCCAGCTTGTTCCACACCGATTGCGCGGCCTTTACGCTGACCTGCTGGCCGATGATCGTGCGCAGCAAGGTGGCATAGCCCCGTTCGCGAATCCGCGGGGCGGGATAGCCATAGTCGGCCAGCGCAGCCGCAATCGCGGGTTCCCGCTCCGCCAGAGCGTCCATCCCGGCGTTCAGTTGTTCAGCGCTCAATCCCATGTCACCCGTCCTTGATCTTTGCCGATCCCAGCGGCAGAGGCGGTCAGGCAATAGCCGTGGAGTCCGCAATGCCAAAACTGATCGTCGTCACCCGCGATGGTACCGAACACCCCGTCGACGCCACGCCCGGCCTGAGCGTGATGGAAGTGATCCGCGACCATGGGTTCGACGAGCTGCTTGCCCTGTGCGGCGGCAATTGTTCGTGCGCGACCTGTCATGTCCATGTCGACCCGGAATTTGCGGCCAAACTGCGCCCGGTCAGTGCGGACGAGGACGACCTGCTGGACAGTGCGTCCGACCGGGATGCGACGTCGCGCCTGTCGTGCCAGCTGCTGTTCACCGCCGAGCTGGACGGCATGAAGGTGCGGATCGCCGAAGAGGACTGATCCCCCGGTCGGCTGACAGTTTTGACACATTGAACGGGTTTCACGCGGCCGACCGCCCGGTTGACCGGCCGTGGCAACGTGCCGGTCAAGCATGGGCATCAGGGCTGATCCAGTCGGGGTCATCGCACCGACTGGATCAGAAAAAATCCAACATTGCCAGCCCGTTGACGGGGTTGCCCTTCGTCTGCGCACTCGCGCGCCGACTGGCCCGGATCAGCGGGCCGGGGGCAGGGGGGCCAGTTTCAGGACTGCCATCGGCGCGTCCTTGCTGATCGGGGTTGCCCGCCAGGTCACGCTGCGCCGGCCATTGGCCTCTGTTGCGCCATCCTCGTTATTCTGGCTGATGATTTCCGCATCGGTGGTCAGGGTGAAGGTACCGTCCAGCCGGTCCGCTGCCTTGCTGGCGCTGCTGCCGGCCATGCCGCCCGACTGCTGGTTGCCCTCGCCAAACGCAGGGGCTTTCACCCGGACCCGTTCATTCCCGCGCAGTTCGATGGCGACGAACGGCAACACGATCTCCGCGTCGAGATTATAGGGATAGACAAAGGCGTGATCGAGCCGCCCGGTGATCGCATAATCGATCAGGAACAGGCCATCGCCCTTATATTCCACCGATCGATAGCCTGCCTCGCCGCGCAGGGCATCGGCGATCGCGCGGTTCTTGCGCTCCTGTTCCGCCTTGTCGTCATCTTCTTCGGAGAAATCGCCCGAATCCTGCTTCAGCGACGCGGGCTGCCACGATGCCTCGCCCTCGGTCACGGCTTCGCCGTCCTCCTCGGCGCCCTCTTCATCAAGGTCGCCAAGCCCCTGCATGCTTTTTTCAAGGTCGAGGGCGAACACCTCACCCTTGTAGGTAAAGGTGAAGCTGCGATCCCGGTTCACGTCGAGCGTCGAGACGAACTTGCCCGGAGCGATAAAGCAGCTGGTCAGCATCAGCGGCGCCAGCACCGCCATGAGCACCGCGACCATCCGTTTCAGCATTGCAGCGCCCCCGTTCCGATGTGTTCCAGCCGACCCCTAGTCCTGGCGACGATGCGTTGCCGCCGCGTAAAGCGCAATGGCTGCTGCGTTGGAAACGTTGAGGCTCTCCATGCGCGGGCTGATCGGCAGGCGGGCCAGCACGTCGCAATGCGCCATCGTGTTCTGTCGCATCCCGTCGCCCTCTGCCCCCAGCACCAGCGCCACGCGATCCGTGCCCAGCGCGCTGTCCAGCGTGGTTTCGGTCGCGCCGGCCAGGCCGATGCGCCAATAGCCCGCCTCGCCAATCTCATCCAGCGCGCGGGACAGGTTGACCACGCGGACCCAGGGCACGAACTCCAGCGCGCCCGATGCCGCACGCGCGACCGTGCCCGATTCCGGCGGCGAATGGCGATCCTGGGTCACGATGCACAGGGCATCGAACGCGGCGGCGGATCGCAGGATCGCGCCGACATTGTGGGGATCGGTCACCTGATCCAGCATCAGGATCGGGCGATTGTCCTTTTCCCCCTGACCCAGCACTTCGCTGAGCCACAGATCCTCCAGCGGTTCGACCTCCGCCACCAGCCCCTGATGCGGCGCATCGGACGGCACCAGCCGGGCCAGATCGGCAACATCGGCATAGGTGATCGGCAGCACCGGCGGCAGGTCGAGCGTCGACAGCGCCTCCCGCGTTCCCCACAGCTTTCGCACCGTGCGTTCGGGATTGGCGAGCGCGGCCAGCACGGCATGGCGACCCCAGAAACGGGGGCGGCCGGCCGGGGCCTGAGAGGGGCGATGTCCGCGTCGTGCCATGATGCTGTTCTTTCCGATCGCCTGTAACGATGATCCCGCCTGCTATGCCCACGGCCCCGCGCGCGCAAGACATTGACGGCGGGACGCACGCGGGGCGTTGACAGGCGGGGCAGGGGACGGCAAAGGCTCGCGCTCGCTTCGGCGGCTGGCCCGGAAGGGTGGCCGAGTGGTTAAAGGCAGCAGACTGTAAATCTGCCCGCGTGAGCGTACACTGGTTCGAATCCAGTCCCTTCCACCATCGCCGCCGCCGAAGCGAATACTCCCACCCGGAGGATGAAAGACCCGCGTATGGCCACCGGCCCGGCAGGCGCGGTTCCGATCCGTGTGTCATTCCGGTGTAATTGCGCCCGTCATGGCCGCGTCGCATCGCCCGTACCGTCGGCCCTGGTCGCGTCCGGTCGATCATGGAGGCAGCGGCCATGCCTGGCGGGCACCATCGACCGCGCGATCGGGCGCGAAAAGCTGGTTAAGAAATGGCGGCGCGAATGGAAGTTTGCACTGATCGAAAAGGATAATCCCGATTGGGATGACCTGTGGGATCAGTGGTTCGCAACCGGGATGTCCAAGAGATAGCCAAGCCCCGTGTCAAGCACGGGGCGACGATGAGTAGAAGAGCCTGTTCGGGGTCGTTTGCTGACCAGCGGCTGTTGTGGCGCAGATGCTTTATTGCCGCCGATCAATTGCGGTTCGGTGCTCTCCGCATGCCTGGCCCGCCGGGGACCAAGGCCGGTCAGCCCAATGTAACGAAGCTGTCGAGGACGCGTTTGCGGCCCGCCTGTTCGAAGTCGATTTCCAGCTTGTTGCCCTCGATCGCGGCGACCGCGCCATAGCCGAATTTTTGGTGAAAGACGCGCATCCCGATGCTGATGTCGTCGCGGCCCTTGTTGCCCAGGCTGACCGCCGGGGCCCGGCTTTCCACGACGCGGACCGGCTCTCGCGTGAAGCTGCGGGGGGTAAAGCTGCCGCCGGGGTTTTTAAGGTCCACGCCCGCCGCGCGTTGCCAGCCCGGCCCGCGCCCCTGCCCACGTGCGACATCGGCAAAGGGGTCGGCGCGTTCGGACCAGTTGGCGCGCCACAGGCTTTCGCCGCCCGACATGGTCGTTTCGCTTTCCACATGTTCGGGCGGCAGTTCGGCGATGAAGCGGCTGGGCAGGCTGCTGGTCCACTGGCCATAGATGCGGCGATTGGCGGCGTGCAGGATGGTGCTGTGGCGCCGTGCCCGCGTGATCGCGACATAGGCGAGGCGGCGTTCCTCCTCCAGGCTGGCCAGGCCGCCCTCGTCCAGCGCGCGCTGGCTGGGGAACAGCCCTTCTTCCCATCCCGCCAGGAACACGGTGTCGAATTCCAGCCCCTTGGCCGCGTGGATCGTCATGATCGTCACCTTGGCCCCGCCGTCGCTGGTCTCATTGTCCATGACCAGGCTGACATGCTCAAGGAACGCGCCGAGGGTTTCATATTCCTCCATCGCGCGGACCAGTTCGGTCAGGTTTTCCAGGCGGCCGGCGGCCTCTGCGCTGCGATCCGCCTGCCACATTCCGGTATAGCCGGATTCGTCGAGAAGGATGCGGGCCAGTTCCGGGTGCGGCAGGCTGGTCGCCATGTCGCGCCAGCGGGCGATGTCGCCAATCAGGTTGCCGAGCGCGCGCCGGGCCTGCGGCGTCAGTTCGTCGGTGTCGAGGATGCGGGCGGCGGCGATCGTCAGCGGGATGCCCTGACCCCGGGCGAGCTGATGCACCTTCGCCAGCGCCTTGTCGCCAAGGCCGCGCTTGGGCACGTTGACGATCCGTTCAAAGGCCAGATCGTCGGCCGGTTGATTAACGACGCGGAGATAGGCAAGCGCGTCGCGGATTTCCTGACGCTCGTAAAAGCGGAAGCCGCCGACGATTCGGTAATTCACGCCGATCTGGATGAACCGGTCTTCGAACTCGCGCGTCTGATGCTGGGCGCGGACGAGGATGGCGATGTCGTTGAGGCTGGAGCCGCGCCGCTGCGCTGCTTCGATCTCGTCGCCGACACGGCGCGCCTCCTCCGGGCCGTCCCACACGCCGATGACGCGGACCTTTTCGCCGGCGTCCAGTTCGGTCCACAGCGTCTTGCCCAGCCGCCCGGCATTGTTGGCGATGACGCCCGATGCCGCGCCCAGGATGTGCGGCGTTGAACGGTAATTCTGTTCCAGCCGGATCACCTTCGCGCCCGGGAAATCGCGTTCGAATTTCAGGATGTTTTCAACCCGCGCGCCGCGCCAGCTGTAGATCGACTGATCATCGTCGCCGACGCACGCGATGTTGCGCCGCGCCTGGGCGAGCAGGCGCAGCCACAGATACTGGACGCTGTTCGTATCCTGATATTCGTCGACCATGATGTACCGGAACCGCTGCTGATACTGTTCCAGCACCTCTCGGTTATCCTTGAGGATGGTCAGGCTGTGCAGCAGAAGGTCGCCGAAATCACAGGCGTTCACGGCGCGCAGTCGCGCCTGATACTGGGTATAGAGTTCCTGCCCCCGGCCATTGGCGTACAGTTCGCTTTCCCCGGCATCCAGATCGGCCGGGGTCAGCCCCTTGTTCTTCCACCCGTCGATCAGGCCAGCGAGCTGGCGCGCGGGCCAGCGTTTTTCATCCAGATCGGCCGCAATGACGAGCTGTTTCAGCAGGCGCAGCTGATCGTCGGTGTCGAGGATGGTGAAATTGCTTTGCAGGCCGACCAGTTCGGCATGGCGGCGCAGCATCTTTGCGCCGATCGAGTGAAAGGTGCCCAGCCACGGCATCCCTTCCACCGCATCGCCCACCAGCCGCCCGACGCGTTCCCGCATCTCGCGCGCGGCCTTGTTGGTGAAGGTGACGGACAGGATCTCCGACGGATAGGCGCGCCGCGTGTAAAGGAGGTGCGCCAGCCGCGCGGTCAGCGCCGCCGTCTTGCCCGTGCCGGCCCCCGCCAGCACCAGCACCGGGCCGTCCGTGGTCAGCACCGCATCCCGCTGTTCGGGGTTGAGGCCGCGCAGATAGGGCGGATCGTCGGACAGGGTTCGACCGGGGGCGGCGGGAGCATTCATCGGTGAACAGTTAGGGAACAGCGGCGAACGGGGCAAGCGCCGATCCCCGCCTGTCATCATTCTGTTACCTTGATCCAGCAACCATCCGTCGAGGAGTATGCGTATGCCGATTGCCCGTCGTGATGTAATGATTGGCGGCGCCGCCGCGATGATGATGAGCGGTGCTGGCCGGGTGCTGGCACAGGGCAGCGGGGCGGCGGGCGTGCCGATCAAGCTGACCGACAGCCGGTTGCTGGTGGCGGGATCGATCGGCACGTCGCCGACGCTGCCGATGGTGATCGATACCGGCGGCCAGTTCGGCCTGATCCACACCGACCTGGCCCAGCAGCTGAAGCTGTCCCGGATCGGCTATCGAAAGCTGCGCCTGTCCTGGGGCCATGCCGAGTATCCGATTTACCGCGCCAGCGGCCTGTTGCTGGGCGGGCGGTTCGAGGTGCCGGTGCTGGCGCTGGCCGGGATCGATCGCGGGCTAGGGGACGGGGCGGTGATATCGCTGCCCGGCCGCGTGCTGACGGTGATGGACGGCGAACTCGACATGGATGCCGGCCAGTGGCGCGTCCATCCGCAGGGGTTGGGCGACATGGCCGGGTGGACCCGGTTCGACAAGGCCATCGTCCAGCGCGGGCAGAGCGAGGACAGCCGGTTCCTCTATGCCGATGCCAGCATCAACGGCGCGCCGCCGATGCGGTTCGGCCTGGACACGGGGATGCCCCCGGTCATCCGGCTGTACCGCAAGGCGGCGGAGGCGGCGGGATTGTGGAACGCCGCCAAATGGGCACCCGCCGCACCGGATGGCGAAACGCGCGTCGTGCGGGCGGAACGGATCGAGCTGGCCGGGGCGGTGATCGAACGGCCGCTGGTGTTCATCAAGGACCGGCCCGACTGGAACGAGTTCGAAAACGGGATTATCGGCCTGCCACTGCTGCGCCTGTTCAACATCGCGACCAGCAACCGCGACAACGCCGTGCTGATGAAGCGCAATCGCCAGACCATGCAGCCGGACATGTACAACCGGACCGGCATCTGGATCGAACGGGCGGGCGATGCCATTGCGGTGGGCAAGGTGGGGCCGGGCAGTCCGGCGGAACAGGCCGGTCTGAAACCCGGCGACAGGCTGCGCGGCATGACGTTCGAGGCGTTTGTCCAGCGGACCTACGACCCGGCGGGCACCGTGCTGAACCTGACGGTCGAGCGGGACGGGACCAGTCGGCCGCTGCCCCTGACCCTGGCCGATTACCTGTAAGGCTTGGCCGGGCGAAAAACTTTTTTCCGGCGGTTGTCGAAACGCGCGGGGGTCGCGGCTCATCGTCACGGGTGCTGATTGCCAGCGCGCCGATGATGAGGAAGGATATCCCCATGCAGTATATGCTCGTTTACCGCGAAACCGCCGCCGAAATGGGCAAGCGCGACGATCCGCAGGCCGCCGGACCCTATTGGGGGGCATGGATGGCCTATATCGGCGCGATGCAGGCCGCGGGCGTCATGCTGTATGGCGACGGGCTGATGCCGCCGGAAACCGCAACGCTGGTCAGCGTGGGCGCGGACGGCCGCACCATTCAGGACGGCCCGTTCCCCAATACCAAGGAACAGCTGGGCGGTTTCGTCGTGATCGAGGTCGCCGATCTGGACGTGGCGATCGAATGGGCCGCCCGCGCGCCCTGTGCCGCCGATACGCCGGTCGAGGTGCGGCCGGTCGAGGCGCCGCCCGCCGGCATGGAATGAACCGGTGACGACGGACGCGCGCCGCACCGCCGAACGGGTGGCGCGCGATTCCCATGGGCGGCTGGTGGCGATGCTGGCCAGCCGGACCCGCGACATCGCGGCGGCCGAGGATGCGTTGAGCGAGGCATTTCGCGCCGCGCTGGCCACCTGGCCCGAACGGGGCGTGCCCGACCGGCCGGAGGCGTGGCTGCTGACCGCGGCACGGCGGGCGATCGGCCATCAGCGGCGGCACGAGGGCGTGCGGGCGACGGCCGAACCGATGCGCGCGCTGATCGAGGCGGAGCGGGAGGCGATGCGCGGAACGGCATTTGGCGACCATCGGCTTGGCCTGATGTTCGCGTGCACTCATCCCGCGCTGGCCGCGGATATTCAGGCGCCGCTGATGCTGCAGGTCGTGCTGGGGCTGGACGCAGGCCGGATTGCGGCCAGTTTCCTGATCGCGCCGGCCACCATGGGTCAGCGCCTGTCGCGGGCCAAGGCGAAGATCCGCGACGCCGGCGTCCCCTTTGCCATGCCCGATCCGGCGGAGGCGGGGCCGCGCATGGCGGCGGTGCTGAACGCGATCTATGCCGCCTATGGCACCGGATGGGACGACCGGTTTGCGGGCAACGCGGCCACCCGCGGTCTGGCGGAGGAGGCGCTGTGGCTGGCGCGGCTGACCGCCGGACTGGCCCCGCAGGATGCCGAGGCAAAGGGGCTGCTTGCCCTGATCCTCTATTGCGAAAGCCGGGCCGGTGCGCGGCGGGATGCGGCGGGCGCGTTCGTCCCGCTGGACCGGCAGGATCGCGGAATGTGGGATGCGGCGATGATCCGTGAGGCGGAGACGCTGCTCACCGAGGCCGCGCGGATCGCCACGCCGGGCCGGTTTCAGATCGAGGCGGCGATCCAGTCGCATCGGATGGTTGCCATCGCCATGCCGGAGGCCGCGCCGCCTTATGCTGCAGCCATGCTGCACGACCTGCTGGTCCGCATCGCGCCGTCGATCGGGGCACAGGTGGCCCGCGCCGTGGCGCATGGCGATGCGGGGCGGCCCGCCGACGGTCTGGCCATGCTGGATGCCATGGCGGCGGCGGCACAGGGATATCAGCCATGGTGGGCGGCGCGTGCGCATCTGCTTGAACGGATGGGCCAGGGGGCGGCGGCGCGTGCGGCGCGGATGCGGGCGGCGGGGATGACCGACGACCCGGCCGTGCGCCGCTGGCTGCTTACCCAGCCCTAGCGCCGACGGGCGGCTGGTGTATGGACGGGGCAACCCGCCCGGAGTCGTCCATGCCCATCAAGAATCGCATGATCCGCAAGATCGCCGTCGCCCTGCTGTTTTCCGGCCTGACCGTGCTCGTCTGGCGGATCGGGGTGGCGCAGGGCTGGTTCCCGGACGAGAACAACTGCACCGCGGACCGGCAGGAAGAACGGGATGCACAGGGCAAGGTGACGCGCATCGTCCGCAAGACCTGTTATTCCGGTTGACCCTTTACCCGAATGGCCGGGTGGGGTAGAACATATGGCGAACAAGAGGGAGCAGTCGATGCTGACGGGACAATGCCATTGCGGGGCCATCCGCTATGAAATGCCGGACACGTTCGACCATCACGCGCTGTGCCATTGCAGCGATTGTCGCCGCCATGCCGGTGCGCCCATGGTCGCATGGGCGCTGGTGGCGGCAGATGCGCTGACCGTGACGGGCGATCCGGTCGTCTATGCCTCGTCCGACCATGGGCGGCGGCATTTCTGCGGCACGTGCGGCACCGGCCTTTTCTATACCAACGATGCGATCTTTCCGGGCAAGATCGACGTTCAGTCAGCGACGCTGGACGATCCGGACGCCCTGGCCGGTCCGTTCGGCCATATCCAGATTGCCGAACGGATCGGATGGATGGCGGGCGCGGACGGATTGCCGATGTTCGACCGTTATCCGGGCGGATGAGCCAAAGGCGATCGCTCAACCCGGTTTAGACCAGCCAGTGACCGAGGTGCCGCCGAACACGACTTGCTGGCGCATGGCCGGGGCGGACAGGGCGTACAGCATCGGCAGGTCGGGCAGGCTGGCAGCATCCAGCACCGCACGCTGTTCCGCAGGCAGTACCAGAGCGAGCGCGGCGATATTGTCGTGAAGCTGTGCCACCTTGCTGACCCCGAGCAGTGTGGTCACGACGCCGGGGCGGTTAATGACCCAGGCAAGCGCCACCCGCGCCATCGGCTCGCCCAGTTCGTCCGCCACACTGCGCAAGGCATCGACGATCCGCCAGTTGCGATCCGTGAACAGCATGTCGCCGAAGGGATTGGCCCCATCGAGCCGATTGCTGTATGCTCCCGGTCCCGCGCCCATGGTCAGGCCACCGGCGCGCGGCCCCGCTGCTTCCACTGACGCGCGCTCATATTTGCCGGTGAGCAGGCCATAGGCGAGCGGGCTCCACGGCATCATCGCCAGGCCGGTATCGCGGGCGAGCGGCAGATGCTCTGCCTCTACCTCGCGGCTGACCAGCGAATAGAAATATTGCAGCGCGATCGGGCCCGGAAGGGCATGGGCGGACGCCAGCGTGACCAGCCGCGCCACATACCAGGCGGGCGTGTTCGAGATGCCCCAATAGCGGATCTTGCCGAGGCGGACGAGCGTGGCCATCGTCTGCAGCAGGTCCTCCGCCGGGGTGACGCCGTCCCAGACATGCACCCAGTACAGGTCGATGCGGTCCGTGCGCAGGCGCCGGAGCGAGGCGTCGAGTGCGACATGAATGTGCTGTGCGCCGTTTCCACCGGCCAATGGCCCCTTGCCCATGGCGAAACCGGATTTGGTAGCCAGCACCAGATCGTTGCGGATGCCGCGTTCGGCGATCATCGCGCCGATCATCGTTTCGCCCTCGCCTCCGGCATAGACATTTGCGGTGTCGATCAGGTTGCCGCCCGCCGCGACATAGGCGTCGAACACGCCCTCCGCCGCTGGGCGGTCCATCCCCCATCGCCCGACGCCGAAGGTCATGGTGCCGAGTGCCAGCGGGCTGACCGCAAGACCGGAACGGCCGAGGGTGCGATAGTTGGTCAGGGTCATGATGCACGCTTTCATAGTGTTCGTTACAAAACGCCTGCCGTCCATTGCTGCATGGAGTCAATGATTCTATATCAGTCGCTATGGAAATAGTTCGGGACCGCCGCCGTACGGGACGACCGCGCGGCTTTGATCGCGACGGCGCGCTGGACGCGGCAATGCGGCTGTTCTGGGCGCATGGTTATGAGGCGACGTCGATCGCCATGCTGACCGCCGCCATGGGGATCACGCCGCCAAGCCTTTATGCCGCATTCGGCGACAAGCGGGCACTGTTCCGCGCGGCGGTCGACCGCTATCTGGGCGGCGGGGCCGATGCAATCGCAGCGGGCATCGCCGGTGCGCCCGATGCCCGGACGGCGGCGCGCGACTTGTTGATCTCGGCGGCGATAGGGGACACTGGCGCGGACACGCCGCCCGGTTGCCTGCTGGCCAGCTCGATCGTCAGCGCATCGCCCGAGGCCGCGACGGTGCGCGAAGAGCTGGCGGCGATGCGGCGGGCGATACAGGCGGCGCTTCGGATGCGGATCGAGCGCGATGTGACGGCGGGCGCGATCCCCGCCGATACCGATGCGGTTGCCGTTGCCGCCCATCTGTTTGCGGTGGTGCAGGGCATGTCCACGCTGGCAAAGGACGGGGCGGACCGGGCGACGTTGCTGGGCATCGTGGATCAGGCGATGCGAAGCTGGCCGGGCAGGGCGGAATAGAAAAACGCGCTGGACCGGCGGCGGCGATCCCGGCAGGGGGCGCGGGCGATTTCGGGGGGAACGGCATGAACGGCGGATTGGCGGGGGGCAGGCGACCGGCGGGGATGGGCCGCATCCTGTTCGCCAGCCTGACCGGAACGGCGGTCGAATTTTACGATTTCTATATCTATGCGACCGCCGCCGCGCTCGTTTTCGGCCCGCTGTTCTTTCCGGCCAGCGATCCTGCGGCGCAGTTGATGCTGAGCTATGCCAGTTTCGGTCTGGCGTTCCTGGCCCGGCCGCTGGGCGGCATTGTGTTCGGCCATTTCGGGGACCGGGTGGGGCGCAAATCCACGCTGGTCGCATCGCTGCTGCTGATGGGCGGATCGACGGTGCTGATCGGGTTCCTGCCCACCTATCAGATGGTCGGATGGGTGGCGCCGGCGCTGCTGTGCGTCCTGCGGTTTGGTCAGGGGCTGGGGCTGGGCGGCGAATGGGGCGGGGCCAGCCTGTTGGCGGTGGAAAATGCGCCGCGCGGCCAAACCTATCGCTGGGGGATGTTTCCGCCGCTGGGCGCGCCGGTGGGGTTCATCGCGGCCAACGGGTTTTTCCTGATCCTGGGCGCGATGCTGGACGATGCGGCGTTCCGCGACTGGGGCTGGCGGCTGCCCTTTATTGCGAGTTCGGTGCTGGTCATCCTGGGCCTTTGGGTGCGGCTCAGCCTGACCGAGACGCCGGCGTTCGCGGCGGCAGAGGCGCGGGGCGCGTTGCCCAAGGTGCCGATCGGCACGCTGTTGACGCAGCATCCGCGCGAAACGCTGGCCGCGACGGGGGCGACCATCGCCTGCTTTGCGCTGTTCTATCTGTCGACCGCCTTTGCGCTGGGCCATGCAACGGGCACGCTGGGCATGGACCGGGAACTGGTGCTGGCGATCCAGATTGCGGCCATCCTGTTCCTGGCGCTGGGCATCGTGGTGGCGTGCGTCGGCGCGGACCTGATCGGGCCGGAACGGATGCTGGCGGTCGGATTTGCGGGCGCGGTGCTGGCGGGGGTGCTGATGGGGCCGCTGCTTGGGCGGGCAAGCGTCGGGGGCGTGTTCCTGTGGCTGGCCATCGCGCTGTTCCTGATGGGGTTCGCCTATGGCCCGCTCGGCGCGTGGCTGCCATCGCTGTTCCCGGCGGGCGTGCGCTATACCGGCACGTCGATCGCGTTCAACGTGGGCGGCATCCTGGGCGGTGCGCTGGCCCCGGTTGCGGCCCAAGCGCTGGCGGCGGATGGCGGGATTGCGCGGGTTGGCGTGTATCTGATCGCGGCGGGGATCGTCAGCGCGGCGGGACTGGCGCTGGTGCCGCGGGCGATGCGGCGCTGACCCGGCGGCTTGTGCTGCGCCGCATGATTGCGGGGCGGCCGCGACAGGCATATCGTGGGTCCATGACGGGCTGGCTGTTCACCTTGCTGGCGATGATCGGGGGCGTGGGCGAGGATCGCCCGGCCCAGCCCATGCCCGCGCCGCCCGCCGCCACGACCCCCACTGGCGATGCCGCGCTGACCGAGGCGGAAGTGCTGGCCATCGGGTATCAGGAAACGCGGATGACCGTGCCGGTCGAGATTGCCGGGATCGGTCCCCATGCGTTCATGATCGACACCGGGTCGCAGCGCACGGTGATCGCCCGCCAGCTGGCCGAGCAGCTGCGGCTGACCGCCGGGCCGGTCATCAGCCTGACCGCGATGAGCGGGACCAGCCGGGTGCCGACGGTCACCATCCCCTCGTTGCGGCTGACCGAGCGCAGCCGGTCGAGCGCGATCACCGCGCCCGCGCTGGAGGCGCATCATGTCGGCGGCATGGGCCTGCTGGGCGTCGACGTGCTGCAGGGGCACCGCGTCGTCATCGATTTCGATGCCAACCAGATGCAGCTGATGCCGTCCAGCCGCCGCACGGCAACGCGCGCGCGGTCGGACGAAATCGTGGTGGAGGCGCGCAACAGGGCGGGCCAGCTGATCCTGACCGAAGCCTTTTATGGCGGTCATCGCGTCCGGGTCGTGGTGGATACCGGATCGTCCGTCACCATCGGCAACAGCGCGCTGCGCGCAATCGTCGCGCGCCGCGGCGGCAAGACGGTGCCGATGTCGCTGCTCAGCGTCACGGGGGGCCAGGTGACCGCCGATTACGGCTATGTCGACCGGCTGAAGCTGGGGGCGATGAGCTTCACCAACCTCCCCATGGCGTTTGTCGACGTGCCGCCGTTCGCACGCCTGGGCCTGGACAAGCGGCCCGCGATCATGCTGGGCATGGACGCGATCAGCAAGTTCCGGCGGATCGAGGTGGATTTCCCCAACCGGCAGGTGGTGTTCCGGATGCCGCGCGAAGTAGCGGCCGGGCCGCGCGGCATCGCCGACCGGTCGGCCATATAGGCTTGCCGACCGGGCGGGCGGCGGGCATAGCGGGTTCATGGTTCCCTTTTCGTTCGCAGGTCATGGCTTTGCCGCGCTGGCCGATGGCGCGCTGTACTGGCCGCGCCGCCGGGCGTTGATCGTGGCCGACCTGCATCTGGAAAAGGCGAGCTGGTTTGCGGCGCGGGGCCAGATGCTGCCCCCCTATGACAGCGCGGCGACGCTGGCCGCGCTGACCCGGGCGGTGGAGCGGACGGGGGCGCGCGAAATCTGGTGCCTGGGCGACAGTTTTCACGATAGCGCCGGGGTCGAGCGGTTGCCGGCAGAGGTGCGCAGCGGGCTGAAGCGGCTGATTGGGCCGCGCCGCTGGGTGTGGATCGCGGGCAATCACGACGGCGCGGTGACCGATGGCCTTGGCGGCGAGATCATGGACGAGGCGGTGGTCGACGGCCTGACCCTGCGGCACGAGGCGGTGCCGGGCGATCCGGTGCCTGAGCTGTCCGGGCATTTCCATCCCAAGTTCCGGGTGCAGGTGCGCGGGCGGCTGGTGTCGCGGCGCTGTTTCCTGACCAGCCCGACCAAGATCGTGCTGCCCGCGTTCGGCGCGCTGACCGGCGGGCTGGACGTGCGCCATCCGGAACTGGTGCGCGCGGTGGGCCGGGAGGCAGAGGCGCTGGTGGCGCTGGACAACCGGCTGCTGCGCTTTCCTGTGGCGGCGTAGGGGGCCGGGGCGGCCGGTTCAGGACAATGGCATCATGTCCGCCTATTGGGTGGGAAGACGAACGGTGGCTTTTGAGTGAGCAGGGCAGACAAGCGGACGTTTAATTGTCACACGCGCATGAGCTCCTAAACGAACATCCGGATCAGCAAGAGCCCAGCGATCACCCACGCGGCCATTCGCAACGAAGTAATCATCTTCAGCGTCTCTTGCGCTCGGCTGTCGCTCACGAACTCAAGTTGCGCTGGTCTATCGACCGGGCGACCGTCACCGTGGGTGGTGTCCGCCTTATCCGGTTCGTTGTCAGGATAGTCGTCCTCTAGGGCGAGATCAAACTTGGTCGCAAGGGATAGCTCCGCTTCCTCCACCTCGCCAAGGCGCGGTATCCGCACCGCATCGATCGCACCTTGAATCTCATGGTGCCGGTTGCGGGTGAGCACCTTGATTTTGTCGGTGGTGATCCTTGGTGACCAGTCGGCATAGAAGCCCTGCACCCCACCAAGGCTTAACGAGAGGCTGTCCACGGCTCGCGACGCGATCTGGCGCGCGATGTCATCGAACCGTTCGCGCTTCAGGTAAAAATAGAACACGATCGTGTCGGGCGAGGTCACGTCGCGGAAATCGACATCGGCGGTGTAGCTCACACCGCCCCATACGACGCACCGTTCACCCTTTCCGTCTGCTTCCTCAATCCGAAGATCGAAATGGGTGATGGTCCGATCGGTGCCCAACATGGAGTAGCGCGGGGCGTAGCGACCCTGCTCTGCCGGGTAGAGGGTAGCGGTGATGATCCGCTTGCTCTTGGCACCGGCCTCGTCAGCTGGCTGCGCGTACCGATCGCCGATCTGCGTATGCTCGCTTAGCGCGATCCCCTTGCCCTTGAAGTGCAGGGTCCACTGCCAAGGAATGTAGTCCCGCCCGACCTTCTCCCCGGCCTCATCGTGCTCGTTGAGGCACCACTTGTAGAGGTTCTTCAACTCCGACTGGTCGTTAAACCGGATAGTGCGGTCGAAATGATGTTCCAATGGTGCCCCCCCCCCCGGACTTATCTGGCGATGGTACGTGATGATCGCGGCCCGTGCCCGCCCGTTGTCTATTGGCCGGCCTGTCCCTGCCGGCCGTCGCCCTTGCCGCACTGGATGGGGGCGGGGCCGCTGATCCGGCATTCGGGGTTGCCGCCGATGGTGATGCTGCCAAGGCCCAGGCCGCTGACATCGGCGCGGTAGCGGGCTGTCATCTGGATCGTGCCGGTGCCTTCGGATCGCACCAGTGCCTCGTCCGCCACCAGGGTAAAGCCGGTGATGCTGCCGCCTGCGTTCGACAGGATGCGGGCGCGGCGCACAGTGCCGGCGAGCGTCATGGCGCCGGGGCCGATGACCGTGGCGTTGAGTTCGTCGGCATCAATGTCGCCGACCGACAGGCGGCCCGATCCATTGACGGCGACCTGAACCCGCGCCCCCTCAATCCGGTCGATGCTGAGCGTGCCTGCGCCGTTCAGGCTGGCCCCGGTCAGGGCGCGGGCGGACACCCGGATGATGGGGCCATCGGGCGCGGGTGCCGCCCCGCCGCGCCATGCGCCGTCCGCGCCGCGCACGGGGGAGACGATCAGCGTGCTGCCCTCTTGCCGCACCTGAACCCGTTCCAGCGCCGGACGGTCGCCGGTCAGCGTGGCGCCGGTGGTGCCGCCGCTGGTCACGTCCACCTGCCACGGGCCGTCGACGCGGATTTTGTCGAACCCGCTGAGCACCACGCGCCGTTCCAGCGATTGCGGTGCCGCCCCGATCAGCAGGGGCAGGGCGAAGAGCGGGATCAGGCGTTGCATGGCCATTGATCGCACCATCGCCGCGCTGCTGGCAAGCAGGATCGCACGTGCCCCGCCTGCTCCTATCGGCCGCAGCGGACGGTGCCCGATCCCCGCTTGTTGATGGTGCAGCGCGCATCGTCGCCCAGATCGGCATTGCCGGAGCCGAGGACGGAGACAGTCGCGGTGCCATTGACGTCGATGCGGACATCGCCCGACCCGGCGATGGAAACGCTTGCGGATGCGGCGCGCAGCTGTTCGGCGCGGATATCGCCGGAACCGGCAATGCTCGCCTCGACCGATCCGACCTCGCCCGCCACGGACAGCGTTCCCGAACCGGCGACGGCGAGCGTTGCCCGATCCCCGGCAAGGCGGCCGACGGTCAGGTTGCCGGAGCCGGCAAGATCGCCGGCAAAACCGGTATCGGCACGGTCGATGGTCATGTGCCCCGAACCGGCGAGCGAGGCGCCGGTGATCCGCGGCAGGACGATGGTGAGCCTGGCCTTGTCATCGCTGCCCCAGTTCCAGCCGGCGTCCTTTTTGCGGGCGATGACCAGCGTGCCGTCGCGATTGACCAGTTCAAGGCTGTCCAGCACCTTTTGCTGCCCGCGCGCCGTGACGCTGAAGGCGTCGCCGTGACGGACGTCGACGGTGTCCGACCCCTTCAGCGCGATGCGATCGAACCCGGCGACCGAAAAGCTGCGCGTGCCATCGGCATCGTCGGGAGGAGGGGTGCCGGTTGCGGGCGTGCAGGCGATGGCGGCAAGCGCCAGGGCAGTGAGGGTGGCAGAGCGCAGCATCGGGGTTTCCCCTTCCCATGTGTATTACGCGTATCATACACGTCGGCGGGAAAGCGGGCAAGCGCGCATCGGCCAGAACGAAACGGGGCGGCCCGTCGCCGGACCGCCCCGTTGCCATGTGACGAAAGGCGCTGCCGTCAGGCGGCGGCGTCTTCCTTGTCCTTATTGTAGATCGCGGCCGCAGCCTTCAGGATCTCGATCAGCTTCTTGAGCGCGGTCGGTTCGTCCACCTGCTCCATCGCAGCCAGTTCGCGCGCGAGGCGCGAGGCGGCGGCTTCGAAGATCTGCCGTTCCGAATAGCTCTGTTCCGGCTGGTCGTCGGCGCGATACAGGTCGCGGACCACTTCGGCGATGGAGACGAGATCGCCCGAATTGATCTTTGCCTCATATTCCTGCGCGCGGCGCGACCACATGGTGCGCTTGACCTTGGGCTTGCCCTTCAGCGTGTCGAGCGCTTCCTTGAGCGTCTTGTCGCTGGACAGTTTGCGCATGCCGACGCTTTCCGCCTTGTTGGTCGGAACGCGCAGGGTCATCTTTTCCTTTTCGAAGCGCAGCACATACAGCTCAAGCTGCATGCCCGCGATTTCCTGCTTCTGAAGTTCGATTACACGGCCCACGCCGTGCTTGGGGTAAACGACATAATCGCCGACGTCGAAGGACAGCGCCTTGGCAGCCATGTAGGAGGAACCTTTCCGTGAACTCGCGCCCCGAGGGGTTGCACGAACAACACTGGCCCGCTAACCGGGCTGGGTTGGTGCGACCGGGGGCATTATTGTCAACGTCTCCGCGGCGGGGGGCATCGAATCCACCCGTCTGGCCATTGTGTAACACGTTGGACACAGAAATGCCAGCGCGGCGCGCCGGGCCTGTCCATTTTATCCATTTTGGCACATGTTTCGCGCGTGGCACGACCATTTGCCCCGGCGCGAAACGGCCCCCGCCATTTGCATGGCGGAGGCCGTCATGGTGATCCGTGTCGAAGCGTCGGCGGTTTCGATCAGTCGCCGGCGCCGGGCTCTGGCGAGAAATACTTGTCGAACTTGCCCTCTTCGCCCTTGTGCTCATCGGCATCGGCAGGCGTCTGGCCGGCATTGTTGGTGACGTTGGGCCATTGCGCGGAATAGGTCGCGTTCAGCTCAAGCCATTGTTCAAGGCCGTTTTCCGTGTCGGGCAGGATCGCCTCTGCCGGACATTCGGGTTCGCACACGCCGCAGTCGATGCACTCGTTCGGGTTGATGACGAGCATGACCTCGCCCTCATAGAAACAGTCCACCGGGCAGACCTCGACGCAATCCATGTATTTGCATTTGATGCAGGCGTCGGTGACGACATAGGTCATTGGGGCGCAGGCTCCGTTCGTGTTGTGCGCACTTCTGCTATGCGGCGCTGTCCGGCGCGTCAACGGGGTTGGCATCGCCGGTGACAAGGTTTTCGTAGCAGCCAAGCGCTTCGGCAGGCGGGCCGCGCCGGTGGGGCAGGGCGGTGACGCGCACCACGCGCACCTGGCCGTGCAGCGGAAAGGCGATGATCGCGCCGACGCGGACGGCGGCATGGGCGCGGTCGATGCGCCGTCCGTCAAGGCGCAGGCGGCCGCCCTCTGCCAGCGTCTGGGCCAGGCTGCGCGATTTCGTCAGCCGCGCATACCACAGGAACCGGTCGAGCCGCATCGACGGCCCGTGATCGCCCGCCCGGTCAGCCATTCAGCATCAGCTCTGCCAGCCCGGAAAAGGCGTTGCCGGGGCGGGCGACGGGTTCGGTACGCTGACGGGGCGGGCGGCGGCGGCCATGCCAGACCCAGCCGGGTTCCTGCCCACGCCTGCGAAAGCCGAGCGCGGTCATCAACCGGTCCTGCGACGGGGCGGTCAGGCCGATCGAGGTGGCGAGCGCCATGGGCGGTTCGAACGGCTGATCCGCAGGAGCGGCAACGCGCGCGTCGTGGATGCCGCGCGCCAGCCGCTCGACAAGGTCGATGCGCACCGCCTGATCCCCGATGCGGCGAAAGCCGGGGGCGGCATTGCCCGATGCGGCGATCACCGTCGCACCGGCAGGGGCGGGTGCGGGCACCGGCGACCCCGACGCCTGAAACAGGGCATGGCGAAGGCGTGCGGCATGAGGCTTCAGCATCCGGGGATCGAACAGGTCGAGCGTGCCGATGGTGACCCCGGCGCGGCGAAGGGCATGGCGCGCCGGGCCGGGCAGTGTGTCCACCGCCGCCGCCAGGCCATCGCGCGGGGCGATGCCCAGGCCATCGAGCAGCGCGGCCGCCACGACGCGCACGCCCGGCGGCGCATCCATGGCGCTGGCCAGCGCGGCAAGCGGGGCAAGGCCGGGCAGATGCCGGTTCAGCTGATCCGCCAGCCAGCGGTCCAGCCTGCCCTGAACCAGATCGCGGGCGCGGGCGGGCAGGGCAGCGGTCGCCCGGTCCAGCCGGACGCGCGGGCGATGGGCGGCGGGGCCGGCGGCAAGCGCAGCGACCGGCACGTCGTTCCAGGCGATCCGGGGCTGACCCGTGCCGTCGTCGGTCAGCGAAAAGGCGGCGTCTGGCGATGCGGCCAGCGCATCGGCGCGTGCGGCAAGTTCGCCCGCCAGCCGCTTTTCAGCCGCCGCCAGCAGCATCCGCTTGTCCGACGCGCGCGCATCGGCCGCGACCTCGAACCGGAAGCCGCTGAGGCGGCCAAGCGGCTCGCCCTCCACACTCACTGCGCCATCGGCATCGACATCGACCGGCAGGGCGGCGGGATCGGCGCCGATCTGACGCAGCAGCACGCTGGTCCGCCGGTCGACAAAGCGTTGGGTCAGACAGGCGTGGAGCGCATCGGACAGGCGTTCCTCGATCGCGCGGGTCCGTTCTGCCCAATGGGCCGGGTTTTCCAGCCAGTCGGACCGGTGGGCGATATAGGCCCAGCTGCGCGCCGCGGCGATCCGCCCGGCGATGGTTTCGACATCGCCGCCCAGCCGGTCGAGCCGGTCGATTTCCTGCGCGAACCAGTCCTGCGGGATATGGCCCGTCCCTTCCGACAGGTGGCGGAACAGGCGGCCGACGAAGCGGGCATGGGGATCGGGGCCAAGCTTGCGGAAATCCGGCAGACCGCACGCGGCCCACAGGCGGCGGATCATGGCGGGATGGCGCGCGCGGTCCCGCACCCAGCCTTCGGCGGCCAGCCGCTTGAGCACGGCAAGGTCCACCGCCTCTGGTGCGGCGCGGAGCACGGGATCGGCGGGCCGTCGTTCAAGGCTGTCGATCAGCGCATCGATGCCGGAAAAATCGGGCGCGCCGTTGCGCCAATAGAGCTGTTCCAGCGGGGGCACGCGATGCCCCTCGATCGCCAGCACCTCTTCCGGTTGAAACGCCTCTGGCCCGTCCTCGTGCAGCGCGCCGAAGGTGCCGTCGCGCTGATGCCGACCGGCGCGCCCGGCGATCTGCGCCATTTCCGCCACGGTCAGGCGGCGGTGACGGCGGCCGTCGAATTTGTGCAGCGAGGCAAAGGCGACATGGCCGACATCCATATTGAGGCCCATGCCGA
Organism: Sphingomonas sp. BGYR3; assembly: GCF_025153455.1. Classification (NCBI taxonomy): domain Bacteria; kingdom Pseudomonadati; phylum Pseudomonadota; class Alphaproteobacteria; order Sphingomonadales; family Sphingomonadaceae; genus Sphingomonas; species Sphingomonas sp. BGYR3. Next base: position 1,127,960 of record NZ_JANZNT010000001.1, on the reverse strand, counting down.
TCGCATCGGTGGCGACCAGATAATCGACCTCGCCCGCCTGAAACATCGCGACCTGTGCATTGCGGGTGCTGGGCGACAGGGCGCCCATGACAACGGCGGCCCCGCCGCGCAGCCGCCGGAGTGCCTCTGCCACGGCATAGACCTCCTCTGCGCTGAACGCGACAATGGCGCTGCGCCGGGGCAGGCGGGACAGCTTTTTCGCGCCCGCATAGCTGAGCGTCGAAAAGCGGGGCCGGGTGATGATTTCGGCATCCGGGATCAGCGACCGGACCATCGGGCGCAGCGATTCCGACCCCAGGATCATGGTTTCGTCGCGCCCGCGCACGTTGAGCAGGCGGTCGGTAAACACATGGCCGCGTTCCGGATCGGCACCCAGCTGCGCCTCGTCCAGCGCGACGAAGCCCACGCTGCGGTCCGTCGGCATGGATTCGGCGGTGCACAGCAGCCAGCGGGCATCGGGGGGCAGGATTTTCTCCTCTCCCGTGATCAGCCCGACCTGGTTCGCGCCCTTGATTCGGACGACGCGGTCATAGACTTCGCGCGCCAGCAGGCGGAGCGGAAAGCCGATCATGCCGCTGGAATGGCCGCACATCCGCTCAATCGCCAGATGAGTCTTGCCCGTGTTGGTCGGCCCCAGCACGGCAGTGACCGGTCGATGCGCGAACTGGGCCATAGCCATGCCAAGATTGGCCATCGCGGTGCCCATGGCAACCGGCATTGCACGATTTAACCGATCGGTTGCCGGTTGCGCGTCCCGGTCGCCCGGCCAGCGGCACGGTTCGTCGCACGCGGAGCCATTACCGGGCCGGGTTAATTTGACTTTAGGACCTTTGCTTCACAGAAATCATGCCGGTCCAGCAACCGGAATGGGTTGCCGGATCAACGGGTTGGGGGTGCGGGTTTTTGTTCCTGCGGGGCGAGCATGAATGGTTGGACGGCGGCAGCGGCGCTCAGGGCGCTGCGGTGCCGGCCTTGCGCCTTCGCCGTCCGGCCTGGGTCGAGACGCTGACCGACCGCTTTCCCGATTTCGATCCCTTTCCTGACCTTGGTTCGCGCATCGGCAGCGGCGAATGGTATCGCGGCGCTGCAACCTGTGCCGGGATGCTGGCGCTGGCCTGGCTGTTGTCGCCGGGGTTCGAGCGGCCGATCCTGGGCCGTGCGCCCGCGCCGCTGACCGGCGATGCGCTGGATCAGGCGCGCAGCCAGGGCGTGACGGCGCTGGCGCTGGGCGCGAACAGCGGGACTCGCATGGGCGCGACCGCCGCCGCACGGCCGCTGAACGATACGCCCGAACGCCCGGTGATCGATGTCAGCGGAACGATGAGCGGGTCGTTCGAACGGTTCCTGACCCGGTCGGGCATGGCCGATGACGAGGCCGCGCGCGTGGCCGCCATGGTTGGCGATGCAGTGCCGCTGGACGCGATCCGGCCGGGCACCCGCATTGCGATGAAGCTGGGCCGCCGCCCGGAAAAGGATGCTGCCCGGCCGCTGGAGATGCTGGCATTTCGTGCGCGGTTCGATCTGGCGATCGACGTGAAGCGCACCGATGGCGGCGCGCTGGCGCTGAAGCGTATTCCCATCGCCATCGACAATACGCCGCTGCGCATCCGGGCACGGGTGGGCGGCAGCCTGTACCGCGCGGCGCGTGCCGCCGGTGCCCCGGCCCGCGCGGTCGAGGCGTATATCCGCGCGATGCGGCTGCGCCTGCCCATGTCGCGGATCGGCGCCAATGACCAGTTCGACCTGATCGTCGAGCGGCAGCGGGCGGAAACCGGCGAGGAACGGCTGGGCAAATTGCTCTATGCCGCGATCGATCAGGGCAACCGCCAGATCCAGCTGGTCCGGTGGGAACAGGGCGGGCGCACCGAATGGTTCGATGCCAAGGGCGTCGGCGAAAATCGCGGCGAGATGGCCCGGCCCGTGCCGGGCGCGGTGTCCAGCGGCTTTGGCGCGCGGTTCCACCCCGTGCTGCGGTATCGCCGCCAGCATAACGGACTGGATTTCAAGGCAAGTTATGGCACGCCGATCCGCGCGGCATCCAGCGGCGTCGTCGCCTATGCCGGCTGGCATGGCGGGCATGGCAAGTTCGTGAAGGTCAATCATGCCGGCAGCCTGGCCACCGGCTATGCCCATATGAGCCGCATCGCCGTCAGTTCCGGCACGCGGGTCAGCGCGGGGCAAGTCATCGGTTATGTCGGATCGACCGGCCTGTCGACCGGCCCGCACCTGCATTACGAGGTGTATCGCGGCGGCCGCCCGGTGAACCCGGCCAATTTCAAGTTCACCGTCCAGCAACAGCTGAGCGGCGGCGAACTGCGCCAGTTCCGCGCGATGCTGGCCCGGCTGATGGCCGTCCCTGCCGCGAATGGCGGGCGGGCCAAGTAAGCGGACCCAGTAAGCGGGCGACCTGAACGGACGCCGTCCTGCCTGAACCGGTTTCCGGAACGATCGTCGAGCGACGCGGGCTTAGCGGCCCTGTGAGCGCCAGCGTTTGATGGTGCGGGCGATGATATCCTCATCCCCGCCCGACTGACGCCAGAGGTCGGAGAAGACGGGGTCTTCCGATGCCGGCCGGCGATGTTCCTCAAGATTGTCGAACGCCACGCGCACCGGGGTCGATACGCCTTCGCCGCAGACGATGCATTCGCGGTTGCGCAGCGCCGGGATGGAATCGAGGAAGCCCCGCGCCCCTTCGGGCATGGCGGCGCGGACGAACGCCTGGTCGCGTTCGTTGTTCAGGCGCATCGAGATGATCGTGCCGACCTGTGACAGCACCCCTTCGGCAAGGTCCGACGGCCGCTGCGTGATCAGGCCCAGCGAGACGCCGTATTTGCGCCCTTCCTTGGCAATCCGGCTGAGGATGCGGCCGACCGAGCTGGCATCGGCGTGCCGTTCGTTCGGGATGTAGCGGTGCGCCTCTTCACACACGAGCAGGATCGGGCGCTGCGGTTCGTTGCGCGACCAGATGGCGAAATCGAACACCATGCGGGCAAGCACGGCCACCACGACCGAGGTGATTTCGTTGGGCACGCCCGACACGTCGATGATGGAAATCGGCTTGCCATCGCTGGGCAGGCGGAACATCCGGCCGATGAACTGCGCCATGCTGTCGCCGACCAGCATGCCGGAGAACATGAAGCCATAGCGCGGATCGGACTTGATCTCGTCCAGCTTGCCCTTGAGCCGCAGGAACGGCGCGGTGTCCGTCGCCTTGTCCATCTTGCCCATCTCGTTCTGGATGGCGGTCGACAGGTCGGACAGCAGATAGGGGATCGGCGCATCGACGGTCAGCTTGCCGACCTCTTGCGCAATCCGGTTCTTTGATTTGGCGGCGATCAGGCAGCGGGCGAGAATGTCGGCATCCACCTGTCGATCCGAACCGGTCGAGGTGAGCAGCACTTCGCAATGTTCGGCGAAGTTCATCAGCCAATAGGGCAGTTGAAGATTGCTGGCGTCGAACAGCGCACCGTTGGTCGAAAAGGCCGCGGAATATTCGCCGTGCGGGTCGATCATCACGATATGACCCTGGGGCGCCATGTCGCAGATGCGGTGCAGGATCAGCGCGGCGCTGGTCGATTTGCCGGTGCCGGTCGATCCCAGCAGCGCGAAATGCTTGCCCAGCAGCGCATCGACATAAAGCGCGGCGCGAATGTCGCGCGTGGGATGGACGGTGCCGATTTCGATATTGGGCCGATCCTCGGTCGCATAGATCTGCGACAGGTCGACCGTGGACACCGGATAGACCAGCGTGCCGGGTGCGGGATAGCGGGTGACGCCGCGACGGAACCGGAACAGCCGGCCGGTCAGCTTTTCCTCGTCCCCCTCGCCCAGAAAGTCGATCTGAGCCGACAGTTCATTATGTTCGGCATTGGTCAGGCGGGTGTTGCGGACGGTGGCGACCAGCCAGACCGATCCGGCGCGCAGCTTGATCTGGCTGCCGATCTGTCCGGCATGGGCCAGGCCGCTGTCGGCGTTGCCGGACAGGGCGGCCAGGGCATTGCCGTCGAGCACGATTTCGCCCGAGCCGCCGGAAACCGAGGTGAGCATCCCGACCGGTTGAGCCACCGCGGCAACCGCGCCGGCCGCACCGCCCGCTGTCACCGCCGGTTCAAATCCGCGCGCACCCTGCATGTCCGCCATTCGTTCCAACCCCACCCCATTGACCCTGCGCCTTTTGCAGAACAGGCGTAAAGATATGGTTGTCGGACGATAACCGGATGCTCACCCTGTGCGGATGCGCTGCCACAACTGGCCCGCCAGCCAGCCCAGCCCGAGCGAAAGGGCGACCGCGACGATCCCGTACAGGAACGACCATTGATCGGCGGCGGCAGCAACGAAGCGTTCAAAGCCGGATTTGCGGATTTCGATGTCCCGGACCGCAGCCGCCAGCACGCGGCCATCGCGGATCAGCAGCGTTTCGGCGGTAAACCGGCCGACCGGCACGCGGGCAGGGATGGCGAGGCGGGCGCGATAGAGCACGTCCTCGGTGATTTCTACCGCGCCCGGCGCCTCGTAATAGAGGCCGGCCCGACGCTTCAGATCGACCAAGCCATCGGCAAAGCGGCGCTGCTCCTGCGGCGTGGCAGCGGTGATCGGGGACAGTTGCAGGCTGTCGAGGCCCAGTTCGTAAATCGCGCGGGTGCGCTCATCCACCACTTCGTCGATCGGGCGTGACGAGGCGATGGCGTAAAAGGATGGGGCGGATCGGTAGCGTGCGCTGTCCGCATTGACCCAGATGCCGGCGACCTTTCGCTTTTCGCGCAGGCGGATGCTTTCGGTCGGCCCCTTGACCACCACGACGATGTCCGCCGGTTCGTCCCCGCCGGGCACGCGGCCGCCGGGATAGAGGATCGCCCCGAACAGCAGCAGTTCCGCCCCGGTAAAGCTGTACACGATTTCGATATCGCGCTGCGACACGTCGGGCACCAGCACCGGCTTTGCCGCGCCCAGCGTCAGCGGCAGGGCGAGGGCAAGCAACACGGGGCGCAGCCAGCGGGCCATCGTCAGCCAAGCTCGATCGAATAGATCTCGTCCGGCCGCCATGCGAGGCCGAGCAGCATCCGCGCCCCCACCGCCAGCACCAGGATGGCAAGCAACAGGCGGAGATATTCAGGCTGGACCCGCTGGGCCAGCCGTGCGCCGATCTGTGCCCCGCTGACCGATCCGATCAGCAACAGGGCGGCCAGCACGATGTCCACCGCCTTGGTCGTCAGGGCGTGGACCATGGTGGCGGCCGCCGTGACGAACAGGATCTGAAACAGCGACGTGCCGACAACGACGCGCGTGCTCATGCCCAAAAGATAGATCATCGCCGGCACCAGCACGAAGCCGCCGCCGACGCCCAGCAGCATCGTCAGGATGCCGACCGCGATCCCCAGGACAAGCGGCGCGATGGGCGAGATGTACAGGCCCGACCGGTAGAAGCGCCAGCGAAAGGGCAGCGCGGCGATCAGCGGCCAGTGCCGTTTGCGCAGCGGCTGGGGCGTGCCCGACCGCGCGGCATTGAGCGAGGCGAGCGATTCCCGCAGCATCAGCCCGCCGATCGATCCGAGCAGCAGGACATAGAGGATGTTGATGACCGTATCGATCTGGCCCGTGCCGCGCAGCCAGTCGAACAGCACGGCGCCGATCAGCGATCCGACCACGCCGCCCAGCACAAGGACGCCGCCCATCTGAAGGTCGACGCCGTCGCGCCGCATATGCGCGATGACGCCGGAAACGCTGGCGCCGGTCACCTGGCTTGCGGCAGAGGCGGCGGCGACCGTGGGCGGGATGCCATAGAAGATTAGCAGCGGCGTTGTCAGGAACCCGCCGCCCACGCCGAACATCCCGGCCAGCAGGCCGACCGCGCCGCCCAGCAGCACGATGACCAGCGCATTGACCGACAGGTTGGCGATGGGAAGGTAAAGGTCCATGTCCGACGACCGATAGCGCGATCACCGGGCAGGAAAAAGGCGCGATGGTGGCGTTCGCCGCTTTCCGCCGCAGGGCCGCTGCCCGCTAGAAGTCGAAACCGACGGTCAGGGCAGGGCCGCTGTCGGGGGCGGCATCGCCCGCAACGCGTTGCCGCCAGTCGAGCGAGACGCGCACCGGCTGTTGCCCGAGGCGCATGGTCGCGACCGCGCTGGGGCCGATATCCAGCCGCGCGGCATCGCGCTGAGCGCCGCCCCACACCCCGCCGCCAAGCGAAATGCCGCCCCCCACGGGACGCAGCGCACGGGCCGCGCCATCGGCATAGGGCTGAATCCGGTCGCGGACGAGTGCGCCGCCCTGGCCATAGAGTTCGACCGAAACGCCGCCGCCGATCGGGCTTGGCCCCATGCCCATCACGGCACCCGCGCCAACGGCGGTCCCGGCCCCGCCGTCAATTGCGTCGCGGCGCTCGGCAATCAGGGTGATCGGCGCGCGCACCGGCCGCCATTCGATGCCGGTGACCAGTTCGCGACCGGTTGTCGCCAGCGGCAGGTTGACGCCCGCCATCGCGGTCAGGGCGGGGCCGGCGACCGGATAGCGCAGCCGCGCGCCGGCCTGTGCCCCGCCAAGCTGCCCCTGACCGGCGACCGTGCTGCCAGCGCCGCCGCGCGCCACCAGCCAGGCCGAACCCGAAAGGCCGCCGGGCCGCGGGGCAAGTGCACCGGCATCGGGTATCAGCCGCGGGCTGATTTCCGGGACGACGAGATGGATGGGGTCGAGCAGGGCGATGGCGGCACTCGCCATGCGGATGCGGCCCGGTTCTGCTGCGTGCGCCGGGGCGTGGATGGCGAGCAGGCCGGGGACGGAGCCGATTGCGGGCGGCTGTCGCAGCGGGCCGATCCGGGGGGCGGGCGCGGGCGGGGCGAGGCGGGGCAACGCGGCCTCAGCCGCTGCAGGTCCGGGCAGGGCGGCGATCAGGTCCGTCTGCGCCACCAGCCGTTCCATCATCGCGCCGCCCGGCACGCCCTGCCGGATCGCATCGGGCAGATCGCCCGTTTGCGACCAGAGGACGAGCACGCGCAGCGAGACCCAGCCCGTCAGGACAAGGCCCGCAAAGCGCAGCGGGCGACCGGCTGCCTGGCCCAGGCTCATCGCGTGGCGCGATCCGGGGCGACGGGGAAGTGGTGCGCCGTCTTGTCCCAGTGCAGGCGCGCGCCGCGCAGCAACCGGAAATAGGCGAACAGCGCCCGCCGGGTGGCGAGCAGCGCGATGAAATTGCCGACAATCGCGCGCGGGGCGGACAACAGCGCCTGTCCCCAGCCATAATGGGCGCGTACGTGGAGCGCGCGGACGATCAGCCGCCAGCCGAGCAGCACGGCATTGATCGGCATCAGCCAGGCGATCCAGGGATCGGTTGCAGGCACCGGCACCCCGGCCAGCCAGTGGCCGACGCGCCCCATGCCCCATCCGAGCAGCGCCAGATAGGCCGCAGCCAGGACCATCACGGCGATCAGCGTGCGCCGGTCGCGCATCCGCATCCAGTGATCCTGCCACTGCCGTGCGCGGCTCCACCCCGTCCGGTCCCACCCGGCCAGCGCGATGCCGGTGATCCAGCGCGCCTTTTGCCGGACGGCCGCGTCGATGGTGTCGGGGAAATAGGCGCGGACGGCGACCAGCGGACCGCCGGGCCGCTCTGCCATGCGGACCAGCGCGCCGCGACCGCCCAGCCGGTGGATGGCAAGGCCCAGTTCGTAATCCTCGGTCAGGCTGTCCTCATCGAACGGCTTGCCGCCGCGCGCAGTGGCGATGGCCACCAGCATGGAAAAGCGGATCGCACAGCCCACGCCCGCCAGCGGCAACCCGGCACCCAGCCGTTCGCGCACGGGCAGCGACTTCAGATGCGCCTCGGAAAACTCGTCCGCATAATGGCCGGATACGAAGGGCGACGTCGGATGAACCAGCGGCAGCACCGGAATCTGGACCACATCGTACCGGCCGATGTGATGGGCATAGACGGCCAGTTCGCCGGGATGCACCCAATCCTCTGCATCATGCAGCACGATCAGGCCGGCCGGATCGTTCCCCGCCGCCTGATCGGCAAGCAGCGCGGCCCATAGCTGATTAAGGCAATGCGCCTTGGTCGTCGGACCCGGACGATCGACGACCACCGGGCGGACGCGAAGGTCGGTGCGGGCGATCGCGGTGACCGCGCCCATGGTGGCCGGATCGTTGGGATAGACGCCGACATAGATGCGATAGCGCGATTGATCGAACCGGGCGAGCGCGCCCGACAGCATCGGGCCGATCACCTGCGATTCGTCCCAGGCGGGCACGAACACCGCGATCATGGACGGATCGGCGGGTACCGGCAGTTGCGACAGGGCGATGCGCGGGCGGCGCGGACCAGATATCCGGTCGCGCAGCAGATGCCAGCCATGGATAAGGTCGATGGACAGATCGTCGATCCCGCCGATCAGAAACCCGATCGCGGCGAATAACAGCATCTCATGCGTCAACGCATCGACCAGACCGAGCAGGAAGATCATCAATCGCCACACCCCCCAACCTGCGCGATTTACGTAGTTCAATGTTCACCGATAAATGACGAATGTAAACAAAGCACTGTCAGGCATTCTGGACACTGCTATGGTCCGGCCGGTAGTCCCGGTGGACAACCGGGCAGGAGGGATGCCCATGATGCTTGCAGTGCGCGTTGCGCTCGCCCTGGCCGTGATCGGCGTGCCGCTGGCCATGGCCGATGATGCCCCGCGCGTGACACTGGCAACGCCGGGCATGAGCAATGGCGCGATCGAGCGATTCACGCTGCGGTTCAGCGCGGCGATGGTGCCGCTGGGCGATCCGCGTGCCGCCGCGCCCGCTGCCATCGCCTGTCCCGTGGCGGGCGAGGGGCGCTGGGTCGATCCGCAAACCTGGGTTTATGATTTCGCCAGCGGGTTGCCGGGCGGCGTCACGTGCCGGTTCGACCTGCGCGATGGATTGAAAAGCGCGGCTGGCTATGCCGTGGAGGGAACGCGCAGTTTCAGCGTGGACAGCGGCGGGCCGGTGGCGCGCGCGGTGCTGCCCGGCGGTTATGGCGGCGAGATCGAGGAGGATCAGGTGTTCCTGGTCGCCGCCAACCTGGCCGCATCGCCGGGGTCGGTTGGGGCCAATGCCTATTGCGCGATCGACGGGTTGAGCGAACGCATCCCGGTGGATGTGCTGGGCACCGATGCGGCCATCGACCTGTTGAAGAAACTGGGCAAGGACGACTGGCAAAGCCGCAGTTTCCTGTCGAGCGCGGGGCTGCCCGAAACGGTGCCGGCCAGCGCGGGCGAGGCGAAGCGGGCGCTGGCCGGGGTGACGGCGCTGCGCTGTCGCCGGCCATTGCCGCCGGGGCGCGACATGGCGCTGGTCTGGGGCGCAGGGATCGAGAGCGGCGGACGGACGGCGGGCACCGACCAGCGGTTCGATTTCACGGTGCGCAAGCCGTTTACCGCGCGTTTCGAATGTTCGCGGGTCAACCCGCAGGCGGGGTGCAATCCGGTGTCGCCCGGCTGGCTGCGCTTTTCCGCGCCCGTGCCCGCCGAGGTGGCGAAACAGGCGCGGATCGAGGTGCCGGGCGGCAAGGTGCTGACCGCCGCGATCACCGACGATGACAAGAACAAGGCGATGGTCAGCCAGGTGCGCTTTTCCGCGCCCCTGCCCGAGGCGGTGGCGGCCAAGCTGGTCCTGCCCGCCGGGGTGAAGGATGAGAGCGGCCGGCCGCTGAGCAATGCCGAACGCTTTCCGCTGGAGGTGCGGTTCGACGAGGCGCCGCCGCTGGTGAAGTTTGCCGCACCGTTCGGGATCGTGGAGGCGAAGGAGGGCGGCACGTTGCCGGTCACCATCCGCAATGTCGAAAACCCCCTGGCCGGCAGCAATGCCGCGCTGGCCGGACAGGCGCTGCGCGTTGCGGGATCGGATGCCAGCGTCGCCAAATGGCTGCGCACCATCGACGAGGCCGATAATTACAAGAGCCATGAGGAGCAGCGCGGCGGCGAGACGGTGACGGTCAACGACACCGGGTCGAAGCCCATCCTGAGCGGCGGCGCGGGCAAGGCGTTCAACCTGCCCCTGCCCGCAGGCGGCAAGCCGATGGAGGTGGTGCCGATCGCGCTGGGCAAGCCCGGATTCTATGTCGTCGAATTTGCCAGCCCCCGGCTGGGCGCGGCGCTGCTGGGCCGCAATGCCCCGCGCTATGTCGCGGCGGGCGCGCTGGTCACCAACATGGCGGTGCATTTCAAATGGGGCCGGGGCGGATCGCTTGCCTGGGTCACGGCGCTGGATACCGGCAAGCCGGTGGCGGGGGCGGAGGTGCGCGTCACCGACAGCTGCACCGGGGCCGAGCTGGCGCGCGGGCGTAGCGATGCTCAGGGCCGCGCGGCGTTTGCCAAGGGGCTGCCGGAACCGGAAACCTATACCGATTGCGGCCCGTCGAGCGAGGCGCATCCGTTGATGATTTCCGCCCGCGCGGGCGATGACATGAGCTTTACCCTGACCCAGTGGGGCGAGGGCATCCGACCCTATGATTTCGACCTGCCGTTCGGCTGGTCGGCGCGGGAAGAGGTGATCCACACCGTGTTCGACCGCGCGCTCGTCAAGCAGGGCGAGACGGTGAACATGAAGCATTTCGTGCGGATGCCGTCGCCGCGTGGGTTCAGCCTGATGCCCGGCTTTACCGGCAAGCTGGTGCTGAGCCATTCGGGCAGCGGGACGGAGTTCGAATTGCCGCTGACGATCCGGCCGGGCGGATCGGGCGAGACGACTTGGGCAGTGCCTGCCGCCGCGCCGATGGGCGATTATTCGCTGCGCTTCGTCAATGGCGACCGGACGATCTGGTCCGGCCAGTCGGTGAAGGTCGACGAATATCGCCTGCCCACGATGAAAGCGAGCGTCAGCGGGCCGAGCGCGCCGATGGTCAAGCCCAAATCGGTGCCGCTGGACCTGTTCGCCGGATATCTGTCGGGCGGGGGCGCATCCAACCTGGCCGTCGATCTGCGCGTCGCGTTCATGGAGGGGGTTCGCCGGCCCAAGGGATATGACGGATACAGCTTTGCCGGGCGGCGGATGGTGGAGGGCGTCAAGCCGCTGAACGGCGATGGCGAGGAGGAACTGTCCCCGCTGCCGCCGACGCAGACGCTGCCGCTGACCCTGAACGGGGAAGGGACTGCGCGAACGAGTGTCGATGTGCCCGCAACCCTTTCCGGCCCGACCGACCTGCTGGTCGAGATGGATTATGAGGACGCCAATGGCGAAATCCTGACCGCGTCGCGCCGGGTGCCGCTGTATGACAGTGCCGTCCAGATCGGGGTGAAGACCGATGGCTGGATGATGAAGGACGACGATCTGCGGCTGAAGCTGGTCGCGCTCGATCCGACGGGCAAGCCGATCAAGGGACAGCGGATCACGGTGGAACTGTTCAGCCGCGAGGTGCTGACCGCCAGGCGGCGGCTGATCGGCGGCTTTTATGCCTATGACAACCAGATGAAGACGACGCGGATCGACGAAAGCTGTTCCGCGACAACCGACCAACTGGGGCTGGCCGAATGCCGGATGGACCCCGGCGTGTCGGGCGAGGTTTATGCCGTTGCCACTGCCGAGGATGCCGATGGCAATGCGGCAGTGGCCGGCACGTCGGTCTGGCTGGCCGGTGAGGACGACTGGTGGTTCGGCGGCGACAATGGCGACCGCATGGACGTGATCGCCGAGGCGCCGGAGGTGAAGGCGGGCGGGAAGGCGCGGTTCCAGGTGCGGATGCCGTTCCGCGAGGCAACGGCGCTGGTCACGGTCGAGCGCGAGGGCGTCATCGACAGCTTTGTCACCGAACTGAGCGGCAAGGACCCCGTCGTCGAAGTGGCAATGCCCGGCGGATATGCGCCGGAGGTCTATGTCAGCGTGATGGCGGTGCGCGGGCGAATCGGCGGATGGTCGCTGTGGCTGGCCAATCTGGCGCGGGAATGGAACCTGCCCTTCTTCTCCCGCGAGGGCGCGCGGCCGACGGCTTTGGTCGATCTGGCCAAGCCCGCTTATCGGATGGGCGTGGCGCGGGTGAAGGTCGGCTGGGACGATTTCCGCATGGGCGTGGCGGTAAAGGCTGACAAGGAACGCTATGCCGCGCGCGACACGGCGCAGGTGGCGATCGCGGTGACCAACCCCGATGGCAGCCCGGCGCGCGATGCCGATGTCGCGTTCGTCGCGGTGGATGAGGCGCTGCTTCAGCTTGCCCCCAACGAAAGCTGGGACGTGCTGACCGCGATGATGGGCGACCGGCCGCTGTCGGTGCTGACCTCTACCGCGCAGATGCAGGTGGTGGGCAAGCGGCATTACGGGCGCAAGGCCGTGGAGGCCGGCGGCGGCGGGGGCGGCGACCTGTCCGGCCTGAACCGCGAAAACTTTCAGCCGGTGCTGTTGTGGCGCGGGCAGGTGGCGCTGGACGGCGAGGGCCGGGCGAAGGTTGCGGTGCCGCTGTCCGATGCGCTGTCCGGATTCCGGCTGGTCGCGGTGGCGGGCGCGGCCGATGGCAATGCGTTCGGCATGGGCGAGGCGAGCGTGAGGACCGCGCAGGACCTGTCGATCTTTGCCGGCGTGCCGCCGCTGGTGCGGGGCGGGGACCGGTATGCGGCGCAGTTCACGCTGCGCAACGGATCCGACCGCGCGATGAAGGTGACGGCGGATGTGACCGTCAGCCCCCGCGTAGCGACGGGCCGACCGATCAGCGTGACGATCCCGGCGGGCGGCGCGGTGCCGGTGGCGTGGAACCTGACCGCGCCGGGCGGCACGGGCACGCTGACCTGGACGGTCAATGCGCGCAGCGAGGATGGCCGGGCGGTCGACCGGATGACGGTGGTGCAGAACGTAGTGCCGCCAGTGCCCGTTGAAACCTGGGCCGCGACGCTGGTGCGGGTGGGCGCGGGCGGCGACATTCCGATTGCGCCGCCGGGCGGATTCCTGCCGGGGCTGGGCGCGGTCGAGGTGACGTTGACCGACACGCTGGTGCCGCCAATGCAGGGCGTGCGCGATTACATGGCGGCATATCCCTACACCTGTTTCGAACAGCGGCTGTCGCGGGCGGTGGCGCTGGGCGATGTGGGGGCGTGGAACCGGCTGGCCGGGGAAATGCCCGCCTATCTGGATGCCGACGGTCTGCTGAAATATTTCCCGGTGGAGGGGATGAACGGGTCAGAGGCGCTGACCGCTTATGTCTTGTCGATCACGGCCGAGGCTGGCCTGCCGCTGCCCGGCGGGTCGCGCGACCGGATGATCGCGGCGATGCAGGCGGTGCTGGACGGGCGGCTGCGGCGCGAGGAATATGGCGATGTGCGCATCCAGCGGATCGCGGCGCTGGCGGCGCTGGCCCGGGCGGGCGCAGCCAATGCGGCGATGCTGGGTCAGATCGGCATGACCCCCGCGGAAATGCCGACCGCGACGCTTGCCGATTACCTGTCGGCGCTGGGGCGTATTTCCGGCCTGGCCAACGGGGCGGCGTTGCGGGCGGCGGGCGAGGGCGAGCTTCGCAAGCGGCTGGCCTATGAAGGCACGCGGCTTGACCTGACCGATCAGGGGCAGGCGGCGTGGTGGATGATGTCGTCGGGCGACGAGGCCGCGATCAAGGCGCTGATCGCCGTGCTGGGCCGGCCCGGATGGGACGGCGATGGCCCGCGCATGATGACCGGCATCGCGACGCGGCAACAGCGCGGGCATTGGGACACGACCACGGCCAATGCCTGGGGCACGATCCTGGCCCGGCGCTTTGCCTCTGCCTATCCGGCAGAAGCGGTGGCGGGGGTGACGACGGCATCGCTGGGGACGGCGCGGATCAGCCGCAACTGGCCACTGGCGGCATCGTCGCGGCTGCTAAGCTTTCCGCTGCCCGCAGCGCGAACGCCGCTGTCGCTGACGCAGAGCGGCGGGGCCGGGCCATGGGCCTTTGTCCGCGTCAAGGCCGCCGTGCCGCTGACCCGCCCGCTGGCCGCGGGATACCGGATGACCCGCAAGGTCGATGTGGTGCAGGCACGGACGAAAGGCGTGCTGACCCGCGGCGACGTGCTGCGCGTGACGCTGACCATCGAGGCGAGCGCCGAGCGGAGCTGGGTGGCGGTATCCGATCCCGTGCCGGCAGGCGCGACGCTGATCGGCGGCATGGCCAACCAGTCGGCGATGCTGGACGAGGGCGGGACCAGCGAGGGCACGGCCCCCAGCTATGTCGAGCGGGGACAGGACGCCTGGCGCGCCTATTTCGCCTGGTTGCCGGCGGGGACGCACACGGTCAGCTATACGGTGCGGCTGAATGGCGCGGGCACGCTGCAACTGCCGCCCAGCCGGGTGGAGGCGATGTATTCCCCGGAAATCCGCGCGGCGGTGCCCAATGCGGCGGTGGTGGTGCGGCAGCGGTGAGATGAGGGTTTGTTATGCCGCTTTTCGCGTGCTCCTGCTTTCGCATGAGTACGGTGGGGGCCGGTGGTGATCGCTCGCCGTTATTGGGGGTTGGTGGCGCTGGGTGTTGTCGCGGCGCTGTATGCGGTGCTGAGCTGGCTGACCCTGCCGCCGCCTTTGCCTTCGCTTGCCAGTGTCCGGGGGGCGTTCCGGCCGTCCGAGGCGTGGCTGTATGACCGGCACGGCGCGCTGATTGACAGCGAGCGGGTGGATTTTGCCGCGCGGCGGCTGGCCTGGGTGCCGCTGGATGCCGTGTCCGCCGATGCGCGGGCGGCGATTGTCGGGGCGGAGGACAGGCGCTTTGCCGACCATGGCGGCGTGGACTGGTGGGCGCTGGGCGGCAGTATCCGCGACCGGGTGACGGGCGCGCGGGTGCGCGGGGCGAGCACGATTTCGATGCAGGTTGCCGCGTTTGTCGCGCCCGACCTTGCCCGGCCCGGCGCGCGGGGATGGCGGGACAAGGTGCGGCAGATGCGTGCCGCATGGGCGCTGGAGCGGGCATGGGGCAAAGACGCGATCCTTGAGGCCTATCTGAACCTGGCTGGCTTTCGGGGCGAGGCGCAGGGGGTGGGCGCGGCGGCGCTGGGCCTGTTCGGCAAGACGCCGGGGGCGCTGACGCGGGACGATGGCGTGCTGCTGGCGGCGCTGTTGCCCGCGCCGGGGGCGGATGCTGCGGCGGTGGCGCGGCGGGCCTGTGCGATTGCAGGCGAGGGCGATTGTGCGCGGTTTCGCAGCGGGGCGGCGTCGATGCTGGGCCCGGCGCGCAGCCTGCGCCTTGATCCCGGCCTGGCCCCGCATCTGTCGGTGCGGCTGTTGAAAGCGCCGGGCGCGAAGGTGACGACGACGCTGGATGCGGGGGTGCAGCGCATGGCGATGGCGGCGCTGACCCGGCAGCTGAAGGGGCTGGGCGGATCGCGGGCGCGCGACGGGGCAGTGGTCGTGGCCGATACCGTGACGGGCGAGGTGCTCGCCTATGTCGGCGGGGTCGGCGGCGCATCGACGGCATCGGCGGTGGACGGGGCCAGCGCATACCGGCAGGCGGGATCGACGCTGAAGCCGTTCCTGTTCGCGCAGGCCATTGAGCGAGGATACCTGACCCCGGCATCCATCCTGGACGATTCACCGGTTCAGCTGGACACGGCATCGGGCCTGTATGTGCCGCAGAATTACGACCGGGCGTTCAAGGGGCCGGTGTCAGCGCGGGTGGCGCTGGCCGGATCGCTGAACGTGCCGGCCGTGCGGACGCTGCTGCTGACCGGGGTGGAGGCGTTCCGCGACCGGTTGTGGGACACCGGCTATCGCGGGCTGACCGAGGACGGGCAATATTACGGCTATTCGCTGGCGCTCGGCTCGGCGGAAGTGACGTTGATGGAACAGGTCGCCGCCTATCGCAGCCTGGCGCGGGGCGGACAGTGGCAGAAGCTGCGGCTGACCAAAGGGGAGGCGGCGGAGGAGCCGCGCGCCGTCACCACGCCTGCCGCCGCGTGGATCGTGGCCGACATGATCGCTGATGCCAATGCGCGCGCGGCGACATTCGGTACGGACAGTGCGCTGCGCCTGCCGTTCTGGGCGGCGGTCAAGACGGGCACGTCAAAGGCGATGCGCGACAATTGGTGCATCGGCTTTACCGACCGGTATGTCGTCGGTGTGTGGGTCGGCAATCTGGAGGGCGATCCGATGCGCGCGGTGTCGGGGACCAGCGGCGCAGCGCCGGTGTGGCGCGACGTGATGCTGGCGCTGCACCGCGACCGGCCGGGGCGCGCGCCGCCGATGCCGACCGGCGTGGAGGCGCGGCCGGTTCGCTTTGCCGCCGGACTGGAACAGCCAAGGCGCGACTATTTCCTGGCCGGAACGGGGATGAGCGAGGTGGCGCTGGCCCCGGCGACCGCGCGGCGGCCGCGGATTACCAGCCCGGTTTCGGGCAGCGTCTATGCACTGGACCCCGACATTCCGGTGGATCGCCAGCGGCTGGTGATCGGCGTGTCGGGCGAGGTGACGGGCCATCGCCTGATGCTGGACCGGCGCGATCTGGGCTCGGCAGACGGGCGGCCGCTGGTGCTGGCCGGGCCGGGGGCGCACCGGCTGGCGCTGGTGGCGCCGGGCGGCCGGGTGGTGGATCAGGTGCTGTTCACCATGCGGTGACCGGCAAAAAAGGGGCGGCCCCGAAGGACCGCCCCGATCAACGCTTACCAGAAGAAGTTGTTGTACACCCGGACGACCCGGCCGCGGCGGGTGTCGACCAGCAGGACGTCGTCATAATGACGGACGTACTGAAAGCCGCGCGCCGGGGGCAGACGATAACGCCACGGGTCGGAAATCCAGTACCGCTGTCCGTAATAGCCGGGCGCGATCCGCGCGCCGTTGTTCCATCGCGTGTAGCGGAACGGCGCACGCCAGTTGCCGCGGGCATAATCGCCGCGATGGGTGGCCCGATAGTCGCGCCAGTCATTGTCGCGCCAGGCATGGTTGCGGTCGAACTGACGTTCGGTCCGGCGAAGGTCGCGGGTTTCGCGGCGCAGCTCGCGGCGTTCCTCGCGGATGTCGCCTCGGTCGCCCCGGCGATAGGCATCGCGCA
Source organism: Sphingomonas sp. BGYR3 (assembly GCF_025153455.1). Taxonomy (NCBI): domain Bacteria; kingdom Pseudomonadati; phylum Pseudomonadota; class Alphaproteobacteria; order Sphingomonadales; family Sphingomonadaceae; genus Sphingomonas; species Sphingomonas sp. BGYR3. The sequence continues at coordinate 1,111,000 of NZ_JANZNT010000001.1, read as the reverse complement.
GTTCGCGGCGCTCCTCGCGCACGTCGCGGCGATCGTCCCGCAACTCGCGCCATGACTGGGCGCTGGCCGCCGTCGGCATGGCGGCCGCAGGAACGGCTACCGCCGCCATCAACAGCATCAGCATGGGCTTGCGCATCTTCAATTCCTCCTCATGCGCGGCGGTTCGGTCCGCCGCTGATGAGAGGAAGCTAGGCCGATTCGCCTGAACGGGCCGGGAATCGCCCGTTTAGCCGGGCGAAAGGAAGATTACTGGCCGGGGCCGCCGCCGCCGGGGCCGCCAGCGCCGACGGGCGCGCCGACCGTGCCGATATTGCCGAACAGATCCTCGAAAAAGCCGCGTTCGCGGCCAAGGGTCGGCGTCTTCTTGTCGCTGGGCGCGACGAACGCGACCTGATCCACCCCGGTCTTGTCGATCGCGGTGACGGTGCCGGCATCGTCAAAGGTGATGCGGATGGCGGTCTGTTCCACCGGACGCGGGCGGTTATAGGCCAGGTTCCGGCTGTCGCGGGACAGATAGATCCACTGCTTGTCGTTGAACTGCGCAACGAAGGTCGGGCTGCCCAGCGTCTGCGTGACCGAGTCGCGCGTGTCGACGCCCGGCTGGACCGAGTTCACCAGATCGGGATCGATGACATAGCCCTGATGGCTCTTGAGCTTGGTGCAGCCCCCGCTGACCAGCGCACCGGCAACCGCCAGCGACAGGCCGAGCGCACGAACCGAAAGGAGCTTCATCGACACTTCTCCGCGAAAACCACAAGGCGGCGGCGCTATCCATTGCAACCATCGCCAGCCCGCTCAATATGCCGCCAATCATGGCGCCACAAGGGCGCAGTGGACGGATTGCCGAAAGGGCCGGTTGAATGAAGCTGTTGGAACGCCTGTTCGGTGGAAAGGGAGAGCTGCCCGCGCAGCGTCCCTATGAGGTCGTGATCGCCCGCGCGCGGGAGCCGCACTGGTATCTGGACGGGCAGGTGCCCGACACGATCGACGGCCGGTTCGACATGGTGGCCGCGGTGCTGGCCATGCTGTTGCTGCGGCTGGAGGAGGAGGCGGGCGATGCGGCGGCGGTGCTGAACGCACAGCTGGCCGAGCGGTTCGTTCAGGACATGGACGGCCAGCTGCGCCAAATCGGATTTGGCGATGTCGTCGTCGGCAAGCAGGTTGGCCGCATGATGGGGATGCTGGGCGGGCGGCTGGGCGCCTATCGCGACGGGCTGGCCGAGGGGGATGCAAGGCTGGGCGAGGCGCTGGTGCGCAACCTGTACCGCGGTGAGGCACCGGAGCCGGCGGCGCTGGATCATGTGGTGGCGGGCCTGTCCCGCTGGCGGCGGGCGCTGAGCCAGGTGCCGCTGGACGCCATTCAGCGGGGCGAATTGCCATGACGCCGGAATTCAGCCGCCCGCAGCGGATCGACCGGATCGGCACCGCGCCCGCAACGGTGACGATCAGCGCAGAGGCGGACGAGCGGGAACGGCTGGCCGCACGGTTCGGCCTGATCGCCGTCGATAGGCTGTCGGCCGAGTTTGCGCTGCGCCGGCAGGGGGCGGATGTGCTGGCCGAGGGGCGGGTGATCGCCGAGGTCGCGCAGCCCTGCATCGCGACGGGCGAGGCGGTGGCGGCGCGGATCGAGGAGGCGGTGACTCTGCGCTTCGTGCCGGAGGCGGATCTGGACGCCGCCCCTGCGGACGAGGTGGAGATCGACGCGGAGGCGGCGGACACGCTGTTCTACACCGGCGGCGCGATCGACCTGGGCGAGGCGGCGGCGGAGACGATGGCGCTGGCGCTCGACCCCTATCCCCGCAGCCCGGCGGCCGAGGCGGCGCTTCGCGAAGCAGGGGTCAAGCGCGATGACGAGGTTGCGACAGGTGCCTTTGCCGGGCTGAAGGACTTGCTGAAGGGGGAGTGATCGGTCAGCCGCTGGGGGCAAGGCCGTTGGCCAGCAGGTCGGCAACCCGGTCTGCCACCCCCTCTGGCGGTTCCGCATCGCTCCACACGCCGTAGCGCAGGCCCAGAAACACGTTCATGCCCATGATCGCCCAGGCGTGAACCTCGTCCACATCGCCGCGCACCTCGCCCCGCGCGGCGGCGGCGGACAGGCGGGTGCGGATGCGATCGGCCGTCGTCGTGTAATGGCGGCGGAAACTGTCGGGATCGACAAATTCAGCCTCATCGATGATGCGATAGATTTCCTTGTGCTCACGCACGAAGCGGATGAATTGCAGCAGGCCCGCGCGTTCGGCGGCCAGTTGATCCGGCGCGGCGCGGATCGCCGGGGCGACCTGATCGCGCACCTGATCCGACATGTCCTGAACCAGCGCGCGAAACACGGCGTCCTTGCTGTCGAAATAGGTGTAGAAACTGCCCAGCGCGACGCCCGCGCGGCGGGTGATCCCGCTGATCGATCCGTCGTGAAACCCCTTTTCCCCGAACTCGGCGGCGGCCGCATCCAGGATCGCGCGCAGCGTGCGGCGGCCGCGTTCGGTCCGCGGTTCCTTGCCCGCACTGGCCGCCGATGCGCCCGCCGTTCCCGGTTCCGTCCCCATCCGGCTCCCTCCGATACATTCCCAAGTTGAAACCCGGTTCAGGTTTCAGTATAGCGGATCGCAACACGGCACAACCCGCGTCCGACGGGCTGCCATCCAAAGGGGAGGTTTTGCCATGAAGCATCGTTCGTCCAGCGTCCGCGCGCTGATCCTGTCCGCCGCCGCCTTGCCCGCGCTGATGGCGGTCCCGGCCCAGGCACAGCAGGCGGAGCAGGAAACCGCCGCCAGTGATCCGGCCGATGGCGACATCATCGTGACTGCCCGTCGGCGCGAGGAATCGCTGCTCGACGTGCCGGTCGCGATCACCGCCTTTTCGGGCGATCAGCTGGAGCAGCTTGGCGCGATCGACGTCACCGATCTGGCCGCTGTCACGCCCAACGTTACGCTGGAGGTGTCGCGCGGCACCAATTCAACGCTGAGCGCCTTTATCCGCGGTGTGGGTCAGCAGGATCCAGTTGCGGGGTTCGAGGCAGGCGTCGGCATCTATCTGGATGACGTATACCTCAACCGCCCGCAGGCGGCCGTGCTGGACATTTACGATGTCGAGCGGATCGAGGTGCTGCGCGGGCCGCAGGGGACGCTCTATGGCCGCAACACCATCGGCGGCGCAGTCAAATATGTCACCCGGCGGCTGGGCGATGATCCCACGCTGAAGGTGCGGGCGGCCTATGGCAGCTATGATCAGGCGGATGCCGTGATCAGCGGCAGCGTGCCGATCGGCAATGGCGTGGTGAAGATCGGCGGTGCAGCGGCACGGCTGTCGCGCGGCGGCTTCGGCGAGAACCTGACCACGGGCGAGGCGAATTACAACAAGGACATCTGGGCGGCGCGCGGCACGCTGCAGATCGAACCGGACGACAGCCTCTTCATCCGCCTGTCGGGTGATTATACCGAGGACAGGAGCAATCCGCGCGGCGGCCATCGCCTGATCCGCGGCATCGCCACCGGTGCCCCGGTGCTTGAGGATGTGTACGATTCGCGCGGCGGCCTGCTCGACCCCGAACAGAAGGTCGAGGCATATGGCGGTTCGCTGTTCATCGAAGCCAAGCCCGCCGACTGGCTGACCTTCCGCTCGATCACCGGCTATCGCAAGGACGATAGCGGCACGCCGATCGATTTCGATGCCCTGCCGGCGGTGCAGGTCGATGTGCCTGCATTCTACAATAACGAGCAGTTCAGCCAGGAAGTGCAGATGCTGATCGGCACGGACCGGTTCAACGCGCTGGTCGGCCTCTATTATCTGGATGCCAAGGCGCGGACCGTGTTTGACGTCCGCCTGCCCGGCGGCGTCACCGCGCTCACCTTCGGCAATGTGGAAACCGATACGGTCGCGGTATTCGCCGATGCGACCTATGACCTGACCGATCAGCTGAGCCTGTCGGTCGGCGGTCGCTATACCTGGGACACGCGGCGGTCGACGATCCTTCGCCAGACGTTCCTGGGCGGTGGCTCGCCCTTCTTCAACGGCAATGGCACGCTGTTCGCAACGACGTCGAACTTTTCGGGCGCAGCCGATTTCGGGGACTTCACCCCGCGCGCCTCGATCCAGTGGCAGCCGACGGGCGACCTGAACGTCTATGCAAGCTATTCGCAGGGCTTCAAGGGCGGCGGCTTCGATCCGCGTGGCCAATCGACCGCGTGCCGCACGCCGACCGGCGGTATCTGCAATGCCGATCAGGTGTTCGACTTCCTCTCGTTCGATCCGGAAACGGTCGACACCTATGAAATCGGCTTCAAGGGTTCGGTGTGGGACCGTCGCCTGAACTTCGCGCTCGCCGCGTTCCGCTCGGACTATACCGATGTGCAGGTGCCGGGATCGATCGGCACCACCATCAACGGCCAGCAGACCTTTATCGGCGTGACGACCAATGCCGGCCGCGCACGGATCAACGGGATCGAGGCCGAGGTGAACCTGGTCGCCGCCCGCGACTTTGCTGCGGCGGGCGACCGATTCACGCTATCGGGCACGATGGGCTATCTGGATGCCAAATATACCCGGTTCATCGATGGCCGCGGGATCGACGTGGCCGATCGCCGCGCGTTCCAGAACACCCCTGACTGGACCGCCAGCGGCACGATTGCCTATTCCGCGCCGGTCGGGGCGGGCTCGGTCGATCTGAGCACCACGGTCAGCTATCGCGGCGATAGCCAGCAGTTCGAATTGCGCACGCCCCTGCTTGACCAGCCGGCATATGCGCTGTGGGATGCCAACTTCGTCTGGGCGATCAACGACAGCTATTCGATCGGCGTCCATGGCCGCAACCTGACCGACAAGCGGTACATCGTGGCAGGCTACAACTTCCTGGCGCAGAATCCCGATACGGGCGCGTTCCTGACCAATGCGACCACCGGCAATTTCATCCCCACACTGGGGACCGAGGGCGTGCTGACCGCTTATTACGGCAATCCGCGTCAGGTCTTTGCGACGTTCACAGCAAAGTTCTGATCCGGCGGGCGCGCATTGGCGGGCAGTGCGCGCCCTGCTAATCACAACGGACCGCGTGACAGTCGCGGCGGGCAAGGAGCGGGCATGAACGGGTCAAGCGCCCCCACGACGCCGGGGTATCGCGCGGCGGCGCTGGCGATGCTGTTGCTCGTCTATACCTTCAATTTCCTGGACCGGCAGATCCTGGGCATCCTGGTTCAGCCGATCAAGGCGGACCTGAACCTGACCAACACGCAGCTGGGCGCGCTGGGCGGGATCGCGTTTGCGCTGCTTTATTCAACGCTGGCCATTCCGCTGGCGCTGATTGCCGACCGGACCAGCCGCACCTGGGTCATCACCCTGTCGCTGACCGTGTGGAGCGGATTTACCGCGCTGTGCGGCATGGCGGGCAGTTTCTGGCAGCTGTTTGCGTTCCGCCTGGGCGTGGGCGTGGGGGAGGCGGGGGGCGTTGCGCCGAGTTATGCGGTGATCGCCGACACATTCCCCCCGCATCAGCGGGCACGGGCGCTGGCCATCTATTCGCTGGGCATCCCCATTGGCCTTGCCAGCGGGACGTTGCTGGGTGCGTGGATCGCGGCCAGCGTGGACTGGCGCTGGGCCTTCATCGTCGTCGGCATTGCGGGCGTGGTCATCGCGCCGCTGTTCCGCGTAATCGTGCGTGAACCCGCGCGGCCCGCCCAGCCGACGGGCGAGCGGGTGCCGGTCAGCGCGGTGTTCCGCATCCTGGCCGCCAAGCGCAGTTTCTGGCTGATGAGCTTTGCCGCCGCGTTCAGTTCGATGTGCGGCTATGGCCTGGCCTTCTGGGTGCCGTCGGTGCTGATGCTCAGTTTCGGTTTCGACCTGTCGACGACCAGCTATTTCTTTGGCTCGCTGCTGCTGGTTGGCGGGACCATCGGCGTGTTTTCCGGCGGCTGGCTGGCCGACCGGCTGGGACAGGCGGATCGCGGAACCTATGCGCGGCTGCCCGCTTTTGCCTGGCTGGCCAGTATTCCGCTGTTTCTAGGCGCGTTCCTGATGACGGGATCACCGGTCATCGCATGGTTCCTGTTCCTGATCCCCAACGGCCTCAACATCCTGTGGCTTGGCCCGGTGACGACTGCCGTGCAGCATCTGGTGCCGCCGCATATGCGGGCGACGGCCAGCGCGTCGTTCCTGTTCATCAACAACCTGATCGGGCTGGGTGCCGGATCGTGGATCATGGGCGCAGTCGCGGATTCGATGACGGCAACCCATGGCGATGAGGCATTGCGCTATGCCGCGATGGCGGCGCTTGGCTTTTACGCGGTGGCGGCCGGGCTGATGCTGCTGGCGGTAAGGCCGCTGCCCCGGGACTGGGTTGGATAGGGTACGGGCCGCCCCTACCTTCAACTGATGTTCGATACGATCCGCGTCGCCGCCCGTGACCGCCAGCGCCTGAGCGAAATTGGCGGCGTCATGTCGCGTTATGGCATCGGGGTGCTGGCCGCGCGGCTGGGCCTTGCCGATCGTGGCGGCGATGCGCCCCCCGACCTGCCGCGCCGGACGCGGGAGGCGATCGAGGCGCTGGGTCCGACCTTTATCAAGCTGGGCCAGATCCTTGCCACGCGCGGCGACCTGTTGGGGCCGGAATGGATCGAGGAGCTGTCCGCGCTGCACGCCGATGCGCCGACGCTGCCGTTCGAGACGCTGCGGCCACAGGTCGAAGCGGCGCTGGGCGATGCGCCGGAGGCACTGTTCGCCACCTTCGATCCGCAGCCGCTGGCAGCCGCGTCGATCGCGCAGGTGCACCGCGCGACGCTGGAGGACGGGCGCGAGGTTGTGCTGAAGATCCGGCGGCCCGGCATATCGGAGACGATTGCCGCCGACCTGCGCCTGATCGCCGAACTTGCCGCCATTGCCGAACGCGCCAGTGCGGAGGCGCGGCGATTTACCCCCGTCGCCATGGCCCGCCAGCTGGCCACGGCCATGCTGGAGGAACTGGACCTGGCCAGCGAGGGACGGCACGCCGATGCGTTGCGTGCCGATTTCGCCGGGGACGACCGTGTCGTCGTGCCGGTGATCCATTGGCGCTACACCAGCGAAACCCTGTTGGTGATGGACTATATCGAGGGCATTCGCCCGGTGGATGGCGATACCCTGCGCGCGGCGGGGATCGACCCGGTGATGATCGCAGAGGCGGGCGCGGACATCGTGCTGGACATGGTGCTGCTGAACGGCCGGTTTCATGCCGATCCGCATCCCGGCAACCTGCTGTGCCAGCCGGGGAACCGGATCGCGCTGCTCGACATGGGCATGACCGGACAGATCAGCCACCGGCGGCGTCAGGAGTTTATCGGGTTCGTCCGCGCGCTGGGCAGCGGCGATGCGGCCGCGCTGGCCGACACGCTGGCGGTATGGACGGGCAGCGGGCCGGGGGGCGGCCAGAAACTGACCCCGGCGGCCGAGGGGCTGATCGCGCGGCATGGCGGCGGGCAGCGGATCGTGCTGGCCGCGCTGGTCACGGACATGCTGCGGGTGATGCGCGAGGAGCGGCTGGTGCTGCCACCGGACCTGTTGATCGTGTTCAAGGCGCTGATGACGCTGGACGGCGTGCTGGGCCGGATCGCGCCGGACAGTGACCTGTCGGGCGCAATGGCGCGGGCGACGGCACGGGTGACGCTGGACCGGGTGTCGCCCGCGACGTGGACCGCGCAGCTGGCGCCGATTGCGTGGGAGCTGTCGCGGCTGGGCGACGATGCGCCCGCGCTGATCCGGGCGGCGGTGGCCCGGCTGCAGGCGCCGCCGGTGATCGGTCCGGGCGAACAGGCGATCGTATCGGCGCTGCGCCGGTTGAGCGCATCGGTGCTGGTCGCCGCCGTCATCGTCGCGGCGGCGGTGCTGCTGACCTGAGCCGGTTCAGCGTTCGCGGGTCGCGGCGAACTTTACCTTGGCATAGCGGTCGGCGATGTAGCTGACTTCCCAAGCCGATTTGGCGAGGAACACCGGGTTGCCGTCGCGGTCCTTTGCCATGGCGCCGCGGTTGATGGACATGAAGTCCTCAAGATCCTTTGGGCTGTCCGACGAGATCCAGCGGGCGGTTTCGAACGGCGCGCCCTCAAGGTTCGCGCCGACCTTGTATTCCGCATCCAGCCGGGACAGCAGCACTTCCAGCTGAAGCTGGCCGACGACGCCGATGATCCAGTTCGACCCGATATCGGGATAGAAGACCTGGATCACGCCCTCCTCCGACAAATCGTCCAGCGCCTTGCGCAGCTGCTTGGTCTTGGTCGGATCCTTCAGCGCGATGCGGCGCAGGATTTCCGGCGCGAAATTGGGCAGGCCGGTAAAGCGGACACCCGTCTTTTCGCTCAGGCTGTCGCCGACGCGCAGCACGCCGTGGTTCGGGATGCCGATGATATCGCCGGGATAGGCCTCGTCCGCCAGTTCGCGTTCGCGGGCAAAGAACAAGATCGGCGAATGGATCGCGATCGGCTTGCCATGACCGGTCGGGGTCAGCTTCATGCCCCGCTTGAACGTGCCGGAGCACAGCCGCATGAAGGCGATGCGGTCCCGATGGTTCGGGTCCATGTTCGCCTGCACCTTGAAGATAAAGCCGGTGACTTCGTTCTGCGCCGGATCGACGGGCGCAGGCTCGGCGGGCTGGGGCCGGGGCGGGGGGGCGTGGGTGGACAGCGCCTCGATCAGCGAATCCACGCCGAATTCCTTCAGCGCGGAACCGAAATAGACGGGCGTCAGATCGCCGTTGCGATACGCATCCATGTCGAATTCGGGATAGCCCGCCTGCGCCAGCTCCACATCCTCGCGCAGCTTGGCCAGCGTGTCGGCGGAGATGATCGCGTCCAGCTGCGGATCGTCCAGGCCGCTGCACTGGACCACCTTGCCCTGAAATTCGCGGCTGTCCCCTTCGGGCAGCAGCAGGCGGTGGGTGACGAGGTCGTAAATCCCCTCAAACTGCCCGCCCATGCCAACCGGCCAGGTCATCGGGGTGACGTCCAGCGCCAGCAGTTCCGCGATTTCATCGAGGATGGCGAACACCTCGCGCCCCTCCCGGTCCACCTTGTTGACGAAGGTGATGATGGGAACCGAGCGCAGGCGGCACACCTCGAACAATTTCCGCGTCTGGCTTTCGATGCCCTTGGCGACGTCGATCACCATGACTGCGCTGTCGACGGCGGTCAGCGTGCGATAGGTGTCCTCGCTGAAATCCTCGTGGCCCGGTGTGTCGAGCAGGTTGAAGGTCACGCCCTGCCGCTCGAACGTCATCACCGAACTGGTGACGGAGATGCCGCGCTGCTGCTCGATCTTCATCCAGTCCGACCGGGCACGCCGCGCCTGGCCCCGCGCCTTGACCTCGCCCGCCAGATGGATCGCGCCGCCGAACAGCAACAGCTTTTCGGTCAGCGTCGTCTTGCCGGCATCGGGGTGGGAAATGATCGCAAAGGTGCGACGGTCGAGGGGCGAAGTCATGCGCGCGCCCTAGCCGCCCGGCCCTGCCAAGTCGAGTGCGGCACATTCCGACATCGCTGTCATGACAGCGACCCGCATTCGGAGCATCCTGACGGGCGGCGACTCGGCCATTGAGGCTCAGGCACAAGGAGCAGCATCATGCCATTCATCACCACCGACGACGGCACCGAGATTTTCTACAAGGACTGGGGGCCAAGGGATGCGACCCCATTGGTGTTCCATCATGGCTGGCCGCTCAGCAGCGACGACTGGGACAACCAGATGCTGTTTTTCCTGCACAAGGGGTACCGGGTGATCGCGCATGACCGGCGCGGGCATGGCCGATCGACCCAGACATGGCAGGGCAACGAGATGGACACCTATGCCGCCGACGTGAAGGCGCTGGCGGCGGCGCTGGACCTGAAAGGGGCCATCCATATCGGCCATTCGACAGGCGGCGGCGAAGTGGCGCATTATGTCGCCCGGGCCGAACCGGGTCGGGTGGCCAAGGCGGTGCTGATCGGTGCGGTGCCGCCGATCATGGTGCAGACGCCGGACAATCCGGAAGGCCTGCCGATGTCGGTGTTCGACGGCTTCCGCGAGGCTCTGGTCGCCAATCGCGCCCAATTCTTCCTCGACATCCCTACCGGGCCGTTCTTCGGCTTCAATCGCGAAGGGGCAAAGGTGGATCAGGGCGTGATCCATAATTGGTGGCGGCAGGGGATGATGGGCGGCACCAAGGCACATTATGATTGCATCAAGGCATTCAGCGAGACGGACTTTACCGAGGATCTGAAGGCGCTCGATATCCCGGTGCTGGTCATGCATGGCGAAGACGACCAGATCGTGCCCATCCACGACAGTGCAATGAAGGCAATCAAGCTGCTGAAGCACGGCACGCTAAAGGTCTATCCCGGTTTGCCGCATGGCATGGCGACGACCCATGCCGATGTGATCAATGCCGACCTGCTGGCATTTATCGAAGGATGAGCGATGCGCCCCCGCCGGTTGCCGACACAACGGGCGGGGGCGATCCCCAACCGTCAACAGCGGTCAGGCAAAGACGGTGATGGTCATGGCGAAGCGGCGCGCCTCGCCCGGTGCGAGGATCCGGATGCCCGGCTTTTGGCTGATCTCGCCGGTAAACCCTGCCGGATCGGCAATGCCCCACCAGGGTTCGATGCAGATGAAGCGCGAGCCGGGTTTCGTCCAGATGCCCAGCTTGTCGGCATCGGCATAGTCGATACGGAGCGATGCACCGCCGGGCGAGCGATAAGTGACGGCGCGGCTGGCCGGTCCGTCCCAGACCAGCGCATCCTGAACGAACAGCGCGTCGTCCAGCGGCAGGCGGTTGCCCCCGATCAGCGGGCTTGGCCGGTCATGGCCGGCGATCAGGCCGCCCGATACGCGGGCAAGCGGGGCAGGCTCGGGCTGGTCGAATTCGATGACATGCCCCTGCTTGTCCACATTGCCGGGCAGCGGCCAGGCGAAGGCCGGGTGATAGCCGAAACTGACGGGCATCGGCGTGTCGCCCGTATTGGCAGCGGTGCAGGCGATGGTCAGCGCATTGCCGTCGATCCGGTATTCGGCATCGAGCGTGAAGGAAAAGGGATAGACGGCCCGGCTGTCCGCATCGTCCACAAGGCGGAAGCGGGCATGATTGCCGCCATGATCGATCACCGCGAAGGCGCGCCGCCGGGCAAAGCCGTGCTGGGCCAGGGCATATTCCGATCCGCCATGCCGATAGACGCCGCCATTCAGCGCGCCGACAATGGGGAACAGCAATGGCGAGCGGCCGGTCCAATATGCCGGGTCCGCATCCGTCATCCATTCGCGGCCATCGGCATCGGTCAGGGAGGACAGCTCCGCCCCGAACGGATTGATCCGGGCGGTCAGCGCGCCGCCGCCGATGGCCAGCCAGTCCTGCATCACCCTCACCCTTCCCACCGCCTGTAGGCGGCGGGCCCCTTCCCTCTCCCAATGGGAGAGGGAGGGAGGCGCAACGGCACCGGAAGGGTGAGGGTGCGCGTCATCCCTGTCCCTCCCGATGGATGGCAAAGCCGGCAAAGCTTTGGTGCACCGGCATGATCTCAATGCGGTTGATGTTGAGGTGCGGGGGCAGGGTGGCGATCCACAGCATGGTGTCGGCCAGATCCTCCGACGTGATCGGGTTCACGCCGGCATAGAGATTGTCCGACGCCTGCTGGTTGCCGCCGGTGCGCACCACCGTGAATTCGGTTTCCGCCATGCCCGGTTCGATGCACGTCACGCGGACGCCCGTGCCGTTCAGGTCGGCGCGAAGGACGTGGGACAGGTGGTTCACGAACGCCTTGCTGGCGGCATAGACGTTGCCGCCGGGATAGGCATAGTTGCCGGCAATCGAACCCAGGTTGATGATCGCGCCCTTCCGTTCGATCAGCACGGGCAACAGCTTGTGCGTGATCGCGACCAGGGCGGAGATGTTGGTGTCGATCATCGTCTGCCAGTTGGCGAGGCTGGCCTGCTGCGCAGGCTCCGTCCCCAGCGCCAGGCCGGCATTGTTGATGAGCAGGTCAATGCCCGCAAACGCGGCGGGAAGGCCATCCAGCGCTGCATTGCGCGCCGCTTCGTCCCGCACGTCGAACGCCAGCGGCAGGAACGCATCGCCCAGTTCAGCCTTCAGCGCATCCAGCCGTTCGGCCCGGCGACCGGTGCCGATTACCTGCCATCCGGCACTGACAAAGGCGCGCGCGGCGGCCGCGCCGAACCCGGCGGTTGCGCCGGTGATGAGGGCGGTTGGCATGGAGCTGGTCCTTTCGCTTGATCCGTTCCCTTCCCTTTCGACGCGGGTCGATTCGGTCAAGCCCGCTGGCGGGATTGGCGATGCGGCGGCCGGGATGATAGGCGGTCGGCATGACCCATCCGTTCGACGCCGATGATGCGACCACCCTGTGGGCCGATGCGCCCGTGGAGGGCGCCTTTTCGCTGGCCCCCGATACGCGCCCGGCGGTGGTGACTGCCGTGGCCCGCCCGGTGCTGCTGACGTACTTGCCCCGCAATCCCAATGGCCGGGCCATGCTGGTGCTGGGCGGTGGCGGCTATACCGCGCTGATGGTGGAGCGGGAGGGCGTGGCCGTGGCCCGATGGCTGACCGGACTTGGCTATGCCGCCCATGTGCTGATCCACCGCTTTCCCGATGCCGTCGGTGGCCCGCAGGCACCGGTCGACGATGCGATGGAGGCGATGCGCGTCATTCGCGCGGGCGGGACGGTCCCCGGGGGCGTCGGGGTGGTCGGCCTGTCGTCGGGCGGGCATCTGGCCGCGTGCCTTGCCGCATCCTATCCCGCCGACTGGCAGCCCCCGGCATCGCGGCACGCCGATCAGCCGACGCGGCCCGATGCCATGATCATCGGCTATGCCCCGATATCGACCAATGCGCGGGGGCGGACGATCATCCCGGACAAGCCGCCATTGCCGCCGGCCGAGAAACAGGCGCTGTACGATGCGCTGGCCCCCGATGCGCAGCTGCTGCCCGATCCGCCGCCCTGTTTCATCGTCTATTCGGGCAATGATCCGGTGGTTCCGGTGGAAAACGCGCGGCGGCTGCATGGCGCGATGGCAGCCGCCGGGCGCGATGCCGAACTGCACATCTTTGCCGACGCACCGCACGGCTTTGCGCTGGATACGGACGGACTGCCGGTCGCGGTCTGGCCCCGGCTGTGCGCGGCATGGCTGAACCAGACGGGGTTTTGCTGACCCCGCCTGTCCATCCGCTGATCCGCCCGGATCAGCCGCGCAGCGTCGCGCCCAGCTTTGCCGCGGCCGCCACGACCTTGTCGGCAATCGCCTTCAGCTCCGCATCGGTGAAGCTCTTGTCGCCCGGTTGCAGCGTCACTTCGACCGCCAGGCTGAGCTGACCATCCTTTTCGAACCGGTCGAACAGGCGCGCGTCGGTGATCGCGCCCTTGTCCGCACCCCGGATCGCGCGGACCAGATCGCCCGCGACCAGATCGGCGGGAACCAGGAACGCGAAATCGCGGGTCACCGCCTGAAGCGCCGGGGGCGCATAGGCAGGGCGCATAAAGCCCGATGCACGCTTTGGCGGGATGGCGTCGAGATAAACCTCGACCGCTGCCACGGCCACACCATCGAGGTCGAACGCCTTCAGCGTTGCGGGATGGATCATGCCGAATGCGGCCAGCACGGTTTTCGGCCCCAGGCGCAGCGTGCCCGACTGACCGGGATGCCATGCATCGCCAGCTTCACCCATCACCTGAAGATTAGCGATCGGTGCGCCTGCCGCCTCCAGCAGGGCCAGTGCCTCCGCCTTGGCATCGAACGGGCCAAAGGGTTGCGCCTTGCCGGTCGTCCAGCCGCGCGGCGTGCGCTCGCCCGCCAGCAGGACGGTCAGCGTCGGGCGCTCTGCATTGGCCAGATAGCGGCGGCCGATTTCGAACAATCGCACGCTGGTCGCCCCGCGCCGCAGATTGCGGTCGGCCGCGCCGAACAGGCCGGGCAGCAGCGAGGGGCGCATGACCTTCATGTCCGCCGCGATCGGATTGGCAACGGTCCATGCACCGCCGCCGAATGCCGCTGCCTGCGCCTCGCCAATGAAGCTCCAGGTGACGGCTTCGGACAGGCCGCGCGCAGCCGCCGTGCGGCGCAGGCGGCGCTCCAGCTTTTGCGCCGGGGTCGCGGTGGGCGTGGCGACGCCGGGCGTGCGGGGCAGGGGGGTGGACGGAACCTTGTCGATCCCCTCGATCCGGATGACTTCCTCGACCAGATCGGCCGGGCCATCGACATCGCGCCGCCAGGTGGGAACGGTGACGACATCGCCGTCGACCGCAAAGCCCAGCCGTTCCAGGATCGCGCGCTGACGATCGGCGGGGACGGACAGGCCGCCCAGCGTTTCGGCCAATTCGGGGCGGAACGCCACGGTGCGCGGTTCCAGCGGCGGCTGGCCCGCGCGCGTGATCGCGCTGGGGACGCCGCCGCAGATGGACAGGACCAGCCGCGTGGCGATGGCCAGGCCATCGTCAAGGAACGCCGGATCGACGCCGCGTTCGAACCGCTGCCGCGCGTCCGACGTCAGGGCGAGTTTCTGACCCGTCACCGCGATATGTTCGGGCGTGAAATAGGCGCATTCGATCAGCACGTCGGTGGTCGTTTCCGAACAGCCCGAATGTTCGCCGCCCATCACGCCGCCAATATCGTGCACCGCCACATCGTCGGCGATGACGGTCATGGTTTCGTCCAGCGTATAGGTCTTGCCATTCAGGGCCAGCACCTGTTCGCCGGCCGCCGCCTTGCGCGCGACGAGGCCGCCGGTCAGCTTTGCCCGGTCATAGACGTGCAGCGGGCGGCCAAGGTCGATCATCACGTAATTGGTGATGTCGACGAGCGCGCTGATCGGTTTCTGTCCGATGGCGGTCAGGCGGCGGGCGATCCAGTCGGGCGCATCGCCATTGGCGACGCCGCTGACGCTTTGCGCATAAAAGGCGGGGCAGCCCGCGGGATCGTCGGTCCGCACGTCCGGTGCGGGGCCGGTGCCGGGCATCGGCTCGACCGGAAAGCCGAACACGTCCGCCAGCGGCTTCAGCGTGCCGATGCCGGCCGCGGCCAGATCGCGGGCGATGCCGCGCACGCCCATGCAATCCTGGCGGTTCGGCGTGATCGACACGTCGATGACCGGATCGTCCAGCCCGGCATAGGCAGGGAACGGCGTGCCGACCGGCGCATCGTCGGGCAGTTCGATGATGCCGTCATGATCCTCGCCCAGCTCAAGCTCGCGCGTCGAACACATCATGCCGTTGGATTCGACGCCGCGAATGGCGGAAACCTTCAGTTCCATGCCGTTCACCGGCACGACCGCGCCGGGCAGGCCCAGCACGCCGACCAGCCCCGCACGGGCATTGGGCGCGCCGCACACCACCTGAAGCGGGGTGCCGCTGCCGGTATCGACGTTCAGCACCTGAAGCTTGTCGGCCTGCGGGTGACGTTCGGCGGTCAGCACGCGCGCGACGGTGAAGCCGGCGAACCGGTCGGCGGGATTGTCCACGCCCTCTACCTCCAGCCCGATGCGGGTCAGCGCATCGAGGATCGCGGGCAGATCGGCAGGGGTGTCGAGATGGCTTTTCAGCCAGCCAAGGGTGAACTTCATGCGCCCACTCCCCCCGACAGCGTGGGCACGTCAAGCGCGCCGAACCCATAGTGTTTCAGCCAGCGGATATCCCCGTCGAAGAAGGCGCGCAGATCGTCCATCCCGTATTTCAGCATCGCCAGCCGGTCGACGCCGGTGCCGAAGGCAAAGCCCTGCCACTCATTGGGGTCCAGCCCGCAATTTTCGAGCACGCGGGCATGGACCATGCCGCTGCCCAGCACTTCCATCCAGCCGCCATCGGCCGCATTGCCGTCGCCGCCGATCACGCGCTTGCCCTTGATCCAGGTGAAGCCGACATCGACCTCCACCCCCGGTTCGGTGAACGGGAAATAGCTGGGGCGCAGGCGCAGGACGATGTCGTCGCGTTCGAAAAACGCCTTCAGGAACGTCTCCAGCGTCCATTTCAGGTGCGCCAGCGTAATCCCCTTGTCGATCACCAGCCCCTCGATCTGATGGAACATCGGCGTGTGGGTGGCGTCGCTGTCACTGCGATAGACGCGGCCCGGCGCGATGATGCGGATGGGGGGCTTTTGCGACGTCATCGTGCGGATCTGCACCGGCGAGGTATGGGTGCGCAGCACGCGACGCTCGCCGTCCGGGCCGTCCACGTAAAAGGTATCGTGCATCGCCCGCGCCGGATGGGTTTCCGGAATGTTGAGCGCGGTGAAATTGTGCCAGTCGTCCTCGATCTCCGGCCCGGTGGCGACGGCAAAGCCCATATCGGCGAAAATCTCCGCCAGCTCGTCCATCACCTGCGCCACCGGATGCACGCCGCCCGGCGGGGGCATGTCGGCGGGCAGGGTCAGGTCGACGCGTTCCGCCGCCAGCTTTGCCGCCAGTGCGTCCGCCTCCAGCACCGCCTTGCGCGCGGCGATCGCGTCGGTCACCGCCTCGCGCAGCGAATGGATGCGCGGCCCCTCGCTCGTCCGCTGTTCGGGCGTCATGCCGCCCAGCGTCTTGAGCAGCGCGGTAATGCTGCCCTGCTTGCCAAGCGCCGAAACGCGCATGGATTCCAGCGCGTCCAGCGCGGGGGCCTGTTCAATGGCCGGGATCAGGTCGGCGCGGAGTTGGTCGAGATCGCTCATGCCCCGCGTCGAAGCCGACAAAGCAGGCAAAGGTCAAGCCCGGATCACACCCGGCTGCCCAGCAGCGCCAGACCGAAGGCCATGAAAATGCCGCCCGTCGCCCGGTTGAACAACCGCTGGCGCGCGGGCGGGGCCAGGTATCGGGCCAGCGACCGGCCGCCCAGCGCATAGGTGGTGAACCAGAACGCCTCGATCACGGTGAAGGTGGCGATCAGGATGCCCAGCTGCGGCGCGACGGGCCGGCCCGTGTCGATGAACTGCGGAAACAGCGCGGCGGCAAAGACGATCAGCTTGGGATTGGAAAAGCCGGTGCCCATCGCGGTCAGGAACAGGCTGCGCGCCGATCCGCCGGTGCGCGGCGTGTCTGCCGCCCCGGCCTCCACCGGTGCGCGCCACGCCTTGATGCCCAGCCAGACGAGATAGGCGACGCCGATCAGCTTCATCGCCTCATACAGCATGGGCGAGGCGCGCAGCAGGGCGCCAAGGCCGGCGGCCGAGGCAAGCAGGCAGATGATGTTCGCCAGCATCAGGCCGGCCATGGAAATGGTCGACCGGGCAACGCCGTGGCGGATGCTCTGCGCCATCACGTGCAGCATGTTCGGTCCCGGCGTTGCCGAAATCAGGAACACGGCGGTGACATAAAGCCACCAGGTCTGGATGGACATTGCACGGCCCCCTTGGCTGAAGCGGCCGCTATCGCACGGCCCGCCCCCATGCGCCAGCCGTCCGGAAGGGGCGGAAATGTGACGGTTTGGCGACTCCGGCGCGATTCCAGATGTAACATTTGCGGGGCATTGGCGGGGCATCGACAGGCTGATCCAAGAAGGCGGCACCCGATGGCGACCATCACCAGATTACCGTTCGGCGCGGACATCAACGACCTGGCGGATTTCACGCGGTCAGCGCCCAGCATCCCCGAAAAGGCTGTGACGCAGCGGCGGCAATATCGCACGGTGTGGATCAGCGACGTCCATCTGGGCACGCGCGGCTGCAACGCGGAAATGCTGATCGATTTCCTGGATCATGTCGACAGCGAGACCATGTATCTGGTTGGCGACATCATCGATGGCTGGCGGCTGAAAAAGAAGTTCTACTGGCCCGCCGCGCACAATGACATCGTCTGGCGCATCCTGAAACGCGCGCGGCGCGGCACGCGCATCGTCTATGTCCCCGGCAATCACGACGAAATGTTCCGCCAATTCACTGGCCTGAATTTCGGCGGGGTCGAGATCAAGCGGCAGGCGATCCATGAAACCGCAGACGGGCGTCGGTTGTTGGTGCTGCATGGCGATGAATTCGACGCGATCACCCTGTCCCACCGCTGGCTGGCGCATCTGGGCGATGCGGCCTATACATTCATGATGGCCCTGAACCGCTGGGTGAACACTTATCGGCGCTGGGCCAATCTGCCTTACTGGTCGTTGTCGAAGCACGCGAAGAAGAAGGTGAAGAACGCGGTGGAGTTCATTTCGAACTTCGAGGAGATCGTGGCGCGAGAGGCCGGAACGCGGGGCGTCGACGGCGTCATCGCCGGTCATATCCATACCGCCGATGCGCGCATGATCGACGGCATCGAATATTATAACGACGGAGACTGGGTGGAAGGGTGCACCGCGCTGGTGGAACATTTCGACGGCCGCATGGAAATCCTGCACTGGGCCGACGAAATGGCGCTGCGCGACGGTGTGCCGCCGCCCATGGTGGAAACGCTGGCGGCGGCATGAGGCCGATGCGGATCGCGCTTGTCACCGATGCCTGGGAACCTCAGGTCAATGGCGTGGTCCGCACCCTGCAATCCGTCCGCCGCGTGCTGGAGGGGCAGGGGCATCAGGTGATGGTGATCTCTCCCGACCGGTTCTATTCCGTGCCGTGCCCCACCTATCCCGAAATCCGGCTGGCAATGGCGCGCACCGCGACCATCGGTGCGATGCTGGAGGCGTTTCGCCCCGATGCCATCCACCTGGCGACCGAGGGGCCGTTGTGCCTTGCCGCGCGGCGATGGTGCCTGCGCGGGGATTTTCCGTTCACCACCGCCTATCACACCCAGTTTCCGGACTATGTGTCGGCACGCACGGGGATCCCGGCCGAGCTGATCTGGCGCTATATCCGCTGGTTCCACCTGCCGGCGCAGGCGGTGCTGGCATCGACGCCCAGCATCCGCCAGACGCTGAACGACCATGGCCTGACCAAGGTGCGCCATTGGGGCCGGGGCGTCGACCTGACCAATTTCCGGCCGGGCATCGCCCCGCATCCCGACATGGCCGCGCTGCCCGGCCCGGTGCAGCTGTATGTCGGGCGCGTCGCCATCGAAAAGAATCTTGAGGCGTTCCTGAAATCCACCCATCCGGGCAGCAAGGTGGTGGTCGGCGATGGGCCGGCGCGCGCGTCGCTGGAGGCGGCCTATCCCGACGCGCTGTTCCTGGGCCCGCGGTTCGGCGCGGAACTGGCGCAATGCTACAGCGCGGCCGATGTCTTCGTTTTCCCCAGCAAGACGGACACGTTCGGCCTAGTGATGATCGAGGCGCTGGCCTGCGGCGTTCCCGTCGCGGCCTATCCGGTGACCGGACCCATCGACGTGGTGACGCCAGAGGTCGGCGCGCTGGACGAGGACCTGACCGCGGCCATCGCCGCCGCGCTGACCCGCGACCGGGCCGCCTGCGCCGCTTATGGTCAGGGCTTTACGTGGGAGGCGAGCGCGGCGCAGTTTCTGGACGCGCTCGTCCCGTTCGACAGCGTGTTCCGCCGGGCGGCCTGAGCGTTACTGACCGACGGTCAGTTTCAGGAACCCGGTCAGCGCCAATGGATCGCGGCCATAGGCGGTATCGAGCGCATCGGGCTTGAAATAGGTCGCGACCGATCCGCCCATCGCCAGTTCGACATCGCGGGTCAGCAGGATGCGGTGGGCATAGCCGCTCTCCAGCTTGGCGACGCGGAACGGCCGGCCGTGCAGCGGGTCCCCTTCGGGAAACAGTTCGTCATTGGCGACATTTTCGTACCGCCCGAACAGGCTGTGACGCGGGGTCAGGTTCCAGTTCGCCTCTGCCAGCCAGGCGGTCAGCACCGGGCCGGGCAGGCGGTTTTTGGATGAAAAGGCTAGGGTCGCGTTCACGTTCCGCGTCGCATAGTGGACGCTGGCCGTGGTCCGCGCCTCATCCTCATCCGGGTGCAGCGCCTCCGGTGCCTTCAGCCGCCCGAAACTGACCTGTGCCGCCCAGTGGTCGTTCGGCACCCAGGTGGCCCGGACGGACCAGCTGTCCAGTGCAGGCGTTTCGATGCCCCAGCGTTCCTCGTCCGGTTCGCGCCCGCGAAACGCCGATGCCTCCACCTGAAACCGCTTGGCAGCGATGCCGCCGGTGACGACGCCATAGGCGATGTGCGTGGAATCGAACCAGTGATGGGTGATCGGTCCCAGCGCCAGATACTGCGCCGACCGCCGGTGCATGAAGGCACTCGGCCCCAGCGCCGGTTCGCCGACCGGGCCGCCATAGACGAACAGGCGGGTGTCGTTCGTCTCGCCCAGCGCGACATCGACCCGCGCGGCCAGTTCCATGAACAGGTCGTGCGGATGCTGACGGTCGATCAGCGCCTCGCCATTCGCCGTCTCGCCCGTGGTGAACAAATTGGGATAGCCGCGCGCGCCCATGGTCGGATCGGCGCTCATGCCCAGCCTCAGCTGAAGCTGCGTCCGGCCATTCAGCGCGCGATCGGCCATCAGCATGGCCATGCTGGGGGCATAGAGCTGGCTATCGCCGCGCGGGCCGGACTGGTCGGTCACTGCGCCAAAGACAAAGCCATGGATCATCACGCCCCAGCCACCGGCCTGTGCGTGGATCGCCCGCATCGGCTCTGCATCGGGCAGCCGGGCGGTGCCCGATCCGGCGTTCATCATGGCCGGGTGCATGGCATGGCCGCCATGGTCCATCGCGCCGTGATCCATGGCAGAATGATCCATGGCGGCGTGATCCGGGGATGCTGGCGCTGGCGCTGGTGCTGGTGTCGGGGATGGCTGGTGCTGGCCGTGCTGGCCATGATCCATCTGGTCCTGCGCCATTGCCGGCATGGGCAACAGCGCGCTCGCGGCAACCGCCGCGAACAGGGTAATCTTCATTCTCTATACTCCGCTTGTCCGAACTGATGCGGGCGGCATGGCCCGCCATGGGGTTCAGACGGTCGGGCGCGGAGGGGGCGTGGCGGGGCTGGCGATCGGCAGATGCCGGCCGTCCCGGGCAATCGGCCGGGCGGGCAGGGCGCGCAGCGGCAGCGGCTGGGCAAGGATGACCGGGCGGATCGTCGCCGGCGCGACGCAGCCCATGCACAGGTCCGGCGCGCGGTCCGGTTGCGGTTGGTCCGGTGCCGGGGTGCGGGCCGTCCGGTGACAGTCATCCGCCATGGGCATGGCGTGCGCGGCGGCGGTTGCTGCGGCCGGTTCCACCCGCGGCTGATGACAGGCCATCGCGGCCTGTGGCAGCGACAGCGCGGCCAGGATCAGGGCAAGGAACAGCCGGGCGAGCATGGATGCATTCTAGAGCAGGTGGCACCGCATTGAAATGGGGTGCCGCCCGATAAGCCTAGACGTTGAAGCGGAACAGCATCACGTCGCCGTCCTTGACGACATATTCCTTGCCCTCGGCGCGCAGCTTGCCGGCATCGCGCGCCCCTGCCTCGCCCTTGAACTGGATATAGTCTTCAAACGCGATGGTTTCGGCGCGGATGAAGCCGCGTTCGAAATCGGTGTGGATCGCGCCTGCGGCCTGCGGAGCCTTTGCCCCCGCCTCGACGGTCCAGGCGCGCGCTTCCTTTGGCCCCACGGTAAAGAAGGTCAGCAGGTGGAGCAGGCTGTATCCAGCGCGGATCACGCGGGCGAGGCCGGTTTCAGTCAGGCCCAGCTCGGCCAGAAACTCGGCGCGGTCCTCGGCCGGCATGGTGGCGATATCCGCCTCGATCGCGGCGGAAACGACGACCGCCTCTGCGCCCTCTGCCTTCGCCTTTTCGAACACCTTGGCCGACAGGGCGTTGCCGTCGGCTGCATCCTCTTCATTGACGTTGCAGACATAGAGGACAGGCTTGGCGGTCAACAGCTGGGCCTGCGCGAACACGCGCGCCTCGTCCGCATCCTTGGGCTGGGTCAGCCGGGCGGGCTTGCCATCGCGCAGCAGGTCCAGCGCCTGGCCCAGCACGGATGCCGCGACCTTTGCCTCCTTGTCGCCCTGCGCCGCCTTTTTCTGAAAATTCGGCACGCGCTTTTCGAGGGATTCCAGATCGGCCAGCATCAGTTCGGTTTCCACCGTTTCGGCATCCGCGATCGGATCGACCCGGTTGTCGACATGCTGGATATCGTCATTTTCGAAACAGCGAAGGACATGGACGATTGCGTCCACCTCGCGGATATTGCCCAGGAACTGGTTGCCCAGCCCCTCGCCCTTGCTTGCCCCGCGGACCAGGCCCGCAATGTCGACAAAACCGAGCTGCGTTTCGATAATCTTGGCCGAACTGGCGATGGCGGCCAGTTTCTGAAGCCGTTCGTCCGGCACCGCGACATTGCCGACATTCGGCTCGATCGTGCAGAACGGGTAATTCGCCGCCTGTGCCGCCGCCGTTTCGGTCAGCGCATTGAACAGCGTGGATTTGCCGACATTGGGAAGGCCGACAATGCCGCAGCGAAAGCCCATGGGGTACTCCGGAAAAGAAAGGAAATCTGGCCCGCGCCCTTAAGCTGCATGGGTCGGGAAGGGAAGGGGCGGGATCAGCGGCGATAGTTGAAGCTGATGCTGATCCGCTCGCCCTTGCCCGCATGGGGCATCACCTCGTGCCGCAGCCAGCTTTCCCACAGGAACACCGTCCCGGCGCGGGGCTGGGCATAGACAAAGGGTTGCAGCGCCTCTTCGGCATCGGCCGTACGGGTCGGCGCGGCCATCATCAGGCCAAGGCGCGGATCCTCAAGCTTCAGCGCGCCCGCACCCGGCGGCACGGCGATATAGACGGTGCCGCTGACGACGCTGTGCGGGTGGATATGGCCGCTATGCGTTGCGCCTGGCTTCATCACATTAACCCACAGGCTGTCGAGCCTCAGCCGCTTGCCGCCAAGGTCGAACGCGCAGTCGGCGGCAAAGGCGGCGACGTGGCGATTGAGGTGGCGAACCAGATCGGCGATCGCCGGATCGCGCAGCGGCAGATCGTTCAATGAGGCATAGCTGGTATAGCCGCGATAGCCATGGTCCCGGCTCCACCGCTGACCCGCCCGGTCCTCCGCCGCCAGGGTCAGCGCGCTGTCCTCCAGGTCGGCAAGCAGCGCGGCATCGGCCAGCGTGCCTTCATAGAAACGGGTCGCGAACAGGCTGCGGCTCGGCATGTCAGCCCTTCAGGTCCGGCAGTTCGGAGAGGGTGACATAGCGGTCGGACGCGTAGGCGGCCCTCAGCCCCTCGGCCGTGTTCTGGTCCGGTCCGGTCAGCCAGCGGGTGTGCCAGGTGAGGAACCAGAGCCAGTCGGCCTGTGGACCCAGCCCGGCGGGATCGGGAACCGGCCCGTTTTCGTGCAGGCAGATCGGCACGCTGGTCCCCACGATCGCCTGTACCGCGCCGAACATATCGGCCAGCGGGCCGTGATGATCGACATACAGGTCGGCCCCGGCGATATCGACCATCGACCGGCCGGGGTAATAAGCCGGATCGATATTCTGGCCCGCATAGCCCAGCACCCAGATCAGGTTGTTCAGCCCGCGAACCCGCGTGAAATGGTCAAAGATCAGCGCCCACAGCGCGCGGAACCGCGCCGGGCCCCATTTGCCCCACCAGAACCAGTCGCCCGAAAATTCGTGCAGCGGCCGCCACAGCACGGGGATGTTGCGATCGCGCAGCACGGTCAGCTGATCCGCGATCTGATCGATGTCGCGCATCATCGCCCGGTTCTGGGGAGTGCCGGCGCGCATCGCGGCGGGCAGGTCGAACGGCTTTTTCGAATTGTCGTATCCGGTGCCCTGATCGGGCGCGCCCCAGTGCCAGCAGATGCTGGGCAGGCCGCCGCCATCGAACCAGCGGGTCGCGCGGTCGTTCACATTGGCGAAGTCCGCCGGCTCGATATAGTCGAGGCCCAGGATCGCGGGCAGTTGCCCCGTCGTGCGGCGCAGATAATCGAGTTCGAAGGTCGGCCCTTCGGGCAGCCAGAAGCTTTCCTGCTGTCCGGTCAGCGTCCGCTTGCCATAGATCGACCAGAGATAGGCATAGACGGCGCGGGCGCGGGGCGTGGCGGCCGGATTGCACAATGTCGCCGCCGCCGGTTCCTGTGCGGCAAGGGGGGCGGCGGGCAGGGCCAGCATCGCCGCGGCGGTGGCGGTGCCCGCCAGCAGGTCGCGGCGCGTGGGCAGCAGGCGTGAAGGATCAGTCATCGTTTCACCGTCATGCCGGTCGCGCCGCGCGAAGTCGAGCGGCCGGCGTTCCATCGATCAGGGCTGAAGCCGCAGCGCGACATCGTTCATGAACCGGACGTCGTCCCGTGCGGCCAGCCACGGCGCCTCTGCCGCGATGGCGCCAAGCATGTCGGACAGCGGCTCGATCTCCGCCTTCGCGTAATTGCCAAGGACATGGCCGGTCACGCGGTCCTTGTGCCCCGGATGGCCGATGCCGATGCGGACGCGCCGGAAATCCGGGCCGATATGCTGGTCGGTGGACCGCAGGCCATTATGCCCGGCAGTGCCGCCGCCGATCTTTACCTTGACCTTGAACGGCGCGAGGTCGAGTTCGTCGTGGAAAAGGGTCACGTCGCCCGGCGCGAGCTTGTAGAAATCCAGCGCCGCGCGGACCGCACGGCCGCTTTCGTTCATGAAGGTACCGGGTTTCAGAAGGATCAGCTTGTCGCTGCCGATCCGCCCTTCCTGCGTCCAGCCCCGGAATTGCTGGCGCGGCGGGCCAAAGCCATGCACTTCGGCAATGGCATCCATCGCCATGAACCCGACATTGTGCCGGTGCATTGCATATTGAGCGCCCGGATTGCCCAGGCCGACCCACAGCTGCATCAGGTCGCTCCGTCACGTCATCCCGGCGAAAGCCAATGCCTTCGCCGGGGTAACGGTTTGCCTTATTCGGCGTCGGACGCTTCGTCCTTGGCGTCGGCATCATCGCCGGCTTCCGCTTCCGCGGCAGCTTCTTCCTGCTCGTCGACCAGGGCGGTCGGCGCAGCGATGGTGGCGATGGTGAAATCGCGGTCGGTGATCGCGCTTTCCGCGCCCTTGGGCAGCGTGATGGCAGAGAAGTGGAGCGATTCGCCCACGTCCAGGCCCTTCAGCGACACTTCGATGCTTTCCGGGATTTCGGAAGCGTCGACGACCAGTTCCAGCTCGTGACGAACGACGTTCAGAACGCCGCCCTTCTTGATGCCGGGGGCCAGTTCTTCGTCGGTGAAGGTCACCGGAACGGCGACGGTCACGGTCGCGTGCTTGGAAATGCGCAGGAAATCGACATGGACGGGGCGATCCGTCACCACGTCGAGCGTCACGTCCTTGGCCAGCGTGCGAACCGCCTTGCCACCGACATCGACCATGATGACCGAGTTCATGAAGTGGCCGGTCATCAGCGCCTTCATCAGCTCGCGCTCATTCAGGCTGATCGCGGTGGGTTCTTGCTTGTTGCCGTAGATCACGGCGGGCACGCGGCCTTCACGACGAAGCGCGCGGGAGGCTCCCTTGCCAACCCGCTCGCGCGTCTCGGCCGACAGGTTGAGCACGTCGCTCATATGTCGTCTCCGTTTGCGCTAGAAGTTCAGTCCAGTTTCACCGGGCAGGCCTCCAGGGATGACCCTGCACGCGGCAAGCGCGGGCCGTTAGCGGAAAGCGGGCATGAAGGCAAGCTAGGGCAGGGGCGTCAGGGGCGAAGCCGATCGACCTTCAGCCCCGATCGCTCCAGTTCCGCCTGCACGCTGCCCGGCCCGGCAAGATGGCCGGAGCCGACCGCCATGAACACAATGCCCGGCCGGTTCATCCGCGCGCGGACCCATTCGGCCCAGCGGCGGTTGCGCGCGGTGACCAGCGGATCGGTCAGCGCGCGCGGCGATTTCGCCTGATCCTCGGCAAGCACGGCGGCCATGTCAGCGGTATCCGCGCTGGACCAGGCGGCGACGGCGCGTTCCGTCCCCTGATGCACGGTCGCCTGATTGTCGAGGATGCGGGTGAGCATCGCGATCTGGTCCGCCTCGCTCAATCCGGCAAAGATGGCGTACTGGTCTGTTGGCTGTTCCAGCCCGCCGACCGGCTTTCCCGCGCGCTCGGCGGCGCGGACCAGCACGCGCTCGACGCCCAGCGCCTCGTCATAGCCAAGCTCGCGCAGCGGCAGCACCGACAGGCTGGTCGCCGCCAGCCATGGCGCGGTGCGGTCGAACGCGGTTTCGGGATAGCCGACCCGCCTCAGCGCGGCCCGCAATTTGTCGGCATAGCCGGGGGGCAGCCGGTCGGGCAGGGCGGGGGTGCCGTCGGGCAGGGTGCTGAGCCGCTGGAAATCGCCGCGCGCCGCCGCCTGCGCGCCCGGTGCCAGTTCCATCACCACCTCGTCCGACGCATTGAACGCCGCCGCCACCTCGTCATTGAACCAGGCGAGTTCGGGTTTCAGCCAATGAACCGTGCCGAACAGATAGATTGTCGTATCGGCATCGCGCACGACCCAGACGGGCGGATCGACGTCGCGCTGGGGCACCTGAACCGCCGGTCCCGCCAGCGCAAAGGCCGCGAACAGCAAAAAGAGCTTGGGCAGCGGCATGGCGCTCATCCTATCCGCGCACGACCGGCAAAGTCGAGGTGCTGCAGGTCAGCGCCCCTCCCGTGCAATCTCGCGCCAGCCGATGTCGCGGCGGGCAAAGCCGCTGGGGAAATTGAGCGCGTCGACGCCGCGATAGGCGGTGGCCTGCGCCTCGGCCACGGTGGTGCCAAGCGCGGTGACGGCAAGGACGCGGCCGCCATTGGCGACCAGCCCGTCATCGGTCATCGCGGTGCCGGCGTGGAATACCTTGGTCCCCTGTGCCTCGGCCGCGTCCACGCCCGTAATGCGGCCGCCCTCTTCCGGGGTGCCGGGATAGCCATTGGCGGCCATCACGACGGTCAGCGCCGTGCGGTCGCTGAACCGGGCGGGGGGCAGATCGCCCAGCGTGCCGCGATCGGTGGCGATCATCAGGTCGAGCAGATCCGATTCGAGGCGCATCATCAGCACCTGACATTCCGGGTCGCCGAAACGGGCGTTGTATTCGATCAGCTGCGGGCCGGTGTCGGTCAGCATCAGCCCGGCATAGAGCACGCCCTTGAACGGCACGCCGTCCGCCGCCATCGCCGCCACGGTCGGCCGGACGATGCGGTCGATGGCCAGCGCCTCCAGCTCCGCCGTCAGCACGCGGGCGGGGCTGTATGCGCCCATGCCGCCGGTATTGGGGCCGGCGTCGCCATCGCCGACCCGCTTGTGATCCTGTGCCGATCCGATCGGCAGGATGGCGGTGCCGTCGGTCAGCACGAACAGGCTGGCTTCCTCTCCCGTCAGGAACTGTTCGATCACCGCCTCGCCGCCCGGTTCGGCGAACAGGGCGGTCAGCGCCGCGTCCGCATCCGCCGCCGTCTCTGCAATGGTCACGCCCTTGCCCGCGGCCAGGCCGTCCGCCTTGATCACCACGGGCAGGCCGAAATCCGCCAGCGCTGCGCGGGCGGCGTCGAGCGACGTCACGCGGACATAGCCAGCGGTCGGGATATCCGCGCGGGCGCACAGATCCTTGGTAAATCCCTTTGACCCCTCAAGCTGCGCTGCGGCGGCATCCGGGCCAAACACGCCAATCTCCGTCGCGCGCAGGGCATCGCCCAGACCGTCGACCAGCGGCGCTTCCGGCCCGATGACCACGAACGTGATGGCGTGCTGCGCACAGAATGCGATGACGGCGGCATGATCGGCGACGTTCAGCGCGACGCAGGTCGCATGATCGGCAATGCCGGGGTTGCCGGGCGCCGCATAAAGCGTCGATAAGGATGGCGACTGGGCGAGTTTCCACGCCAGCGCGTGTTCCCGCCCCCCAGAGCCGACCAGCAGGACGTTCATGCCCGATCCCTTTTCCGATGAATCCCAATCCGGGCGGCTGCTAGCCCAAAGCACCCCCGGCGACAACGCTGCGCCCGAAAGCGTGTCCGAACTGTCGGGCCGGCTGAAGCGGATGGTGGAGCGCGAGTTCGGGCAGGTGCGGCTGCGCGGCGAAATCTCCGGCTACAAGCGGGCGGCGTCGGGCCATGTCTATCTGGCGCTGAAGGACGAGAATGCCGTCATCGATGCCGTGATCTGGAAAGGGGCGGCGGCGGCCATCCCGTTCGTGCCGCAGGATGGTCTGGAGGTAGTCGCGACCGGCAAGATCACGACCTATCCGGGGCGGTCGAAATACCAGATCGTGATCGACCGGCTGGAACTGGCGGGCGAGGGCGCGCTGATGGCGCTGCTGGAGCGGAACAAGGCGCGGTTCGAGGCGGAGGGCCTGTTCGCCAAGGGCAAGGCGCGGGCGCCCATGCCCTATCTGCCCGGCGTGATCGGGGTCGTCACATCGCCCACCGGCGCAGTGATCCGCGATATCCTGCACCGGCTGGCGGATCGCTGGCCCAGCCATGTCGTCGTCTGGCCCGTGCTGGTGCAGGGCGATGGCGCGGCGCGACAGGTGGCAGCCGCGATCCGGGGGTTCGACGCGCTGACGCCCGGCGGGCCGGTGCCGCGCCCCGACCTGTTGATCGTCGCGCGCGGCGGCGGGTCGATCGAGGATCTGTGGGCGTTCAACGAGGAGCCGGTGGTGCGCGCCATCGCGGAATGTTCGATACCCGTTATTTCCGCCGTGGGGCATGAAACCGATACGACGCTGGCCGATTACGCGGCCGACCGGCGCGCGCCCACGCCCACGGCCGCCGCCGAAATGGCGGTGCCGGTGCGGGCCGAGGTGCGGTTGACCGTCGACGGCCTGGGCGCGCGGGCGGAGCGGCTGGCGCGGCGCTATGCCGAGCGGGCGGGCGAGCGACTGGCGGCCATCGCGCGATTGATGCCCAGGCCCGACCTGCTGCTGAGCCCGCAGCGCCAGCGGCTGGACGAGGCGGGGCAGCGGCTGGGGCTGGGGCTGGAACGGCGGATCGCGCTGGCCCGGCGGCGGCTGGATCAGTTCGACGCGCGGCTGCGCCCGGACGTGCTGGCGCGCAAGGCGACGCTGGCAGGCGAGCGGCTGGACGCGCTGTCCCGCCGCATGACGCCGCAGGTGATCGAACGGCGCATTGCCGCCGACCGCCAGCGGCTGGACGCCCTGTCGCGCCTGCTGGATGCGGCAAATCCCGACAACCTGCTGAAAAAAGGCTATGTCCGCGTCAGCGCCCGGATCGGCGACAAACCGGTGGTGACGGCAGAGGCCGCCCGGGCGGCGGGCGCACTGGTGCTGCATTTCGGCGACGGCGATGTCGATGCGCGGGTTGAGCGCGGCGGCGGCAAGCCCTATCCTGATGCAAAGCCCGAACAGCCCAGCCTGTTGTGACCGCCGATCAGGAAAGCCAGACCCCATGTTGATGTCGAACACCCGTCGCCTCGCCAAACTGCATTACATGGCCAACGGGTTTCGTGTGCTGGCCAATGGCGACCATGTGCTGTGCGCCCGTTCCGGTGCGGTGATCCCGCTGGATGAACTGCGCTACTGGAGCGTGGAGCGGCAGGAGCCGTACGCCAGCGCCGAACTGTCGACGGAAGCCCTGTCGCACTGATGCCGGGCCGCAATGGCTGGCGCGCGGCTGCTGCCTGGATGATGCTGCCCGCCATGCTGACCGGAACCGCCGTGGCGCAGGATCGGGCAGTCGGCCGGGCCGATGGTTTCGTGCTGGATGGCCGGATCGTGCAGGGCGGCATCGTGCGTGGACAGGCACCGCGCGGCACCGTGTCGCTGATGCTGGGCGACGTGCCGGTCCCCGTCGCTGCCGATGGCCGGTTCCTGATCGCGTTTGACCGCGACGCGCCGGTTCAGCTGTCACTGACCGCCACGCTGACCGATGGCCGCCGGATGACCCAATCGCTCGTCATCGACCGGCGCGAATGGCGGATCGAGCGGCTGAACAGCCTGCCGCGGTTCAGCCAGCCCAGCGCCGAGTTTCAGGCGCGGCGGTCGGGCGAACTGGCGCGGATCGAGGCGGCGCGGAATATCGGGTCGGACAGTCAGGGCTGGCGGCAATCCTTTGTCTGGCCAGTGACCGGGCGGATATCCGGGCTGTTTGGTGCACAGCGCATCTATCGCGGCGAACCGGGGGCCTATCATGGCGGCGTCGATGTGGCGCGGCCGACCGGTACGCCGATTGTCGCGCCCGCCGACGGCGTCGTCATCCTGGCGGCGGATGCGCCCTTTACGCTGGAGGGCAATCTGTTGATGCTGGACCACGGCATGGGGTTGAACAGTGCGTTCCTGCACCTGTCGCGCATCGATGTCCGGTCGGGGCAGCGCGTGCGGCAGGGACAGGTGATCGGGGCGATCGGGACGACCGGGCGGTCGACCGGGCCGCACCTGCACTGGGGCATGAAATGGGGCGATGCGCGGATCGATCCGTTGCTGGTTGCCGGGCCGATGCCGGCAGGCGCGACCGGAACCGACGCGTCGATCGTTCATTAACGAATGACACCAAGCGAACAGGAGCGACAGGCGATGAACAGGGCGATTTTTGCAATGGCGGCAGGCGCGATGGCGCTGTCCGCCTGTACCACGACGAGCCAGACGGCATCGGCACCGACGGCCCCGGCCGCCCCCGCCGGCGCGCAAGTCCTGAGCGCCAGCCTGCGCACGGGCACCAATGCGCCGGTCGGCACGGTGACGGCGACGGCTGCAACCGATGGCGTGGTGATGACGATCGAGGCGATGAACATGCCGCAGGGCACGCACGGCGTGCACGTCCACACGGTCGGCAAGTGCGACGCCCCCGATTTCACCACCGCGGGTGGCCACTGGAATCCGGCCGGGCGTCAGCACGGGCTGGACAATCCCGCCGGTTCCCATGCCGGCGATCTGCCCAACCTGCTGATCGGTGCGGATGGCAAGGGCACGCTGAATTACACCGTGCGCGGCGCGACACTGGCCGCAATGATGGATGCCGACGGATCGGCATTCGTCGTTCATGCCGGGCCGGATGACATGAAGACCGATCCGTCCGGCAACAGCGGCGGCCGGATTGCGTGCGGCGTGTTTGCAGAGGGGTAATGCCCCTTTCCTGAACGATCGTCGCGGCCTTGCGACAATTGCGGACAAGATTGCCCTGTCGCTGACACATGGTGGCGACAGGGCAGGGCCAGATTGCCTCTCGACCACAAGGTCGCATGAGGAGACAAGCCATGAAGAAACTGATCCTGATCGCCGCTGGCCTTGGTATCGCCACGGCAGCCCTGCCTGCCGCAGCGCAGGCTCAGTCCTATCGCCCGCACGCCCAGGCAGTCCGCTATGACGCCAATGGGTGGCAGAGCATCAACCAGCGTCAGGCAAATCTGTACGCCCGCATCAACACCGCGCAGCGTCGCGGCGCGATCAGCGCCCGCGAAGCGAACAGCCTGCGCGCTCAGTTCGGCCAGCTGGCCCGGCTGGAGGCACAGTATCGCCGCAGCGGGCGCGGCCTGACCATTGCGGAACGGCGCGATCTTGACCGTCGCTTCGACGGGCTTTCGCAGCGCATCCGGTATGAGCGGCTTGATCGCGACGGCCGCCGGGGCTGATCCCCGTCGCCCAGGCGCAGCACAGGCAGGGGCGGTCCGGTTCGGGCCGCCCTTAGTCTGTTTATGGCGCCGGGGGTCCGTCCGACTGGCGACGCACCAGCAGATGGTCCAGCTCCACCCGCTCCCCCTCATCCGCCACACCGCCGCCGACCCGCTGCATGATCATGTCGAACGCCCGCTGGGTCAGCGCCTCGTTCGGTTGGCGAATCGTCGTCAGTGCCGGCCAGATGGTGGAGGCGAGCGGCGTATCATCGAATCCGCAAACGGACAGGTCCGCCGGCACATCCAGGCCCATGCGATGCGCCACCGCCATGGCCGCCGCCGCCATGTCGTCGTTGCTGGCGAAAATGGCGGTTGGCGGTTCCGCCAGCGACAGAAGTGCCTCTGCAGCGGCAAGGCCGGATTGATAGGTATAAAGGCCCTGTGCGATCCGGTGCGGATCGACGGCAATCCCGGCGGCCGCGAGCGCATCGCGATACCCGTCCAGCCGGCATTGCGACGATGCATGGTTCGGCCGGCCGGTGATGATTCCGATCCGGCGATGGCCCAAACCCAGCAGATGGGCCGTCATCGCCCGCGCCGCAGCGCGATCGTCGATGCCGACGCTGGCCAGGCCGCTTTCAGCATGGATCGACCCGGTCGCAATGACCGCCAGTCCTTCCTGTCGCAGACCCGCGATCAGGGTGCGGTCATTGCCCATCGGCGGGGCAAGGATCACGCCGCGGATGCCATCCTGTCGCAGTTCGGCGATCGTGTCGGCCTGTCCGCCCTCCGGCACCTCATGCAGCACCATGCTCGCATGGGCGCGGGTCGCCGCCTGCAACAGATGCACCAGGTAATTGCCCAGCGATCCCGCATTGGGAAAACGGTGGAGCAGAGCGATCCGGGCGGGGACGGCATTGGACAGGGCGCGGGCCGCCTCGTTCGGCGAAAAGCGCAGATCCCGGATCGCCTTTTCGACCAGTTCGCGGGTCTGCGGACGCACTGCGCGATCGCCGTTGATGACGCGCGATACGGTCATGTGCGAGACACCGGCATGGCGGGCGACATCCCGCATGGTTGCCGTACGACCCGTCGCCACGGACTGATCGCCGTTGCTCATCGTTCCTCCCCATCCGGTCGCATGCGCGGACTCGTTCAATACGCGGCGGCTCCGCCGGTGCAAAAGATTGTTCCCGTGAACATTACAGAATTGACACGGGCTGCAAAATGATATTCTTCTTATGTTACCGCGAACATCCCGGCATAAGATTGGGGAAGATCGCAGGGACAGGGAGAGGACCATGACACGCACTTCGTTTGCGCTGCGCCGGGGCGCCGCACTTTCCGCAATCCTGATGGCCGGCTGTGCCTGGCCCGCACTGGCTCAGGATGCTGCATCACCGGCAGACCAGTCGGCCCAGAGCCAGCCCGCGACACCCGAAGTCGATCCGGCCGCGCCGGCTGAGGCAGGCGAGGACATCCTGGTGACCGGTTTCCGCCAGTCGCTGCAGAGCCAGGTGCGGGCCAAGCGCGAGGCGGTCGGCTTTACCGACAGCATCTTTGCCGAGGATATCGGCAAGTTCCCGGACACCAACATCGCCGAATCGGTGAACCGCATCCCCGGCGTGACAATCACGCGCGAAGTGACGGGCGAGGGCGCCAATGTCGCCATTCGCGGCCTTGGCACCAATTTCACCCGCGTCCTGCTGAACGGCGCGCCGGTCGCCGTCGCATCGGTCCGCTTCGATGCGCAAAGCACGAACCGCGAGGTCGATCTCGACCTGCTGCCCACCGAATTGTTCACCCAGCTGACGGTCAGCAAATCGCCCACGGCCAGCCAGGTCGAGGGCGGGGCCGCGGGCACCGTCAACCTGCGTTCCGCGCGCCCGTTCGACAATCCGGGTTTCCATTTCAACTATGGCATCCAGGCCAGCCAGGTCAGCACGACCGATGACTGGGGCTATCGCGGCTATGCCCTGGCCAGTGCGACCTTCGGCAATTTCGGAGTGCTGATCGGCGGCACGATCGTGCGCAACAAGTTTCAGGTGAACGGGTACGAGACGATCGGATTCACCAATCCCAATCTGACCGCGGCGCAAAATCCGGCGACGAACCGCAATTCCACGGGCGGCGGCAATTTCACCATTCCGGCGACGGTGCCGGTCAATGCCGGAAACGGCCTGACGCCGGGTGCCGTGATCGATCAGGCGTTCCTGCTGGCGAACAATCCCGGCGCGTCGATCACCCAGATCGACAATGGCATCATCCCGCGGCTCAGCCGTCCGCGCACGGAAATCGGCGACCGCAACCGCGAAAACGCGATCGCGTCGATCGAATGGCGGCCAAGCGACAGCCTGCGCTTCTATGTCGACGGCATGTATGGCTATCGCACGAACAATTTCGAGCGGACGGCAATGAACTGGGTCGGTCGCAACGGCGCGGCCATCCCGCTCAATACCACCTATGACCGCGAGGATTGCACGGCGGGCTGCGTCGTCACCAGCGGCACCTATGCCAACGCGCAATTCTTCCTCGAATATCGGCCGTACAAGGACTGGGTCGATTTCTATGGCGTGAACCCCGGCATGGAGTTCACCGTCAACGACTGGATCAGCGGCGATCTTCAGGCGAATTACACCAAGTCCAATTTCCGCCGCGAAAGCCCGACCGTGCTGGTCATCACGCCCCCCAGCAGCGGCGTGACGGTGGACTATGACAACACGTCCGGCGGCATTCCGATCGTCAGCACCAATGTCGACCTCAACAATCCCGCCAATTTCGGCTGGGCGGGCGGCGGCCGCGTCAACCTGAATGGCGAGGAACGCCGGACCGAGACAAAGGGCGTTCGCGGCAGCCTGTTGTTCGGCGATGCCAGCCGGTTCAGCGCCCGTGTCGGCGCGGCCTATGACGAAACCAGCCGCCGCATCACGCCGTTCGACAACACCGGTCCGTGGCAGAACCTGATCTGCGGTAACGGGCCGAGCATCAATCTGCCCGCGCCGAACACGTCCACGACGCCCTGCACGGGTCTTAATCAGCCGGGCAGCGCGACACCGGCGGGATTTCCGGCATTTCCCGGCTATGGCACCAACTTCACGGCGGGCCAGCCGGCGATCACCTATGCCGGATCGCGGGTGCCGACGGCGGCCGTGCCCGGCTATCTGCGGCCCGGCACGAACGGCTTCATCACCGTCGACTGGGACCGGTTCCGCGCGGACACCGATTACGACACGCTGCTTGCCGCGGCCGGCGAAACCGGCACGGGCAGCAGCGGCGCGAATGGCGGCCTGATCGACGAACGGGTGACGGGCACCTTTGCCGAGCTGAACGGCATTTTCGATATCGGCGAAAACCGCCTGCGGCTGAACGGCGGCCTGCGCTATGTCCGCACCGAACAGATTGTGGGCGGCCGGATCAGCGTGCCCGATCCGCGCAACACGCTGCCGGGCGGTGCGCAGATTGCCGATGGCGGCCGGTATCCCAACACGATCAACTTTGCCCGGACGCGGACGGTCTATTCGAACTTCCTGCCCTCGCTGAGCGCGGCGTTCGAGGTGGGCAGCGATCTTGTCCTGCGCGCATCGGTATCACGCACCATGACCCGGCCCGATCCCAATTCGCTGCTGCCGGGCGCCAGCTTTGTCCAGCCATCGGCCGATATCGGCACGGTCGGCAACAACGAGCTGGATCCGTTCATCTCGAACAACATCGATCTGGGCGCGGAATACTATACCGGCGGCGAAGGCGTGATCGCGGTGGCGGCGTTCCGCAAGTCGATCACCGGCTTTACCGTCAACGGCCTGACCAACCGGCCCTTCTCGTTCCTCGAACAGTTCGGCATCAACATCGAATCGCTGACCCAGGCGCAGCGGGACGCGCTCGCCGCCCGCGCCACGCCGGGCCAGGCACTGCGCGACGTGCCGATCGTCATCCAGCAGCAGGTCAATTCCGACGGCAAGCTGATTGTCAACGGCCTGGAGTTCCAGCTGACCCAGCCGCTGGATTTCCTGACCGACTGGGCAGGGATCAACGGCTTTGGCTTTCAGGGCAACCTGACCATCATCGATCAGAAGGGCACGGGCACGGGTGCGCCCGCGGTTGCGCTGGGCGTTGCGCCGATGACCTATGTGCTGACCGGATATTATGAAGGCGGCGGCCTGGATGCCCGGCTGACCTATACCTTCAACGAAGGGTCGCAGGGTTCGGGCCTCAATCAGAACGGCATTCCTGCCGCCGCGATCTTTGGCCGCGATTACGGTCAGCTCGATTTTTCGGGCAACCTCGATCTCGGCACCGTGTTCGGCGCCAGCTATCTGCCGACCCTGACGCTCAACGTGATCAACATCACCAAGGAAGCGCAGAGCACCTACTTCCAGTTCGAGAACGCGACCTTCAACGAATATAATCCGGGTCGCACCGTGCTGGTCGGCATTCGCGGGCGCTTCTGACGTGCCGGCGCGAATGAACAGCTTCCCGAATTAACCTCCCCCTCGATGGGCAGATCGCTTGCGGTCTGCCCATTTTTGTTTCCGTTTCGACGGATCAGACCGTCTGCAAAGGTTCGGAGGAAATGGTGCCGAAAACGATCATCCGCCACTGGACGGCACTCCTGCTGATGATGCTGGCGATGGTGGTGACGTGCGGCCCGGCAACTGCGCGGGACCGCGTGCTGATCGACACCGGATGGCGCTTTGCGAAGGGCGAGCCAGCCGGCAGTGACGCGGGACTGGACTATGATGTCCGGCCCGAAGTTACCCAGAGCGCCGATGGCAAGGTTGCCGATGCGCGGCCCGACGCGGCAGTGGCCGTCGATGCCCGCAACGCCCGCATCCTGAAACCCTGGATCCTGCCCAGCGCCAATGCCCTGATCCGCGATCCGGCCCGCCGCCATGTGCGCCCTACCGGCGATCCGGGCAGCGACCATCCCTATGTGCAGGCCGGGTACGACGACAGCCAATGGCAATCCGTCACGCTGCCGCACGACTGGGCGATCACCGGCCCGTTCCTGGAAACCGGCCCCTATGGCGGGATGGGGCGCCTGCCGAGCTGGGGCATCGGCTGGTATCGCCGCGTCCTTGACATACCGGCCAGCGACCGGGGCAAGTCCATCTTCCTCGATATCGACGGGGCGATGTCCTATTCGACGGTGTGGCTGAACGGTCGGCTCGTCGGCGGCTGGCCCTATGGCTATAACAGCTATCGGCTGGACCTGACCCCCTTTGTCCGGTTTGGCGAGGCGAACCAGCTTGCCATCCGTCTCGACAATCCGCCGGAAAGTGCCCGCTGGTATCCGGGCGGCGGCCTGTATCGCAACGTCTGGCTGACCAAGACCGACCCCGTCCATGTCGCACACTGGGGCGCGGTCGTCACGACGCCGGAAGTGTCGGCCGAGCGCGCTACGGTGAAGCTGGACGTGACGATCGACAATGATGGCGCAGGGCTGGCGGATGCAGAGGTTGCGACGACGCTCTATGCGCTGGACGGTCAGGGACGGCGTACCGGCAAGCCGGTGGCCAGCATCGCGCGTGCGCCCGTCCGCGTCGCTGCCGATGGTCAGGCGACCGCCAGCGGGTCTGCCGTGATCGAAAAGCCGCGCCTGTGGGGGCCGCCGCCGACCCAGGTGCCGAACCGCTATGTCGCAGTGACGCGCGTGATGCAGGGCGGGCGTGTGGTGGACGAGGTGGAAACCCGCTTCGGCATCCGAACGATCCGCTTCGATCCCGATCGCGGCATCATCGTCAATGGCGAGCATATCCGGTTTCAGGGGGTGAACAATCACCACGACCTTGGCGCGCTGGGCGCGGCGTTCAACACGCGCGCGGCCGAACGTCAGCTGGAATTGCTGCGCGACATGGGCGTCAACGCCGTCCGCATGAGCCATAATCCGCCTGCGCCGGAACTGCTTGAGCTGACCGACCGGATGGGTTTTCTGGTCATCGACGAGGTGTTCGACAGCTGGGAGCGGAAAAAGACACCGCTCGATTTCCACCTGATCTTTCCCGACTGGCACGAGCCGGACCTGCGCGCAATGCTGCGCCGCGACCGCAATCATCCCAGCATCGTCCTGTGGAGCGTCGGCAACGAGGTGGGCGAGCAATATACGGGCGAGGAAGGGGCGGCGATCGGCCGCAAGCTGGTGCAGATCGTGCGCGAGGAGGACCTGACCCGCCCGACGACCAGCGCGATGAACTTTGCCAAGGCGGACATGCCGCTGCCCGGCGTCGTCGATGTGCTGAACATCAATTATCAGGGGCATGGCATCCGTACGCTGCCCAGCCAGTATCCGGCGTTCCGCGCGCGCTTTCCCGACAAGGCGATCCTGCATTCGGAAAGCGCATCGGCCCTGTCCAGCCGCGGCGAGTATCTGTTCCCCGTGCCCGGCGCCATCAGCGCCAGCGTGCGGCCGGGGGCGGGCGGCGATCCGGTGACCCAGCAGGTCAGCGCATATGAGCTGTTCGCATCCGATTTCGGATCATCGGCAGACCGCGTCTGGGCGCTGGACGATCAGCATCCGTGGAATGCGGGCGAGTTCGTGTGGACGGGCTTCGACTATCTGGGCGAGCCGACCCCCTATTATGGGGCGCGCAGTTCCTATTCCGGCATCCTCGACCTCGCCGGTTTCCCCAAGGACCGCTATTGGCTCTATCTGTCGCGGTGGAAGCCCGACCTGAAATTCGCACATATCCTGCCGCATTGGAGCTGGCCAGGGCGCGAGGGGCAGGTGACGCCGGTCCATGTCTTTTCCAGCGCGGACGAGGCGGAGCTGTTCGTCAACGGCAAGTCGCAGGGGCGGCTTAAGCGTGCGCCTTTCGCCTATCGCTTTCGCTGGGATTTCGTGACCTATGAGCCGGGCGAAATCCGCGTGGAAACATGGAAGGACGGCAAGACTTGGGCCAGCGCCACGCGGCGGACTACCGGCGAACCCGCGCGGCTTTCGGCAGAGGCGGACCGCACGCGGATTGCGGGGGATGGCAAGGATCTGTCATTCATCACCGTCCGGGTGCTGGACAAGGACGGTCAGGTCGCGCCCCGCGCCATGACCCCGCTGCGCGTCACGGTAACCGGACCGGGCGAGCTGGTTGCCACCGACAATGGCGATCCGACCAGTTTCGTGCCGTTCCAGTCGGCGGAGCGCCGCGCCTTTAACGGCATGGCGCTGGCGATCGTCCGGGCACGACCGGGCGCCCGGGGCACGATCACGGTGCGGGTCGAGGGCGACGGGGTTCAGCCGGCCAGCGTCGGCATCGTCACCGGCAACGCCCGGCAATGACGGGCGGCCGGATGATCTCCGGCCCGTCCATGCCTTTGTTCAGGCGGATTCGCGCTGCCGCGTGGTGACCGTGTCGGTATCGGCGTCGTCGGGCATCAGGCGCCAGCCATTCGGGCCAAGCGCCTCGATCGGGCGATAGCGTGCCTTGTACGCCATCCGTGCCGATCCCTTCACCCAATAGCCGAGATAGACATAGGGCAGGCCCACCGTCCGCGCGCGCAGGATGTGGTCGAGGATGATGTACGTGCCCATGCCCGGCCGGCTGTCGTCATCGGCGATGAAGAAGCTGTAGATCATCGACAGGCCATCCGCCTGCTGATCAGTGATGCACGCGCCGACCAGCCGGCCCGGCGTGCCGCCGACCGACGGTTCGCGATATTCGATCACATAGCTGTTGACCGGGCTTTGCTCGACCATGTCGGCATAGTCATGCTCGTCCATCTGGCTCATCCCCCCAACCGGGTGGCGGGCGGACAGATAGCGGCGGAGCAGGGCGTATTGCTCCTCCGTCGCCCATGGACGGCACGCCGTCACCTCCAGATCGTCATGCCGACGCAGCAGCTTGCGCTGGCTGGCATTGGGCTGGAACTCGCGGGCGCGCACGCGGACGGAGACACAGGCCTGGCAGTTCGGGCAGGACGGACGATAGGCAACGGACTGGCTGCGGCGAAAGCCGATCTGTCCCAGCGCGTCGTTCAGTTCGGCCGCGTTCTCGCCATTCAGTTCGGTAAAGAC
The DNA here is from genome assembly GCF_025153455.1 of Sphingomonas sp. BGYR3. Classification (NCBI taxonomy): domain Bacteria; kingdom Pseudomonadati; phylum Pseudomonadota; class Alphaproteobacteria; order Sphingomonadales; family Sphingomonadaceae; genus Sphingomonas; species Sphingomonas sp. BGYR3. The sequence goes on along the minus strand of NZ_JANZNT010000001.1, from coordinate 1,071,663 downwards.
CTTTCGCTCCTGCCGACCCGGCAAATAGGGGCAGGGGCTGGGGCTGGTGACGAAAAATCGGGGGAACCGGAAGGGGGCGCTCACCGAGAATACTCTCCAACCAGGCCGCACCGCGCGGCGAGAACTGGACTATGCAGGCTCGATTCGATGATGAAAAGCGGCTTTACCACGAAAAGCGGTTAACGCCGCCGCATTGCCTGTGGATAAGCGGAACGGGGCCGCAGCGGTCCGGGACGCTCATATGCCATGATAGGGCAGCCGGCCCGTGCTGGCGACGGGGCGCGGATTCGGTTTGCCGCGCGACCGATTCCACTCGTCGTTTCGGGGGGCGCCGGCTCAGGCCAGCTCGACCTGGCTCACCTCATAGCTGGCATCGCGCAGCGCCTGGATCAGCCGGTCGAGATGCGCCCGGTCGCGGGTTTCGCATTCGATATCGGTGATCAGCCCCTTGGCCGGCAGGGTGGTGAACACGCGCTGGTGATACACCTCGATGATGTTCACGCCCTGATCGTGAAAGATCTTGGCGACATGATAGAGCGCGCCGGGCCGGTCCTGAAGCCGGATGCGCAGGCGAGCGAGGCGGCCCGAACGCGCCAGATCGCGCAGCAGGACATTGGCCAGCAGCCGGGTGTCGATATTGCCGCCGCACAGCACGATGCCCACGGTCCTGCCGGCAAAGCGTTCGGGATGTGCCAGCAGCGCGGCAAGGCCAGCGGCGCCCGCGCCCTCGACCACCGTCTTTTCGATCTGGACGAGCAGGCTGACCGCCTCTTCCAGATGCCGTTCGCCGACCAGCACGATGTCGTTGACCAGCGCCTCGACGATCTGGCGCGTGTGACCGCCGGGTTGCTTGACCGCGATCCCCTCCGCCAGCGTATCGCCCTCGCACGCCAGGGTGGTGCCGTTGCGGGCATTGTACATGGACGGGAACAGTTCGGCCTGAACGCCGACCACATCGATCGGGCGGCCCGTCGCATGGGCAACCGTTGCCACGCCGGAAATCAGGCCGCCGCCGCCGATCGGCACGACCAGCGTGTCGATATCCGGCGCATCGGCCAGCATTTCCAGCGCAACGGTTCCCTGGCCAGCGATGATGCGCGGATCGTCGAACGGGTGGACGAATGTGAAGCCGCGTTCCGCCTCCAGCTTGCGGGCATGGGCATAGGCGGCGTCGAACGTCTCACCCTCCAGCACCACATTGGCGCCATGCCCCTCTGTCTGCGTGATCTTGATCGTCGGCGTGGGCTTGGGCATCACGATCGTGACGGGCACGCCCAGACGGGCGCCGTGATAGGCCAGGCCCTGGGCATGATTGCCGGCCGATGCCGCGATCACGCCCTTTGCCCGCGCCGCATCGTCCAGTTGCAGCAGCGTGTTGAGCGCGCCGCGTTCCTTGTACGCGGCGGTGAACTGAAGATTTTCGAACTTCAGATAGACGGTGGCGCCGGTCAGTTGCGACAGGGTGTGGCTGATCAGGGTGGGGGTGCGGACGATGGATCCGGTTACCCGATCATGCGCGGCGCGCACATCGTCGATGCTGACGGGAAGGGGGGTGTCGCTCTTAGCCTGGGTCGCCACGTCTGGTCCGGTCCTTGATCCGTTCGGGGCGCAGGGTCGAAGGGCGCGCGCACTTTCCCGGCGGAAAGGGACATGGCTTCGACCAGCACAGCCTGAACGGGCATTTCTGCTTGTCCAATCTGGCCCCTAGACCATCTGGCGCGGGCGGGGAACAGGGCTTATGCCCGTCGTCCATGAACATGACGCTTCGCATCGCCGCACTGGCGGCCGCCGCCCTGATCCCCGCAACCCCCGCGCTGGCCGATGCGCTGGTCGATAATGTTCAGGGCGTGGCGCTGGACGAACAGGGGCGCACGGTGCGCTTTACCGGCATCCTGATCGACAAGCAGGGCAAGGTCGTCCGACTGCTGAAGGATGGCGAGAAGCGGCCGGAGCGGCCGGACTGGCGAGCGGATATGAAGGGGGGCATCGCGATCCCCGGCATGATCGATGCGCATGGCCATGTCATGGACCTGGGCTTTCGCGCGCTTCAGCTTGACCTGTTCGACACCCGCTCGCTGGACGAGGCGCTGGAAAAGTTGCGCGTCTATGCCGCGGCCAATCCCAATGCCCGCTGGATCATCGGCGGGGGATGGAACCAGGAACGCTGGGGCCTGGGCCGCTTTCCGACGGCGGCCGAACTGGACGCGGTGGTCGGCGACCGGCCGGTCTGGCTGGGCCGTACCGATGGCCATGCCGGATGGGCGAACAGCGCTGCGATGCGCGAGGCGGGCGTGACCGCCGCCACCAAGAGCCCGGCCGGCGGTCGCATCGAAAAGGGCGCGGGCGGCCGGCCGTCTGGCGTGTTCGTCGACGCCGCCATGGCGCTGATCCAGGACAAGGTGCCGCAGCCGACCCCGCGCGAGCGGGCGCAGGCTTTCCTGAAGGCGCAGGACGCGCTGCTGTCGATGGGCGTCACCGCGACCGCCGACATGGGCACGACGACCGACGACTGGCTGACCTATCGCCAGATGGGCGACACCGGCAATCTGCGGGTGCGCATCATGTCCTATGCCGCCAATATCGGCCCGGCGCTGGCCGTTGGCGGGGCGGGGCCGACGCCATGGCTGTATGACGACAAGCTGCGCATGGGCGGGATCAAGCTGTATACCGATGGCGCGCTGGGCAGCCGGGGCGCGTGGCTGAAGGCGGATTATGCCGACAAGCCGGGCGAGCGCGGCCTGGGATTCCTGACCGATGCGCAGCTCAAGAACCTGATGACGCGCGGGGCGATGGACGGGTTTCAGATCGCCGTTCACGCCATTGGCGACCGCGCGAACCAGCAGGTGCTGGATGCCATCGACGAACTGTCCGAGACCTATGGCGGCGACCGGCGCTGGCGCATCGAGCACGCGCAGGTGATCGAGATGAAGGATCTGCCCCGGATCACGCAGCACACGACCATCGCGTCGATGCAGCCGGTGCATCAGACCAGCGACCGGGAAATGGCCGAGGCGCGGCTTGGCCCGGCGCGGCTGGACGGGGCCTATGCGTGGAACACCATCCTGAAGGCGGGCGGGCGCATGGCGTTCGGGTCCGATTATCCGGTGGAAAACCCCAATCCGTTCGTCGGATGGGCGGCGGCGTTCACGCGGCAGGACCCGGCGGGTCAGCCCGCAGGCGGCTGGCGCGTGCAGGATGCGGTGACGCGGGAACAGGCGTGGCGGTTTTTCACCACCGATGCCGCCTATGCCGGCTTTGCCGAAGAGCGGTTCGGCACGCTGGCCCCCGGCAAGCGGGCCGATTTCCTGATCGTCGACCGCGATCCCACCCAGGCGGCGCCAGAGGCGCTGCGCGAGACGCAGGTGCTGGAAACTTGGGTCGGCGGGCAGCAGGTCTGGCGGCGCCAGTAACGGTTCAGGCGACCAGGCGGTAAAGCCCCGCGCCATGGGCGGGCAGGGTGCGGGCAAACCGCCCCTGCACCCCGGCCGTCCGTTGCCCCGACCACAGATCATGGACCGCAGACACGCGGTTCAGCCCCAAGTCGGTGACCGGAACCGCAACCTCCAGCGGCTTGGCTGTCAGGTTGAACAGCGCGACATAGCGGTCGCCCGGCGCTGCATCGGGAATGGCGGACCAGATGCGCGTCCCGTCCGCGATGAAATGCGGCCGGTTGCCATTGCTCGCCTGATTGACGGCAAGGACCGCGCGGTTGGTCAGCAGCGCCAGCGTTGGCGGGTCCAGATGGCGCAGGTCCCCGCCCATGATCAGCGGCGACCGGGCGATCGACCACAATGTCATCACCATCCGCTGTTCGTCGGGGGTAAAGCGCGTATTCCGCTCGCCCAGGGCCAGCCGCCCCAGCGGCAGCATGTCCGCATCGGGCCAGCCGCCCCGCCCGATATAGGGCGACCAGTTTTCCAGCCGCGTGAACTGCGCCTCCAGCAGCGGCCATTCGTCCCAGAAATCGTCGGATATCCGCCACATCTGTGCATGACGGCCGACATGATCGGCGCGCGGCACCGGCGTTTCGCCGGGCGACAGGCTGAGCAGGATCGGCCGGCCGGTGCGTGCGATGGCGCGATGCGCCGCCTCAATCTCGGCCGCATGGGCGTCATAGGGGCGGCTCATATCGTCCATCTTGACGAAATCGACGCCCCATTCAGCGAACAGCGCAAAGACGCTGTCATAATAGGCCTGCGCCCCCGGGCGGCGCATATCGACGCCGAACATGTCGGGGTTCCACGGACAGATGCTCGTCCGGTCGGCAATATCCTGCGCGCGATAGCGGGTGCCCAGGATCGGCAGGTTCCGTTCAACCGCCAGCCGGGGGATGCCGCGCATCAGATGGACGCCGAATTTCAGGCCAAGCGCATGGACCTTGTCCGCGATGGGCCGGAACCCCGCACCGTTCGCGCTGGATGGAAAGCGGTTCGGCGCGGGCAACAGGCGGCCATGATCGTCCATCGCGGGCTTTGGCGCGCGGTTATAGGTATAGCTTCGCGCTTCCGGCTCGTACCACTGAATGTCGATGGCAAAGATGTCATAGCCAAACGGGAGCAGCCGGTCCGCCATGATCCGGGCGGTTTCCAGCGACTGCGCCTCGTCGATTGTGGTGGCAAAGCTGTTCCAGCTGTTCCAGCCCATGGGCGGGCGCGGCGCGAGTGCGGGTGCGCCGGCAGCGGATCGGGCCATGGCGGGCAGGCTGGCGGCGGCTGCTGTGCCGATGGCCGCCCCGGCCAGTACCGACCGCCGGCTGACGGATCCTGCATCAGTCATGTGCCCGACACCCCCCCCATTTTCGTGTTCCAGTTATGCTGGCCGGGCCGAGTGTCGGGCAATTGTCTGATCATTTCAAGCGACAGCAGCGCGGGGCGGGCGGACAGGGAAAGGCCCGCGGTTCCCCCCGAAACCGCGGGCCTCGACACGCCCCTCACTCAAAACGAATATCGTGCAGCGCCGTTCAGGCGACGGCAGCGACAGGTTCCCCCGCGTCCGCATCGGAATCGCGCAGCACATAACCGCGGCCCCAGACGGTCTCGATGTAATTCTCGCCCTCGCACGCCATGCTCAGCTTCTTGCGCAGCTTGCAGATGAACACGTCGATGATCTTCAATTCGGGTTCGTCCATGCCGCCATACAGGTGGTTCAGGAACATTTCCTTGGTCAGCGTCGTGCCCTTGCGGAGCGAAAGCAGCTCCAGCATCGCATATTCCTTGCCGGTCAGGTGAACGCGGGCGCCATCGACCTCGACGGTCTTGGCATCCAGGTTCACGGCCAGCTTGCCCGTGCGGATGACCGACTGGGAATGACCCTTTGACCGGCGGACGACAGCGTGGATGCGGGCGACCAGTTCGTCGCGGTGAAACGGCTTGGTCACATAATCGTCGGCGCCAAAGCCGAACGAGCGGACCTTGCTGTCCATTTCATTGATGCCGGACAGGATCAGCACCGGCGTCTGCACCCGCGCCACCCGCAGCTTCTTCAGCACGTCATAGCCGTGCATGTCGGGCAGGTTCAGGTCGAGCAGGATGATGTCGTAATCATACAGCTTGCCAAGATCGAGGCCTTCTTCACCCAGATCGGTCGTGTAGACATTGAAACCCTCGGTCGTGAGCATCAGCTCAATCGCCTTGGCCGTGGTCGGTTCGTCCTCGATCAACAATACCCGCATCGCCAATCCCCTGTTTCGGCGCGATCGCCCCTGATAGGCCGACGCATCAGCAGCGATTCATTAACCTAAGCATCACTGAACGCAAAAGGTTAATTTCTTCCTAACCGGCCTGAATCCGCGAGTCGTGATGGTTAAAGCGGTTAAGCGAGCGTGAAGGTCGATGGGTCAGGCCGCCGCACAGCTCGATCGAAGCCGGTCGGCCAGGTGGGTCAGCAGCGCCTCGACCCGCGCCGGACGAAGCGCGCTGGGCGGGGTAAGCAGGTGCAGCGCAACGCTGGCGCTGTGCCATTCGGTCAGCACCGCCTCCAGCCGCCCGTCGGCCAGATCCTTGCCGACGATGAAATCGGGCAGGCGGGCAACGCCAAGCCCGGCCCGAAGCGCGGGCAGCATCGCCTCGCCATTATTGGCCCGCAGCGGCCCTTGCGGGCGGACAGCCGCCTCCTCGCCATCCGGCCCGCGGAAATGCCAGAGCTGAGCGACATTGGTATAGGCGATGCAGGGGAACCGGCCCAGATCGGCCGGATGCTTCGGCCGGCCGATCCGATCGAACAGCGCCGGTGCGCCGACGATGTAGACCGCCACCGGGGCGACGCGGCGCGCGCGCAGCGAGGAATCGGGCAGGTCGGCGATGCGGACTGCAATGTCGATCCCCTCCGCCACGATGTCGATCTTGGCATCCGACAGCGTAAGGTCGATTTCCACTCCGGGGTTCAGCGCCAGAAATTCGGCAATCGCTGCGGACACGTGGTGCACGCCGAACGTCATCGGTGCCGCCACGCGGATCAGGCCGGTGGGGGCGCTGGCCTGATCGCGCGCTGCTTCCTCGGCGGCCTCTGCCTCGGCCAGGATCGCGGCCGCCCGTTCCGACAGCGGCTTGGCGCTTTCGGTCAGCGTCAGCTTGCGCGACGTGCGGTGGAACAGGGTCGTGCCCAGCCGCTGTTCCAGCCGGGCTATCGCCTTGGACACCGTCGCCTTGGACACGCCCAGGCTGTCAGCCGCGCCGCTGAAGGAACGCAGTTCAACGACGCGGGCAAAGATCGCCCAGGCTTCGAAATCGGGCAGGTTCACTGCGAAGGCATAACATTGCTATTGCGTGGAAACAATCCGTTTCATTCGTTTCCATTTACGTCTGCGCCCTGACGCTTATCTCCCAAGGCAACAAGGAGACACGTGATGGTCGACAGACGCGAATTCGAAAGCCTGGGCCATGCCGATCATGGCTGGCTGAAGGCACGGCATCATTTTTCGTTCGCCAGCTATTATGATCCCGCCCGCATGGGCTGGGGCTCGATCCGGGTGTGGAATGACGACGAAATCGCCCCGAACAGCGGCTTTCCGCCCCATCCGCATCAGGACATGGAGATCATCACCTATGTCCGGTCCGGCGCGATCACGCATCAGGACAGCATGGGGAACAAGGGCCGTACCGAGGCGGGCGACGTTCAGGTGATGAGCGCCGGTTCCGGCGTGCGGCACGCCGAATACAACCTTGAGCCGGAAACCACGCGCATCTTCCAGATCTGGATCAGCCCGCGCGAACAGGGCGGCTCGCCCAGCTGGGGCGCAAAGCCGTTTCCCAAGGGCGAGCGTTCCGGCCGGCTGGTCACGCTGGCCAGCGGTTTTGCCGATGATGGCGACGCGCTGCCCATCCGCGCCGATGCGCGGGTGATGGGTGCGACGCTGAAGGCGGGCGAAAGCCTGACCCACAGCATCGGCGATGGCCGTCATGCCTATCTGGTCCCCGCAACCGGCGCGATCGAGATTGACGGCGTGCCGTTCAAGGCCCGCGACGGTGCCGCGCTGAAGGGCGGGGCGACCGTGACGATTACGGCGATCGAGGACGCGGAAATCGTCCTGGTCGACGCTGACTGATCCCAATTCAAACACAGGAGATACGCCATGGCCAAGGTTCTGGTCCTTTATTATTCGTCCTATGGTCACCTCGAACAGATGGCCGATGCGGTTGCCGAGGGCGCGCGCAGCGCCGGTGCCACCGTCGATGTGAAGCGCGTGCCCGAAACCGCGCCGGAGGCGGTCGTCGCCGCTGCCGGGTTCAAGACGGACAGCGCGCATCCAGTGATCGGCAATGTCGAGGAACTGGCCGATTACGACGCCATTATCCTCGGCGCGCCGACCCGGTTCGGTCGCCTGCCAAGCCAGATGGCGGCGTTCCTGGATCAGGCCGGCGGCCTGTGGTTCCGCGGCGCGCTTAACGGCAAGGTCGGTGCCGTGTTCACCAGCACGGCCAGCCAGCATGGCGGTCAGGAAGTCACGCTGTTCAGCATGATCACCAACCTGCTGCATTTCGGCATGACCATTGTCGGGCTGGACTATGGGTTCCAGGGGCAGATGGGCGTCGATGAGGTCAAGGGCGGATCGCCCTATGGCGCGACGACCATTGCCGATGGCGATGGCAGCCGGATGCCCAGCGCGGTCGAACTGGACGGCGCCCGGTATCAGGGCCGCCGCGTCGCCGAAACGGCGGCCAAGCTGTTCGGATAACCGAACCGGATCATCCACCCGCTGCGCCGCCCCCCCTCCCTCCCCCCGAAGCGGCGCCGGGTGGATGTCAGGGACCGCGAACCCAATTCCCCCCCGGGGGTTCGCGGTCCCGCCCTTTCCCTATTCGCCAAAGCCGCTATGGCTGCGGTCATGCTTTCCGATCGCGTCCTGTTCATCGATGGCGAAGCCGTCGTCATCGACAAGCCTTCGGGCCTGCCGGTCGACCGGCCACGCGACCGGTCCGCCAGTGTCGAGGACATGCTGGATCAGCTGACCTTCGGGTTTCAGCGTCTGCCCCAGCCGGTGCATCGGCTGGACCGCGATACGTCCGGCTGCCTGTTGCTGGCCCGCAATCCCAAGGCCATGAAGCGGTTCGGCCAGACGTTCGAGGCGGGCCGGGTTCAGAAACGGTATCTCGCCGTGATCGACGGTATTCCGGCGGACAGTTCCGGCACCATCGACCTTGCGCTGTCAAAGGTCAGCAGCCGCGAAGAGGGCTGGCGGATGCGCGGCGACCCAAAGGGGAAGCCCGCGCGGACCAACTGGAAACGGCTGGCGACCGAAAATGGCCGGGCGCTCATCGGCTTTTATCCCGAAAATGGCCGCACGCATCAGATCCGCGTCCATGCGGCAGAGGGGCTGGGGATGCCGGTGGCGGGCGATCCGGTTTACGGCACCGTGCTGACCGGCATCCCGATGCTGCTCCACGCCGCCGGACTGATCGTCCCGCGCGAGGGCAAACCAAAGATCGAGGCGTTTTCGCCATTGCCCGAACGGTTCATGGCGCTGGGCTTTGCCGATCCCTTTGCGCAGCCGGATGGCTGACCTTGCCTCCCCCTTCGACCATGCGATCGTCGAGGAAAAGTTCCTGGCGGCGACGGGGCCGGGTGGTCAGAATGTGAACAAGGTGGCGACCGCGGTGCAGCTGCGCGTCGATGCCTATCGCCTGGGCCTGCCGCCATGGGCATGGGCGCGGTTCAAGGAACTGGCCGGATCGAAACTGACCAGCGGCGGCGAGCTGGTGCTGGTCGCCCGCAAGTTCCGCACGCAGGAGGCCAATCGCCAGGATGCGCGCGAACGGCTGGCCGATCTGGTCCGCAAGGCGCATGAGCGGCAGGCCAAGCGGATCAAGACCAAGCCCAGCAAATCGGCCAAGGCCAAACGCGTCGACGAAAAAAAGGGCCGTTCCGCGGTCAAGGCCGGACGGGCAAAGGTCCGGCCCGACTGACCGTCAGCCCTGACGCTCGGCCAGTTTGCGTTCCCATGCCAGTGCATCGCGCACGATGCCGTCCAGATCGTCATGCTGCGGCCGCCAGGGCAGGGTGGCGAGGATGCGGGCATTGTCCGCCACCAGCGCGTCGGGATCGCCGGCACGGCGACCCTCCATCCGCCGGTCGATCGTCTGATTGGTGATCCGGTCGACGGCGTTCAGCACCTCCTGAACCGAATAACCCCGGCCATAGCCGCAGTTCATCGTATGGCTTTCGCCCGGCCGCGCGATCAGCAGTTCCAGCGCATGGACGTGCGCCGCCGCCAGGTCGCTGACATGGATGTAATCGCGCACGCCGGTGCCGTCGGGCGTATCGAAATCCGTGCCGAACACGCTGACATGGCTGCGCCGCCCGATCGCCGCCTCGACCGCCACCTTGATCAGGTGCGTTGCCCCGGCGGTGGACTGGCCCGACCGGCCCTGCGGATCGGCGCCCGCCACGTTGAAGTAGCGCAGGGCGCAGTAATTGATCGGATGCGCGGCGGCGACGTCCTTCAGCATGATCTCGGTCATCAGCTTGGACATGCCATAAGGATTGATCGGCAGTTTCGGCACGTCTTCGCTGACCGGCACCTGTTCGGGGATGCCATAGGTGGCGGCGGTGGACGAAAAGATGAAATGGCGAACGCCGGTCGCCACCGCGCTTTCGATCAGGCTGCGGCTGGCGGCGGTGTTGTTGCGATAATATTTCAGGGGGTCGCTGACCGATTCCGGCACGACGACCGAACCGGCAAAGTGCATGATCGCGGTCACGCCATGGTCGCGGATCGCGCCGCGGACGGCGGCATCGTCCTGAATGTCGGCAACCACCAGCGTGGCGCGCGGATCGACCGCCCAGTCGAACCCGGTGACCAGATTGTCGACCACCACGACGCGCCAGCCCGCATCCAGCAGCGCCAGCACCGCATGGCTGCCGATATATCCGGCCCCGCCCGTCACCAGCACCGTCCCGTCCCGCATCACTTCATCCTTCTGCCAATCAGCCTGTCGCAGGCGCCGTATCCCAGGCGCCATATCGCAGCCAATTGTGCGCGGCCATCGCATTCCTATCTTAAGAACATATTCCACGATGGAGATGTTTGGATGGCGAGCGAGACCGCAACCTTTGCCGGCGGCTGTTTCTGGTGCACCGAGGCGGTGTTCACCGATGTGATTGGCGTGAATGCCGTCGAAAGCGGCTATATCGGCGGCACCGTGCCCAACCCGACCTATAAGCAGGTGTGCAGCGGCACGACCGGCCATGCCGAGGCGATCCGGATCACGTTCGACCCCGATCAGGTGAGCTATGCCGATCTGCTCGACATGTTCTTTGCCACCCATGATCCGACGCAGCTCAACCGTCAGGGCAACGATATCGGCACCCAGTACCGATCGGCCATTTTCCCGCATTCGCCGGGACAGGAAGAAGCGGCACGGGCGGCGATCGCGCGCAATGCGCCCAACTGGCCCGCGCCCATCGTGACGACGATCGAACCGGACGCGCCCTGGTATCCGGCAGAGGATTATCATCAGGATTACTGGTCGGGCGAGGGGCAGCGAAATCCCTATTGCATCGCCGTCATTCCGCCGAAGCTGAACAAGCTGCGCAAGAGCTTTGCCGAGCGGCTGAAGAGCCAGGTTGCGACGAATGGATGAACCGGCGGGGGAACCGAATGCCCCGCCACCTGTTTCGGGGACCACGGGAATTTGCCCGACCCAACAGGGAGATAGGATTATGAAGGCATTGCTGGTTCCCGCGCTTGCGCTGGTTGCCCTGCCGCTGGCCGCTTGCACGAACTCGCCGCAGGAAGCGGTGGCCGAGAATGTGGAAGATCAGGCTGAGATGGCCGCTGATCAGGCCGAAGCCAATGGCGCAACCGACGCGCAGGCCGATGCGATCGAGGAAGCCGGTGAAAACCGTGCCGATCAGATCGAGGACGGCAACATGATGGCGATGCCGAACGCCATGTGATCCCCCTTCGCCGGCGCCGGGTGCCCAAGCAAGCCCGGCCGTCGGCGGAGTTCAGGCGAGATCGGGGCCGTCCTGAAAGGGGCGGCCCTTTTCTGTTCATGCCGCCGTTCAGATGGCGCGAAACGGGTAGGGCGAGGCCGGCCGCGCATAATCGCTGAGGTCGAGGACGCGGGTGACCGGGGGCAGGGCGCGGTCGGGGCATCCCGCCCGTTCGCACAGATGGCAGCGCGGGCCGATCGGGATGGCGTCGACCGGCGGCGCGCTCATCCGCGTCAGGCCGCTGATCTGTCCTGCGTGTCGGTCCGGACAGCCCAGGATGATCATCGACGGTGCCCGGCCCGGCCGCGGCGGGATGGCGCGGGCCACTGTCACGAACCGTTCGCCATCCGGTGCCTCGACCAGCGCGGTCACCGGCTCGCCTGGCTGGCGGAATGCGCGCTGCACGCCCCATCGGGCACAGCCGCCGCCGGCGCGCGCAACCCATGCCCCGTCCGACGTGCAGCGTTTCGATACCGCGCCGGCCCAGTCGATCTTCATCATGAACATCGGTACGCTCCGCGCCGTGGGCCGGGTCAGCGTCACCAGCCGCTGCGCCGCCTGTTCATAGGACACGCCGAACCGCGCCTTCAGCAGTTCCATGTCATAATGGCTGTCCTGGGCCACCTGAAGGAAGCGGGCATAGGGCATGACGATGGCGGCGGCGGCATAGCTGACCAGCGCACGGCGCAGCAGCATCCGGGTTTCATCGTCCGGCGCACCGGCCCGGTCCACCTCGGCCCGGATGCGGTCGGCAAGGGCCGATTCCGCCAGCCGGACGGCGACGGCGAACTGCCGGCTCTGTTCGTCCATCCGTTCCGACAGCATCAGGCGGCGGCGGTGGAAATCATAATGCCACAGTGCATCGACCAGCACCCCGTCCTCGACCACCTGAACCCGGATGCCATAGCGATCGGCCAGCATCGCGCGCATCGCCGGGCGCATCGCTTCCAGCCCCGCGCCCAGATCGGCGGCCAGTGCCTCTGCCGCATCATCGATGTCGGACAGGTGATAGCGCCGCGCCTGAAGCATGTCGCGCAGCCACTGGACCGCGTTGGACGCCGAAACCGGCCGCACGGTCAGTTCCTCGACCCGGCCCGGTGCTTCGCGCAGGTCAGTCAGCGCGCGATACAGCCGCATGATCGCCTCGCTGACGCCCGGATAGTTCTCGGCAACCTCCATCACCTCATTCCGGGCAATGCCGATGTCGCGGACCAGCCCGTCGGCGAACACCGATTGCAGGTCGCCTCCATCTGCCTGCGCCGCGCCCGCCACGAAATCGCGCACGTCGATTTCATAGGTGTTGGCCAGCCGCAGCAGCATCTGCGCCGTCAATGGCCGCTGATTGCGCTCCAGATGGTTGAGATAGGAGGGCGAGACGCCGAGTTCCTGCGCCATCTGCGCCTGATTGAGGCCCAGCTCACGGCGCAGGACGCGCAGCCGGGGGCCAAGGTACAGCTTGCGATCCTGGTGCGTCGTCATGCGGATACATTGTCAATTATTCACAATGTGATCAAGTCATGTGATGACAGGCCGTCACTAATCGCCCTGCCATGCGGTGCCGCAATGCGTCATGCCCCCGATCCGACACGCAGTTGGAAAGGAACGACCATGACCTATCAGTCAGCGATCCGGGCCGCGGATCAGGCGATCGAGCCGAACGCCGAACGCTGGAGCGGCATCGGTGCAGAGGCGGTGGCGCGGATGCGATTGCAGAACCGGTTCCGCACCGGGCTGGATATCGCCCGCTATACCGCGGGCATCCTGCGCGCCGACATGGCCGCTTATGACGCGGATCCGGCCGCCTACACCCAGTCGCTGGGCGCATGGCACGGGTTCATCGCGCAGCAGCAGGTGATTTCGATGCGCAAGCATTTCGGCAGCACGCGTCGGCGCTATGTCTACCTCTCCGGCTGGATGGTCGCGGCGCTGCGTTCCGATTTCGGGCCGCTGCCCGATCAGTCGATGCACGAGAAAACGGCCGTCCCCGCGCTGATCGAGGAAATCTATACCTTCCTGAAACAGGCCGATGCCCGCGAACTGGGCATGATGTTCCGCGCGCTGGACAAGGCGCGGGCGGCGGGCAACGCGGCCGAGGCGCGGGCGATCGAGGATCGCATCGACGCTCATGAAAGCCATGTCGTTCCGATCATCGCCGATATCGACGCAGGATTCGGCAATGCAGAGGCGACCTATCTGCTGGCCAAAAAGATGATCGAGGCGGGTGCCTGCGCGCTTCAGATCGAAAATCAGGTGTCCGACGAAAAGCAGTGCGGGCATCAGGACGGCAAGGTCACGGTCCCGCACGAGGATTTCCTAGCCAAGATCCGCGCCTGTCGCCACGCGTTCCTGGAACTGGGCGTGGATGACGGGATCATCGTGGCGCGCACCGACTCCCTCGGCGCTGGCCTGACCAAGCAGATCGCGCTCAGCCGGACGCCGGGCGATCTGGCCGATCAGTATAACGGTTTCCTCGACTGCGAACCGGTGACCAGCCTGGATGCGATCCGGGGCGATGTGCTGATCGAACGGGACGGGGCGCTGATGCGACCAAAGCGGCTGGCATCCAACCTGTTCCAGTTCCGGCCCGGCACGGGGGAGGACCGGGTGGTGCTCGACTGCATCTCCGCGCTTCAGCACGGGGCCGACCTGTTGTGGATCGAGACCGAAAAGCCGCACATCGAACAGATTGCGGGGATGGTGGACCGCATCCGCGCGGTCGTGCCTGATGCCAAGCTGGTCTATAACAATTCGCCGTCGTTCAACTGGACGCTGAACTTTCGCCAGCAGGTCTATGACGCCTGGGCGAAATCGGGCCGCGATGTCGCCGCCTATGAGCGCGATGCGCTGATGAGCGTCATCTATGACGGCACCGAACTGGCGCAGGAGGCGGACGAGCGCATTCGCCGCTTTCAGCGGGATGCCAGCGCGCGGGCGGGGATTTTCCACCACCTGATCACGCTGCCCACCTATCACACCGCCGCCCTGTCCACCGACCTTCTGGCCCGCGACTATTTCGGTGAGGCGGGGATGCTCGGTTATGTCGCCGGGGTGCAGCGGCGGGAAATCCGCGACGGCATTGCCTGTGTCCGGCACCAGAACATGGCCGGATCGGACGTCGGCGACGACCATAAGGAATATTTTTCGGGCGATGCCGCGCTGAAGGCGGGCGGCGCGCACAACACCATGAACCAGTTCGCCTGAACAGGAGGAAAGACGATGATGATCACCATGATGGAAACGCCCAAGCGCACCCGCACCAGCCCGGAGCCGACCCGCGCCCGCCCGGTTTTTTCCAGCGAGGATTTCCGCCTGATCCGCGCTGCCGTGCTGAGCCACCTTCAGCGGGAGGATGTGCAGGGCACGCCGGATTCGGTGAAGTTCAGCCACCTGTATCACCGGCTGGGTCGGCTCTGACCCACCGTTCAACCCTGCACGTCCCAAGCAAGCAGCGGGGACTGGCGCCGGCCGGCGTCAGTCCCTGTCTGCTGCGGCCCGCGCCAGCCGGTCGTTGATCGCCGCGCCCAGACCGTCCATCGGCACCGGCGCGATGGCGATGCTTTCGGCCTCGCTGGCATCGGCGCGGTGCAGGCTGTCGAACAGGCGCGCGCCCGCCTCGATCAGGTCGCCGGTGGCGGACAGCGTGTCCTGCCCCGCCACCGCGCCGAACCCGATCAGCCATTCGCCCGGCCGGGCATCGGCGGCATTCAGCCGCAGCGGCTTGGACGGGGCATAATGGCTGGCCATCATTCCCGGCGCGACCACCGCGCCATCGCCCGCCGCCAGCACCGGCTCGCCCAGTGCCGCCGCCAGCGTCGCCGCCGCGATGGGTCCGGGCCGCAGCAGCCGGGCCTGCGTCCCGGTCAGGGCGATGATGGTCGATTCCAGTCCCGCCCGCGTCGGCCCGTCGTCCAGGATCAGCGGGATGCGCCCGTCCAGCGTCGCCAGCACATGCGCGGCGCGGGTCGGGCTGATCGTACCGCTGGCATTGGCCGATGGCGCCGCCAGCGGCTTGCCCGATGCGGCCAGCAACGCCTGCATGGCGCGGTGGGCCGGCACGCGGATCGCGATGCTGTCCAGCCCCGCGGTGACCAGCGACGCAATCTCGCCGCCCGGGCGCAGCGGCAGGACAAGGGTCAGCGGCCCTGGCCAGAATGCCGCCGCCAGCCTGTCGGCCCGCGCATCGAACACCGCGATCCGGCGGGCGGCGTCGGCATCCGGCACGTGCACGATCAGCGGGTTGAAACTCGGTCGCCCCTTTGCCGCATAGATGCCCGCCACGGCGTGCGAATCGGTGGCGTCGGCGGCCAGCCCGTAAACGGTTTCGGTGGGCACCGCGACGCATTGCCCGGCACGAATCGCCGCAGCCGCATCCGCAAGCGCGGCCTCGCCGTAGGGTAAGGTTCGGGTGCTTTGAAGCGTCACGAAACCGCCGCTATACTCCCGTGAAAACGCCGACAAGAGAGGATTCATGAGCTTCACCGCCCCCGTGACCGAACAGCGGTTCGTGCTGGACAGCATCGCCGGAATTGCCGCCCTTGCCGACAGCGACCGTTTCGCCGCCGCCAGCGCCGATGTTGTCGACGCCGTGCTGGAGGGGGCGGGGCAATTCGCCGCGGGCGAATGGGCGCCGCTGGACCGCACCGGCGACACAGTGGGCGCGCGCCTGACCCAATCGGGCGTGGTGATGCCGGACGGCTTTGCCGCGGCATACCGCGCCTATGTCGAGGGCGGATGGGGCACGATCGGCACGCCCGAGGCCTATGGCGGACAGGGGCTGCCCTTTTCCCTGACCACGGCCGTGCTGGAAACGCTGGGCGGCGCGAACATGAGCTTTGCGCTGTGCCCGACGCTGACCGTCGGCGCGATCGAGGCGCTGGCCCATCATGGCAGCCCGGAACAGCAGGCATTGTACCTGCCGAAACTGGCGACCGGCGAATGGACCGGCACCATGAACCTGACCGAACCGCAGGCGGGCAGTGATGTCGGCGCGCTGCGGGCGCGGGCGGAGCCGATCGGCGACGGTCGGTTCCGGATTTCGGGCACCAAAATCTACATCAGCTTTGGCGACCATGACATGGCGGACAATATCGTCCACCTGGTGTTGGCCCGCACGCCCGGCGCGCCAGAGGGGACGCGCGGCCTCAGCCTGTTTCTGGTGCCCAAATACCGGCTGAACGAAGATGGCACGCCGGGCCCGTTCAACGACATCCGCGTCGTGTCGATCGAACACAAGATGGGGCTGCACGCATCGCCGACCTGTGTCCTGTCGTTCGGCGACAATGGCGATTGCATCGGCGAACTGATCGGCCCCGAAAACGGCGGCATGCGGGCGATGTTCACGATGATGAACAACGCGCGCCTGAATGTCGGACTTCAGGGGGTGCAGGTGGCAGAGCGGGCGACCCAGCGCGCCGTTGCCTATGCGCTGGACCGGGTGCAGTCGGCGCGGGCCGGATCGCCGGACAAGTCGCCGGTTGCCATCGTTGAGCATCCCGATGTGCGGCGGATGCTGATGCGGATGAAGGCGCAGACCATGGCCGCCCGCGCGCTCGTCTATTACGCCGCCGGACAGGTGGATCAGGCCGCGCTGGGCGATGCAGAGGCGCAGGCGCGCGTCGATTTGGTCACCCCGCTGGCCAAGGCGCATGGCACCGATATCGGCAACGAAGTCGCCAGCATCGGCATTCAGGTGCATGGCGGCATGGGCTATGTCGAGGAAACCGGCGCGGCCCAGCATTTCCGAGACGCGCGCATCACCCCGATTTACGAAGGGACGAACGGCATCCAGGCCGCCGATCTGGTCGGCCGCAAGCTGGGGCTGGACGGCGGGGGCGTGTTCGACCGCTTTGTCGCCCAGCTGGCGGCGGAGGCACGCCATGCCGCGCTGGGCACCCTGATCGCAGAGGTGACCGCGATCGGCGGTGCGCTAAAAGGGGCGTCGGCCGATGACCGGCTGGCGGCCAGCTATCCCTTCCTGACCATGATGTCGGTCGCCACCTGTGGCTGGCTGATGGAACGGCAGCTGGCGGCGCTGAACGGCTGGACCGGCGATCCGCAATTTGCCGCTATGAAGCGCGCCGCGATCCGCTTCTATCTTGATCAGGTGGTGCCGGAGGCGCTGGGCCTCGCTCATGCTGCACGGGCGGGGGCGGATCAGCTGTATGCCGTGCCCGCTGCCGCCTTTGCCGCATGATCGGGGTGCGGTTGGTCAGCGAACGGGACGAGGCGCTCGTCCTGTTCGAACTGCTGTGCCGCTGGTTCGATGATGACGCCATGCCGCCGGGCGACCATTTCGCCCATCGCGCCGAATATGCGGTGCTTGACGGGCTGCGTCAGCGGCTGGCCGTGACGCTGGATGAGCCGTTCCGCGCCGACTATCTTCGCCTGCTGACCGAGGCGCGCGACCGGATTGCCGATGCCTGGACGGGCGAGTCCCCCGAATAGATCGCTTGGCGCCGACCGTTCAGGCGGCGAGCGTGCCGGTCAGATTGCTGGTGCCGGTCATCATGTAACTGCGCAGGCCGCTATGGCTGAGCGGCAGTGCGGCACCGCAGCACGCGCATTCGGCGGTCATCCGGCCGACGAACCACTGGCTTTCGCCGCAATCGGGACAGTCATTCACCTTGTCCAGCCGATAGGTCAGGCCCTGTTCGCCCCGGCCGATCGTCCGGCTCAGCATCAGAATGTCGTCACCGCGGGCCATGTTGCTTCCTCCAGACTGCGGACCATAGCATGAACGCAGCGATGAGCCGCCCTGTTCCGTCGATCAGCGGAAGATTTTTCTGTGGATGAATCATAAATGCAACGCTGCCCGGCGGGGCACCGGCAATCAGGCGATTTCGCGGTCCAGCAGGTCGTCGACGCTCAGGCCGAGCAGTGCGATCTGTTCCTGAACGCGCGGCCAGGTTCCGGCCAGAAATCGCTCCCGTTCCGCGGTGCGCAGCCGTTCCGCCGTGCCGGGCAGGACAAACATCCCGACCCCGCGCCGCACCTCGACATAGCCCTCGTCCTGAAACCGCTGATACGCCTTTGCCACGGTCAGCGGATTGGCACCATGCTCGGCGGCCAGCGCGCGAACCGAGGGCAACTGGTCGCCCGCGCGAAACCGTCCCTTCAGGATCGCGGCCACAATGGTTGCCCGCAATTTCAGGTAGACCGGGCTTTCATCGTGATCGAGCAGCGCCATAGGACCTTAATACACCATCGGTCCGGCCTGTCCAGCGTCGCTGTGCGTCAACCGTGCCAGATGGAGGCAATATCGTCGATCAACGGGCGGGGCCGCTCCTCCAGCGGTTTGGCCGCCGTGCCGATGAACACGAAACCGGCAATCCGCTCGTGCGCGGCGCCGAATGCGTCCCGCACGCGGTCCGACGTGCTGGCCCAACCGGTCAGCCAGCCGCCGACATAGCCATGGGCATGGACGGCGTGCAGCAGGTTCATGGTCGCCGCGCCCGTCGACAGTTCCTGTTCCCATGCCGGGATATGGCTGGGTTTCGGCGAATGCAGCACCACGACCAGCGCGGGGGCCATGCGCGCGAAATTGTCCATCGCCTCGATCTCCAGCCGCCCTGCCTCCGGCTTTTCGGCGCGATAGGCATCGGTCAGCATCGCGGACAGCGCATCACGCGCATCGGGCGGCACGATGACGAACCGCCATGGGGCGAGCTTGCCATGATCGGGCGTGCGCGCCGCCAGCGCGATCATCGCGCGCAGCTCTGCCTCATCCGGGCCGGGGGCAGTCATTTCGCGCGGGCGACCCGACCGGCGGGTGGCAAGCAGGGTCAGCGGACTGGTGCGATCATTGAACTTCATGCCATGCGATCTAGGGCGGCACCGGCCGGCGCACAATAATTGCTTGGCAAGCCAGTTTCGCTGGCTAGGCTGCAGCGCATCTTCGGTCGGGGTGCAAAGTGCGTCCGGGCCGTGCATTTGTTTTGCCGAAAGGGTGCCCGTTTTGTCTTCCTTCAAACCAATTGCTGCCTGGGCGGAAGCGGACTGGATCATGGCCATCGCCATGGCGGTGCTGTTCGCGTTCCTGGCCGTCGGACTGATGATCGCGGCCAGCCGCAAGCCGGAATTCGCGGGCCATCCCAAGGGCCTGTACATGCTGTTCTTTGCCGAAATGTGGGAGCGTTTCTCCTATTACGGCATGCGCGCCATCCTGATCTTTTACCTGACGCAGCACTGGTTGTTTTCGGACGGCAAATCGAACCTGATCTACGGCGCCTATACCTCGCTGGTGTACATCACCCCGGTGCTGGGTGGCTATCTGGCCGACCGCTATCTGGGACAGCGCAAGGCGGTGCTGTTTGGCGGCCTGTTGCTGGCGGCGGGCCATTCGCTGATGGCGGTCGAAGGCACCGGCGGGCAGAGCGACCCGACGATCAACGTCTTCTGGGCCGCGCTTGCCTTCATCATCGTCGGCTCGGGATTCCTGAAGGCGAACATCTCGGTGATGGTGGGTCAGCTCTATAACCTCACCGACACGCGCCGCGATGCCGCGTACACAATCTTCTACATGGGCATCAATGTGGGGGCGGCGATGGGCACGATCCTTGTCGCCTATCTCGGTCAGACGCTTGGTTGGGGCTATGGCTTCGGATTGGCGGGGATCGGCATGCTGGCCGGCCTGATCGTCTTTGCGCTGGGCAAGGGATCGCTGCGCGGGGCCGGAGAGGCGCCTGCACCGCTTGCCCGCGGCAAGGAATTGGCCCTGTACGGCATCGGCATTGCCTCCGTCGCCGTGATCTGGGCGCTGGTTCAGTATCAGGACGTGATCCAGGGGTTGCTGGTCGTCTCCGGCGTCGCGCTGCTCGCCTATGTCCTGTTCGAAAGCTTCAAGCTGGAAAAGGAACCGCGCGAACGGATGTTCGCCATCCTGTTCCTGATTTCCCTCAATCCGGTCTTCTGGGGCCTGTTCGAACAGGCGGGCGGTTCGATGAACCTGTTCACCGACGAATTTGTCGATCGCGGCGGGGTGCCGGCCGGCATCTTCCAGTCGATCAACCCGATTTACATCATCCTGTTCGCCCCGATCTTTGCCGCCCTTTGGCAATGGCTGGGCAAGCGCGGGCTGGAGCCGTCTGCCCCGGCCAAGTTCGGCATCGCCCTGTTGCAGATGGGTGCTGCCAACCTTGTGCTGGTGTTCGGTGCGCAGGCATGGGGGATCGAGGCGATGACGCCGGTGTTCCTCGTGTTCGCCTATTACCTGCTGGCGACCACGGCCGAACTGTGCCTGTCGCCGGTCGGCCTGTCGGCGATGAACCGGCTCGCTCCGAAATTCCTCGCCTCGCTGATCATGGGGGCGTGGTTCTACATGACGGCGGTCGGCAATTTCGTTGCGGGCAAGATCGGTGAGGCGACAGGCGGCCATGACGGCCAGATGACCAAGACCGGCCTGCTCGACATTTACGAACTGTTCGGCTGGATCGCGATCGGCATCGGCGTCGCCGTCGTGCTATTCAGCCCGGTGGTGAAGAAGTGGATGCACCTCGATACGCTGCGCGATGACGGCGATCGGGCGGTCGATACCCTGGCCGAACCGGATGCCGCTGTACCGCCGCGCCTGGCAACCTTCTGACCCGATGGAGGCGTGCCGCCGATGATGATGCTGATCCTTGCCTGCATCGCCTTTGTCGGCACGCATTTCCTGTTGTCGCACCCGCTGCGCGCGCCGCTGGTCGCGCGGTTGGGGGCGAACGGGTTTCTGGGCGTCTATTCGATCGTCGCCTTTGCCACGCTGGGGTGGATGGCCCATGTCTATCAGACGCTGCCGGCACAGGAGCCGCTATGGCCGGTCGGCAATGGCCTCGGGGCGGCGGGCACGGCGGTGATGTGGGTTGGCGCGGTGCTGTTCGCCGGATCGCTGGTCCGCAACCCGGCGCTGCCCGATCCAAAGGGGCCGCCCGCCACCGTGCCGACGCCGAAGGGCGTGTTCGCCATCACCCGCCATCCGATGATGTGGGGGTTTGGCCTGTGGGCGCTGGTCCATGCGGCGGTATTTCCCATCCCCGCCAATCTGGTGCTGACGGCGGCCATCGCCGTGCTGGCGCTGGTCGGGGCGGCGTTGCAGGATGCAAAAAAGGCAACGCTGCAGCCGGGATTCTGGCCGGAATGGTCGCGGACGACCAGCTACTGGCCGTTCGCCGCGCTCATCGCCGGGCGCGTGCCATGGCGTTCGGCCATGCCCGGCGCGCATGCCCTGGGCGCGGGCACCGTGATCTGGGCCGCCGCGACCTGGGCACACATCCCGCTGGCGGGTGTCGCCGCTGGCATCTGGCGCTGGATTGCCTGAGCGCGTGGCTAGCGTCCTCGTCGGCTAGACCATCGCCGCAATCAGCGAGGCAGTGGAGACAAACGCAAAGGCGATCGAGCTGTCCGCCACGCCATAGGGGATGAAGATGCGGTCGTCATGCCGCATCCCGCCGCAGCTATAGACGACGTTGGGCACATAGCCTTCGCGGTCCTGATTGGCGGCGGACAGGATCGGTTCGGCCGTGCGGCCCAGCACCTTTGACGGATCCTGCTTGTCCAGCAGCACCGCGCCAATCGAATATTTGCGCATCGCGCCCACGCCATGCGTCAGTAGCAACCAGCCCTCATCCAGCTCGATCGGCGGGCCGCAATTGCCGATCTGCACCAGCTCCCACGGATAATGCGGGGTCAGCAGCTTTTGCCCCTCGTCCCAATGGGTCAGCGTATCCGACTGGATCAGGAACAGGTTTTCGCCATCCTGCCGCCCGATCATCCAGTAACTGCCGCCGATCTTGCGCGGGAACAGACCCATGCCCTTGTTGCGCGCGGCACTGCCGCTCATCGGGACCAGGTCGAAATTGCGGAAATCGCGGGTCCGCAGCATCTCCGACTGAATCGCCGACCCGTTATAGGCGGTATAGGTGCCCAGCCATTCCACGCTGCCATCGTCATGCGTGAACTGGACGAGGCGCAGGTCCTCCAGCCCCTTTGACTGGGCGTGGGTGATGGGAAAGATCACCGTGCCGGACAGGGTGCTGTCACGGTGGCGGCACACAGTCACCGGACCTTCCGGAATCTCCTCACCCTCCACATCGACCGCCGTGGCAAAGGGCGGTTCGGGCGACAGGCGCAATTCGTTGCCCGGCCCGACAATCCCCTCGCGGAACGCGACGGACGAGATATGCCCTTCGCCCACGGCGCGCATCGACATCAGGATGCGGGTGGACCCCGCCGGCATCCCGGACTGGTCGAAATGCGGCACCACGCTGGGGTTCATCAGCGCGGCAGCGGCATAGCTGTATTCGTGACAGAAATAGGCGCCGATCAGCTGGCGGCGCTCGTCGCCGATCACCGCATCGTCCAGGCCGAGCACCTGCGCAATCTGTTCATACCGGGTCATGAACACGCGCCGCGTCTGCCAGTGCCGCGCCTCGAAATCCTTGAGCACCAGCTCAAGCTCGGCGCGCGCCTCCGGCAGGGACAGCGCCAGAACGGCACTGACCAGTCGTTCCGTGCGGCTCGGCCCGCCGCCATTGGACGACCATCCGATATGGAACGGCCGCACGACCACCCGCGACGGATCGGCATACAGCCGGGCCGGGTGATGGAACAGGTCGAGCATCAAATCCCCCGCGTGCGAACCCTTGATGCGTTGCCGCGAGGAATTGGCCTCAGGCAGCGCGTTCCTGACCGTTTGACACGGACTCGCGCCGTTTTGAAAGGGCAGAAATCGCGCATGAGGCAAGTTGCAGTGCCAAAATGGATTCGGCACCCTGATTGCGGTTGAGGCCCGATGGCATCAATCCGTCGAAACATCCGCCATCGGCTCCGCTGGCCAGCGGCAGGTCAAGGTCGTTGACCCCCAGATACCAGCGATAGGCGCGTTCCGCCTCGTCGATCCAGCGCGTGTCGCCGCTGGCATGGAATGCGGCGGCACAGGCATCGATCGTCGCCTGCGCCTCCAGCGGCTGCTGGTCAAAGGGCAAGGGATCGGCATAGGCCCGGCCGAAACTGTCGGTGCCGACCGCACGGAACCGGCCATCGGGCGATGTCTGGCGCGAAACGATCCATTCCAGCGTCGCAAGGCCGGTGTCGATGAAATCCTGCCGTTCCAGCACCTGGCCTGCGCGTAGCAGCGCCTCGGGCAGGCGGGCATTGTCATAGGCAAGGACGATTTCGAACCATTCCCATTCCGGCCGCCGCGCCGCATCGAGCAGTGCGGTCAGCTCCTCGCCGAACCGGGTCAGGATGGTATGCGATACCCCATGGTCGGGCCGCGCTTCCAGATAGGCGGCGGCACCCAGCATGGCGAATGCGCGCGCGCGGGGGCTGCCCAGGTTCAGCGCGATCGGCGCCGTCCGCTCGAACCATTCGCCGGCCCAGATGCGATGCTTGGGAATCCGGCCCTCCGCCGCGCCGACACCCAGCGCCCAGAGGGTGCGGCCATTGGAATCCTCCGACCCCGTGTCTTCCAGCCATTGCCGGTCGAACCCCATGAAATTGCGGAACCGGCGCTGATCCTCATTCCAGGCGTGCTGGATGAACGAGGCATAGACCGTGGTCCATTCATCGCGCACCTGATCGTCCAGCGGGTCGATCCGGTGCATCAGGATGAAGGCGCGGGCATTATCGTCGATGCAATAGCCGTGGCGGCGATCCGGCACGGAATGGATCGCGTGCTGCAGCATCCCCGTCCCGTCGCTCATGCGGATGACGGCGGCCAAGTCCGGCTCCAGCGGGGGGTGATCCGCCGATCGTTCGACGCGCAGGACGCGTGGCTGGCGCTCGATCGCGTCCTCGATCACCGCCATCGCCGTATCGGCAAGGCGCGGCCACAGCATCGTGCGTCCCCGGGCATAGGCGCGCGCCGACAAGGCATCGCGCCGGTCCGCCTCGTCGAACAGGCCGTTGATCGCGTCGGCAAATCCCGCACTGTCGCCGAACGGCACGATGATGCCGTGATTGTCGGCCAGGATTTCGGTGGCGTGGACATAGGGGGTCGAAACGACCGCCGCGCCGACGCCCACGGCATAGGACAGCGTTCCCGACGTGATCTGGGCCGGGTTCGGGTAGGGCGTGGCATAGACGTCTGCGGCCTGCAGATAATCCAGCAGCTCTTCCTGTTCGATGAACCCGTCGATGAACCGGACGTGTTCGGCAACGCCCAGCGCCTCGGCATCCGCCTTCAGCCGCTGGCGATACGCTTCGCCCTCATGCGCGACGACGTTGGGATGCGTCGCGCCCAGCACGATATACAGCGCCTCCGGATGGCGTGCGGCAATGGCCGGCACGGCGGAAATCAGCGTCTCGATCCCCTTTGACGGGGCGAGCAGGCCAAAGGTCAGCACGACCTTGCGCCCCTGCCAGCCGAACTGTTCCTTCATGCTGTCGGGCGCGACCAGCGGGCGGTCGGGCACGCCGTGCGGCACGGTGACGATCTTTCGCGTATCGGTGCCGTGCGTGCGCATCAGGATTTCGCGGCCCCGTTCGGCCATCACCATCACCCGGGCGGCGCGGGCGATCAGCGCCTCGATCACCCGGCGCTCGTCCGGGCTGGGCTGTTCCAGGATGGTGTGCAGCATGACGACGACCGGAATGGTCAGTCGGTCGATCAGCGCCAGCAGATGCTCGCCCGCCGCACCGCCATAGATGCCATATTCATGCTGAACCCACAGCGCCTGCGCGCCCGACGCCTCGATCCGGCGGGCCGCGTCCAGATAGGCGGCGCGATCATGCTGGGGGATGCTGTGCGTGACGGCGGGGGGGTAGGCATAGCTTTCGGCGCGGTCGTCCATCGCATAGACATCGACGGTGAGGTCCGGAAACTGTTCGACCAGCGCGTCATGACAATGGGTGGTAAAGGTTGCGAGGCCGCACCGGCGGGGCAGGAAATTGCCGAGCAGTGCGACATGGCCGGTCCCTGCCGGCGCAAGCGGGTGATGCGCCATAATGCTCTATCCCTGATCTGTTAGGTGGGTGCCACGCGGCGGCACCCGAACCTAAACCCCGGATGAACACTATGGTTGCATCGATGCTGCGGTGCAACAGAAACAAAATGATGCAATTTTCAACTGTTAAGCGCCGCCGATGGTGCGGCCTGCGCGACTCACCCGCGGCCGCGATATCCCGGCACGCCCTGATCCGGCAGCCACAGCCCGGCCGGCGGTTCGCCCGATTGCCAGAACACGTCGATGGGAATGCCGCCGCGCGGATACCAGTATCCGCCGATGCGCAGCCATTTCGGCTTCATTTCATCAAACAGGCGGCGACCGATGCCGACCGTGCAGTTTTCGTGAAACGCCTGATGGTTGCGAAAGCTGCCCAGGAACAGTTTCAGCGATTTGGATTCGACGATGGTCTGGTCCGGGGCGTAATCGATCACCAGATGGGCGAAATCGGGCTGCGCCGTCACGGGGCAGAGCGAGGTGAATTCCGGCGCGACGAAGCGCACCAGATACAGCTGCCCGGCCTGCGGGTTGGGGACATAATCCAGCACCGCTTCTTCGGGGGTCTGGGGCAGGTCGGCGGTCTGGCCAAGGAATTTGGGTGTCATGGTTCGCGCATTTAGGAAGGAACGGGGCGGAATGGAACGGGGCATCGACACGCTGATCCCGGTGCTGGGCGATCAGCTGAGTTTCGGCCTGTCCGCCCTGAAGGATGCGGACCCCAAGACCAGCGTCATTCTGATGATGGAGGTGGATGAGGAGGCTACCTATGTCCGCCATCACGTCCGAAAGATCGCGTTCCTGTTCGCCGCGATGCGCCACCATGCCGAAGCGCTGCGGGCGGCGGGATGGACCGTCGATTACATCGCGCTCGATGATCCCGCCAATGCCGGCAGCTTTACGGGCGAGCTGGCGCGCGCGGCCGAACGGCACGCGCCGAAACGGATCGTGGCGACCGAAGGGGGCGAATGGCGGGTGCGCCAGGCGCAGGACCAATGGGCCGACAAGTTCGGATGCGCGGTGGAGATCCGCGAGGATGACCGGTTCATCGCCGACCATGCCGATTTCGACGCTTGGGCCGAGGGGCGCAAGCAGCTGCGCATGGAGTTTTTCTATCGCGAGATGCGCCGCAAGACGGGCCTGTTGCTGGATGCGGACGGCAAGCCGGAGGGCGGGGAGTGGAATTACGACAAGGAAAACCGAAAGCCCGCGACCCGCGACCTGTTGATGCCACGGCCGCTGTCCTTTGCGCCGGACGCGGGGACAAAGGCGGTGCTCAGCCTTGTCGCGGACCGGTTTTCCGATCATCCCGGCAGGCTCGACGGATTTGATTTTGCCGTGACGCGCGCGGATGCCCTGGCGCAGCAGGCGCATTTCATTCGCCACGCGCTGCCCCGGTTCGGCGATTATCAGGATGCGATGCTGACCGGTGAGCCGTTCCTGTGGCACTCGATCCTGTCGCCCTATCTCAACTGCGGCCTGCTCGATCCGCTGGCGCTGTGCCGGCTGGCGGAGGCGGAATATGTCGAGGGCCGCGCGCCACTGAACGCGGTGGAGGGCTTTATCCGTCAGATCATCGGCTGGCGCGAATATGTGCGCGGCATCTATTGGCGGGAGGGGCCGGACTATACCGCCCGCAACTTCCTGGACGCCAAACGGCCGCTCCCACCCTTTTACTGGACCGGCGAAACCGACATGCACTGCCTGTCGCAGGCGATCGGCCAGACGCTGGATTTCGCCTATGCCCATCATATCCAGCGGTTGATGGTGACGGGCAATTTCGCGCTGCTGATCGGGGCGGACCCGGCCGATGTGCAACGATGGTATCTTGAGGTGTATGCCGATGCCTATGAATGGGTGGAGGCGCCCAATACGCTGGGCATGAGCCAGTTTGGCGATGGTGGCCTGCTGGCATCGAAACCCTATGCCGCGTCGGGTGCGTATATCGACCGGATGAGCGATTATTGCGGGCATTGCCGGTACGACGTCAAACAGCGGACCGGGCCGAAAGCGTGCCCGTACAATGCGCTTTACTGGGATTTTCTGGACCGGAACGAGGATAAGCTGGGCAAGAATCAGCGGCTTGCCATGCCCTACCGCAACTGGGCCAAGATGAAAGACGACGACAAGCGCGCGCTGAAGGCGCAGGCCGCGCATTTCCTGAAACGGCTGGATGCGGGCGAGCGGGTTTGACGCTCTCGACTTGCCGCCATCCAAGCGGTTAGGGGTGGAGGCAAGGAGGCGCGCATGGAAACGCTGGTATCGACCGAATGGCTGGCCGGGCATCTGGCAGACCCCGATCTGGTGATCGCGGATGCAAGCTATCACCTGACGCCCCGCGATGCCGCCGCCGAATTCGCCGCCGCGCATATTCCGGGTGCGGTGTTCCTGAACCTGAAGGCGCTGGCCGACCCGGATCACCCTGCGCCGATGATGCTGCCCCGGCCGGATGCGTTCGCCGCCGCGATGGGCGCGCTGGGCATTGGCGAGGGGCGGCGCGTTGTCCTGTACGACGACAGCGACATCCGCACTGCCGCCCGCGCGTGGTGGATGCTGCGGACGATGGGCTTTGCCGATGTCGCCATTCTCGACGGCGGATTGGCCAAATGGCGGGCGGAGGCCCGGCCGACCGAGGCGGGGGACCACCGGCCATGTCCCGCAACCTTTACCCCGCGACCGGCAATCGATGCGGTGCGCGACAAGGCGGCGATGCTGGCCAATGTGACGAGCGGTGCGGAACAGGTGGTCGACGCGCGCGGCGCACCCCGGTTTTCGGGGGCAGAGGCCGATCCCCGGCCCGGCGTTGCGGCGGGGCATATCCCCGGCGCGCTGAACCTGCCCTATGGCCGGATGTTTCAGGCCGACGGGACGTGGAAGTCGCCGGACGCCATCCGCGCCGAATTCGATGCGGCGGGCATCGACCTTGACCGCCCCATCGTCGCCAGCTGCGGATCGGGCATCACCGCATCTGTTCTGCTGTTCGGGCTGGACCGGATCGGGCAGGGCGGCGCGCTGTATGACGGCAGCTGGTCCGAATGGGGCATCGACCCCGAAACCCCAAAGGAAGTGACTGCGTGAGCAAGACGCCGCCCGACGATCAACGCCCTGCAACCCGCCTGATCACCGGCGGCCGGCGCGCGGAATGGACCAACGGCATCGTCAATCCGCCGGTCTGGCGCGCGTCAACGATCCTGTATGACAGCGTCGCCGAACTGCGCGCGCGGGGCGGGGCGGATACGCATCACAGGCTGTTCTATGGCCGGCGCGGCACGCCGACCCAATGGTCGCTGGCCGACGCGCTGACGCAGCTGGAGCCGGAGGCAGAGGCGACGTTCCTCTATCCGTCCGGCGTGGCGGCGGTATCGGCAGCGTTGCTCGCCTGTCTCAACCCCGGCGACGAGCTGTTGATGACCGACAGCGCCTATGACCCGACGCGCAGCTTCTGCGATCATTTCCTGGCCCGGTTCGGGGTGGCGACGCGCTATTACGACCCGCAGATCGGCGCGGGAATCGCCGACCTGATCGGCCCTGCCACCCGCGCCATCTTCATGGAGAGCCCCGGCAGCCTGACGTTCGAGGTGCAGGATGTGCCCGCCATCGTCGCGGTGGCCAAGGCGCGGGGGCTGACCACGCTGATCGACAATACCTGGGCGACGCCGCTGTTGCTGCCCGCCATCGGCATGGGGGTCGATTATTCGATCATGGCCTGCACCAAATATGTCGTCGGGCACAGCGACGTGATGCTGGGCAGCGTCACCGCAGGGCCGGGCCGTTTCGACGCGCTGCGCACCGTCAGCCATCAACTGGGCCAGACAGCCAGCCCCGACGATGCCTGGCTTGGCGCGCGGGGGCTGCGCACCATGGGCGTCCGGCTGGCGCAACAGGGGGCGGCGGCACTCAGGATCGCCGAATGGCTGAAGGGGCGGGAAGAGGTGGCGCGGGTGCTGCACCCCGCCCTGTCCGATTGCCCGGGCCATGCCCTGTTCCAGCGGGATTTTCGCGGTGCGTCAGCCCTGTTCAGCATCGTGCTTGCGGGTGGCAGCGACCGGGCGCGGGCGGCGTTCATTGACACGTTGGGCCTGTTCGGCATCGGCTATAGCTGGGGCGGCTTTGAAAGCCTGGCGCTGCCCGTCGATCCGCAGCGGCATCGCAGCGCGACCCGCTGGCAGGCAGAGGGGCCGGTGGTGCGCCTGCAAATCGGGCTGGAGGATCCGGACGACCTGATCGCCGATCTCGATCGCGGCTTTGCGGCCTGGCGATCCATCACGGCATGAACGGCATCGGCGCCTGGCTGGTCGCGCGCGGCATCGACGTGCCCGACGGGCCGGAACTGGTCGAGGCGGCGGTGGCGCTGGGCATCATTGGCCTGGCGCTGATTGCGGGTTGGGCCGCCGCGCGCTGGATCGGCCCGGCACTGGTGTCCATGCTGGGCGAGCGGACGGGATTTCAGGGCACGCCGATCCTGCCCCGCATCGCCCCCATCCTGCGCCATCTGACCATCGCGCTGATGCTGGCCATTGCCAACCGGCTGTGGCCATGGTCGGGCCTTGCCACGCTGCTGATCGGCCTTGTCTGGAGCATCGCGGCGGCGCGCGGCGTGATCCAGATCCTGCGCGGTCTGCGCGTGGTGGGCGGGCTGGCCTGGGCGGTCGGCCTGTTCGTCTTTGTCGCGATCTTCACCCGCGCGGTCGGCGGCCTGACGCCGGTCACGGAACTGCTCGATTCGCTGGCGGTTCAGGTGGGTAGCCGCCGCATTTCCCTCCTCGATCTGGTCACGATCACCATCGCCGGCGTCACCCTGTTCGCCATCGCCCGGCTGACCAACAAGCTGATCGCCCATTCGATCAGCGGATCGCGCGCATTCGATCCGACGCAAAAGCTGCTGTTCCAGAAACTGGCCGGCATTGCGGTGGTCGTCATCGCGTTCTTTGTCGGCATCGACCTGTTGTCGATCGACCTGACCAGCCTTGCGATTTTTTCTGGCGCATTCGGCCTGGCGGTGGGCTTCGGCCTGCAAAAGACCATCGGCAACCTGATCGCCGGCATCATCTTGTTGATGGACCGGTCGATCAAGCCGGGCGATGTGATCGTGGTGGGCCAGAGTTTCGGCTGGGTGAACAAGATCGGCGTGCGCGCGGTCAGTGTGATTACGCGCGATGGCAAGGAACACCTGATCCCCAACGAAAACCTGATGACGCAGGAGGTCGAGAACTGGTCCTTTTCCGACCGCGACGTGCGCATCCGCATCCCCGTCACCATCGCCTATTCCAGCGACATGGCGCTGGCGCAGCAGTTGATGATGCAGGCCGCGACCGATAGCCCGCGTGTCCTGAAAAGCCCGGCGCCCAATGTATGGATGACCGCCTTTGCCGAAAATGGCGCTGCGTTCGAAATCCTTGTCTGGATCAACGATCCCGAAAGCGGCGTCGGCAATGTGAAGTCGGATGTGCTGAACCGGCTGTGGCGGCTATTTCAGGATCATGGTGTCGAGGTGCCGTTGCCGCAACGGATCGTGACAATGAAGCCCGCGCCGCTTGATCAGCCATTGCGGGCGAGCGACGCCGCCCTACCTTGATGGCGTGACCGCCCGGCCCATCACCGCCCGCATCGCCGAAAGCGTAACCGCCATTCCGGCGGCCGAATGGGACGCGTGCGCGGGCACCGGCAATCCGTTCCTGTCCCACCGGTTCCTGTCGATCCTTGAACGGTCGGGATCGGCGTCGGCACAGGCCGGTTGGCAGCCGCTGCCCATCGTCGTCGATGGCGCGGATGGCCGCCCCGCCGCCATCGCGCCTGCCTATGGCAAATCGCACAGCCAGGGCGAATATGTGTTCGACCATGCCTGGGCCGATGCGTGGGAACGGGCCGGCGGGCGCTATTATCCGAAACTTCAGGTGGCGGTGCCGTTCACCCCCGTGCCGGGCGCGCGCCTGTTGCTGCGCGATGCCGATGCGGCCCCCGGCCTGATCGCCGCGATCGAGGCGGTGACGGATCAGAACGGCCTGTCATCGGCCCATGCGACCTTTGTCGAGGAGGCGCAGCTCGACGCGTTTCGCGCCGCCGGCTGGATGATCCGGCGGGGTGTTCAGTTCCACTGGGCTAATCGCGGCTATGGCTCGTTCGACGATTTCCTGGGCGATCTGGCCAGCCGCAAGCGCAAGAACCTGCGCAAGGAACGGGCGGCGGCGGTGGAGGGGCTGACCATCCGCCACTTGACCGGCGCGGCGATCACCGAGGCGCATTGGGACGCCTTTTGGGTTTTCTATCAGGATACGGGCGCGCGCAAATGGGGTCGGCCCTATCTGTCGCGCGCTTTCTTTACCCTGCTGGGACAGGAAATGGCGGACGATGTGCTGCTTATCCTGGCGGAGCGGGACGGGCGGCCGATTGCGGGCGCGCTGAACCTGATCGGGGCGGATGCGCTCTATGGCCGATATTGGGGCTGCCGCGAGGACGTGCCCTTCCTTCATTTCGAGCTGTGCTATTATCAGGCGATTGACGCCGCCATCGAACGCGGGCTGGCGCGAGTGGAGGCGGGGGCGCAGGGCGAGCACAAGCTGGCGCGCGGCTATGCGCCCGTGCCCACCTGGTCCGCCCACTATATCCCGGATGCCGGTTTTCGCCGGGCCATCGCCGATTTTCTGGCGCGCGAGACGGCGGCGATGGAAAGCGAAGAGGCGTTTCTGGGCGAAATGACCCCGTTCAAGCGGGGTTAGGCATCGCGGCCCTTACCGTTCCCGCTCGTTCGGGGGATCAAGCTCGCGCCGTTCGATCCGGTCACGCAGTTCGCGCAGCCGCACCTCGCGCCGGGCCAGCCGCTCGATGGCGAACGGGCCGTAGGGGCCAAGGTCTTCCACCGTCACCACGGCGGGCGGCACGACAGGATTGACGCGAAACAGCGTGCTCGACCCGTTGGTCCACACCGGCACCAGCCCCTGATTGAGCCGCTGGTCATAGGGCGGGGCGTGGATCAGCCAGACATGATCGAACGCATCGCGCGGGAAATGCGTGATCGCCCAGGCCAGCGGCCGCCACCATTCGCGGCGGCACTGGTGACTGGTCACCAGTTCCGACGGATCGGACGCATAGCCCAGCCCGGCGGCGTATCGCGTCGTCATCAACTGGCCACCGACCATCGACCATTGATCGTTGGCAAAGGCGAGCTTTCGCGCCAGCGCCAGCCCGGCCAGATGCTCGACCCGCGTCATGGCCCAGGGTTGGGCACAGGACACGCCGACGAATGTGATCAGCCGCGATTTGGGCGGCAATGCCTCCAGCGCGGCAAGCTCACGCTTGTAGCTCTGATCATACAGGTAGAAACTTGCCGTTGTGCCGCCCAGCCGCACCAGGAAAAAAGCAAGGCCGATCCCCGCCAGCACCGATGCCCCGCGGATCGACAGGCCCGGTTTCGGGCGCAGCGCGATCAGGCCGACGGCAAACAGATAGGGCGCAAGGCGCATGTCGGCATAGGCCGATCCGAACACGATGCGCGGCAAGAGGACATAGACCAGCGCCAGAAAGGCAAGCGAGATGAGGAGGTTGCGCGAATATTCGATATTCGGATCGCGCACCCCCTTGAACAGCACCAGATACAGGACGCCGACACTGGCCAGGTCGAACAGCTGCCACCGGTCGCGCAGGACCATGGTCAGCCACATCATCTTGGCCTGCCAGTTAAAGAAATCCGTGGTCGCCCCCGATGCCTGGCCGGTGCGCCATGCGATCATCAGGATGACCGGCGGGGCCAGCACGAGGCACTGGATACCGGCAACGAACCAAGGCTTTACCCACCGCTGGATGAAATCCCCGCCCGGCCCGCGCATGTCGTGGCGGCGGATCAGTTCGGCCGAAAAGGCAAGAACGCCCAGCGTGCCCCAGCCAAAGGTGTGCGTGACCCAGATCAGGCAGGCGATCGGCGGAAAGATCCAGTTGCGCAGCCGCAGCTTGCCCAGACGCGCCAGCCGCAACCACAGGGCAAAGGCGTTGAGCGCCAGCGCCATCGACAGCGCGAAATTGACGAAGCCGAAATGCAGCGGAAAACTGTACGCCAGCGGCAGGGCGAACAGCGCCGTGGCCGGCACCCGCCCATGCACCTCCCGCGCGATCCACAGCAGGCCCAGCGCGGTCAGCGGCGGGATGGTGATGACGATCGCCTTGACCGCCGGTTCCAGGCCCAGAATCGGTTCCAGCACAAAAACGAGCAGGTCGACGCCCAGATTGCCGATCAACTGCCAGTCGAACCGGTACCATTCGGCCAGATGGGGCATTTCGCCCCACATCTGCTGCACCCGATACCGCCCGATATGGCCGGGCAGGTCCAGCAGCGGCGGCACCTGCGGCCACAGCATCGGGATCGCACAGGCAAGCGCCGCCGCCCATACGAACCAGCGTGTCTGCCACCAGCGAAGTCGGTCTGCCCCTGCCTCCATCGCGCGCTTCTAGGCGAGGGGACAGAGATGCTGCAAGCGGCGCGCAATTCCGCTGGTCGCGCTTTTGCCTAACGATCGATCCTGAACAGTTTGCTGTCGCCGTTCGACCAGATCAGCGTCATGCCCCTCAGCTGTTCGGGGTCCACAGGATGCGGCCGGATCAGCCACAGATGCGTGAACCGTTCGCGCGGAAAGGTCGCCAGCGACTGGCTTTGGGTCATATTCGCCGGAAGGTCGGGGCAGCGAACGCGCAGCACGATCTGCGACGGGTCCGCATCGAAATAGCCGGGCCGGGGGTTGCGAAAGCGCATCAGCGGCGCGCCCAGGATGGGCCACTGACTGTTCACAAAGGCGTCGCGGCGCGCCATCGCCAGTCCGGGAAGATGGATCAGACGCGGCAGACCCCATGGCTCGTCACAATCGCGCGCGACCATCGCCATCACCCGTGCGCCGCGTGGCAGCGCCTCGATCGCACCGGTCTCGCGCTGCCAACCCTGATCGACGACGATCAGGCTGACCGTCGTCGCCGCAAGCCGAATCAGGCAGAACGCCATGCCGACAAGCAGATAGCCGCGTATCCTGTTTTCGCTGTCCGTCGGTGCGGGTGCGATGCCAACCAGTGCGACGATCATGGCATAGGGCAACAGCCGGACATCCGCATAGGCCGATCCCATCACCATGAACGGCATTGCCAGTACGGCAGCTGCCATCACGCCGCTCATCCACGCGGCAACGGGGTGCAGGCGACCCAGCCGACCCCGCACGGCCGCATAGACAATCAGGACGACCAGCAACGTCGATGGCAGGTCAACCCAGATCCACTGGTCCCGCATGATGCTGGCCAGGCCGCGAGCCTTGATGACCAGGTTGAAAAACCGCTCGATGGTGCCGCCGCCGGACCCGGCATTGAGCAGCATCAGGACGATGGGTCCGGCAAGGGCAAGGCAGGATAGCGCCGCCCGGATCAGTCGTTCCGCCATGCTTTCGCGCCGGTCTGCCCGTTCCGCCACTGCCGCACCGAACGCCAGCAGGCACAAGCTGCCCCAGCCCACGATATGGACCGTCCACACCAGGAAGCTGAACGGCACCGCCAGCGCCGCCCGCAGCCGATATCGCTTTTGCCGGCCAAGCCGCAGCCACAGGCTGAGGCCCGCCAGCGCAAGGCCCATCGCCATGCAATAGTTCAGGAATCCGAAGTGAAAGGGTTGGTGATAGACCAGCGGCACTGCGAACAGAACGAACGGCGTGACCCGGCCGTGCACCTGCCGCGACAGCGCCAGGATTGCGGCCACGCTGCCGCACTGGATCAGGATGACCGTCGCTTTGACCGCCGGCTCCAGGCCCAGCAGCGGGGCGAGCGCCGCGACCATTGCATCCATGCCCAGATTGCCGACCCATCGCCATTCGAACGTGAAGAACCGGGATAACGGGCCGGTGCCGTCTGCAGTCATCACGCGGTAGCGTCCGACATGTCCGGGCAGGTCGGTCAAGGGCGGCAGTTCGGGCCAGAGTAGCGGGACAGCCGCCAACAGGATGACGGCGATGGCAAACCAGCGTCGGTTCAGGATGCAGGCCGCCGCATCAGCGCCACGCGCACGCGCCGGTGTCTGGCTGGCGGTGGTCAGCGCTGTCTGCATCAGCGATGCTGATCCGTGTGGCCAATCTGCCGAATGGAAAGGTCGTTCGAACCGGCGCACTGGATCACGTAATCGGCGCCCAGATCGCGCTCGATCGTGCGCTGCGCGGCCGGGTTGGCGTGGAAATAATCGATGATGGCCAGGTTGCCGTCCGTGTTGCGGTGATAGGCGCCGGCAATCACATGGTGCCGGGTCGCGCCCAGCAGGTGACTGCTCAGGTCAATCGGGGCGATCACCCGGCCGGGGGGCAGGGCCGCGGCCTTGGCCAGCGCGGCCGGGGTCGCGCAATCGGATGCGATTGCACGGGTGGCCGCACCTTCATCGCCGCTGCCCGTCCCGCCGATCATTCCCCCGATCAGCGTCCAGAACACGCCAGTCGATACCAGCCAGCCGGCAACGCGTCTTGCCGTGTCGCCACGTGTCCGCAGGTCGGCGATCATCGCGGCCAGCACGGGCAGCGCCAGCGCGGCGGCGGACGGGCTGCCCCGCGCCTGGATCATCGCGGCGACCGACGCGGCCAGGATCAGCGCGGCCATCGCCCGGTCCCGACGCCGGTTGAGCGACACGGCCCGCACGAGCGCCACGATCAGGCCGGTGACGAACACGCCGCCGTAGCCGATGGCCGTGCCGACAGGCAGCGCCATCAGCGGCTGCGCCTCGGCCACATGGCTCAGCCACAGGCTAGCCAGGCGCGGATCGACCGCGCCATAGGGACCGGCCAGACACGCATGGCCCGGCCCGATCAGCACCGCGCCCATGGCCAGCACGGCCGCCCCCGCTGCCGCCATCCGCATCGGCTGGCTCAACCGTTTGCCCAACATGGGCAACAGGATCATTGCCGCTGCGCCCGCCGCCGCACCCAGGGTCAGCGCGGGCGTCAGGCTGTCGCAAAGGTCCGCCGGCCAGATGCGCGGCCGCAGCAGCAGCGTGGTGATAGCCAGGCCAACCGCCATGCCCGCCCCCATACCGAACAGGCGCCGCTCCGAATCCGCCCTGCGGACGATCCAGGCCAGTCCGGCCAGCGTCGGAATGACCGCCAGCGGCAGGACATTTTCCAAGCCCACCGCCAGGCTGAGCGCAATGCACAGGCCGGCGACCGGCGGCCCGCGTCCGCGCGGCCCGCCCAGCGCGGCATCGGCCGCCATCAGCAGCATGACGATCTGAAACCCGTGATGGTCGATCTTGCCCGGCAGGAACATGGCCGTCATCGGATAGGCCAGCGCGCCCAGGACAACCGCGATAATCCCCGCCGACCGCCCGCTGCCCAGCCGCAGCGCAATCCGCGCGATCAGGGCGAGCGACACCGCGAACAACAGGGCGGGCGCAGCGATCACCGCCGCCACCTCCGCCATGTGAACCCCGATCACCGGCGTCAGCACCGCGATGATTGCGCCGGGCACCAGGTCGGGCAGCCGCGACCAGTGCATCGGCAGTCCGCCGTCCCCGCCCAGCCGGTATTGTGTCAGGTCGTTAAAGGATTGTCCGCCCAGCCAGTCCCGCACCTGCGCCAACCGCGCCATGTCGTCGGTATCGGGCAGGGCAAGCGCGGTCAGCGACGGCCATGCCGCAATGGTCCATGCCGTCGTCATCGCCAATGCGATGGCAACTGCCGGGCCGGTGGCCGCCAGCGGGGGCAGGGATCGGTGCGCCTGGTTCATCGGACTGGCCGCGATGCTACGCCTGACATGGTTAAGATTGCTTTGACCATCAGGACGGCCGGGCGCCCCCTTGTGTTGCATTAATACAACACTATGTTGCTGGTACGAAGGACGGGGACCACCAATGAATCTGGAACAATTCACTGATCGCGCCAAGGGCTTCCTGCAATCGGCGCAGACCGTTGCCATCCGCATGAGCCATCAGCGGATTGCGCCCGAACATCTGCTCAAGGCGCTGCTGGAGGACAAGGAAGGCATGGCGTCCGGCCTGATCCGCGCGGCGGGCGGGTCGGCCGAAACCGCGCTGCGTGAGGCGGATGCGGCGCTGGCCAAAATCCCGGCCGTGTCGGGCGGCGGGGCGCAACAGACGCCCGGCCTCGACAACGACATGGTCCGCGTGCTGGATCAGGCGGAACAGGTGGCGAAAAGGGCAGGCGACAGCTTTGTCACCGTCGAACGGATGCTGCTGGCGCTGGTCCTGTCGCCG
Source organism: Sphingomonas sp. BGYR3 (assembly GCF_025153455.1). NCBI lineage: Bacteria > Pseudomonadati > Pseudomonadota > Alphaproteobacteria > Sphingomonadales > Sphingomonadaceae > Sphingomonas > Sphingomonas sp. BGYR3. Next base: position 1,034,100 of record NZ_JANZNT010000001.1, on the reverse strand, counting down.
CAGACCGCAGCGGGCAAGGCGCTGGCGGCGGCGGGCGTCCGGGCCGATGCGCTGAACGCCGCGATCAACGACCTGCGCAAGGGCAAGACCGCCGATACCGCGGGGGCGGAGGATCGCTATGACGCGCTCAAGAAGTTCGCCCGCGACCTGACCCAGGCGGCGCGCGACGGCAAGCTGGACCCCGTGATCGGGCGGGACGAGGAAATCCGGCGGACCATCCAGATCCTGGCCCGGCGGACCAAGAACAACCCTGTGCTGATCGGCGATCCCGGCGTCGGCAAGACCGCGATTGCCGAGGGGCTGGCGCTGCGCATCGCCAATGGCGACGTGCCCGACACGCTGAAGGACCGCACGCTGATGGCGCTCGACATGGGCAGCCTTATCGCGGGCGCCAAATATCGCGGCGAGTTCGAGGAACGGCTGAAGGGCGTGCTGGATGAGGTGAAGGCGGGCGAGGGCGATATCGTCCTGTTCATTGACGAGATGCACACGCTGATCGGCGCGGGCAAATCCGAAGGGGCGATGGATGCCGGCAACCTGCTGAAACCCGCCCTGGCGCGCGGCGAGCTGCACTGCATCGGCGCGACCACGCTGGATGAATATCGCAAATATGTGGAAAAGGACCCCGCGTTGCAGCGGCGGTTTCAGCCAGTGTTCGTGGGCGAACCGACGGTGGAGGACACCATCAGCATCCTACGGGGGCTGAAGGAGAAATATGAACTGCACCACGGCGTGCGGATCACCGACGGTGCGATCGTCGCGTCGGCCACGCTGTCCAACCGCTACATCACCGACCGTTTTCTGCCGGACAAGGCAATCGACCTGATGGACGAAGCCGCCAGCCGCATCCGCATGGAGGTGGAAAGCAAGCCGGAGGAGATCGAAACGCTCGACCGGCGGATCATCCAGCTCAAGATCGAGCGCGAGGCGCTGCGCCGGGAAAGCGATGCCGCCAGCCGCGACCGGCTGACCACGCTGGAGGGCGAGCTGGCCAATCTGGAGCAGCAATCGTCCGAACTGACTGCCCGGTGGCAGGGCGAAAAGGACAAGATTGCCGGTGAGGCCAAGCTGAAGGAACAGCTGGAGGCGGCGCGGCTTGAGCTGGAACAGGCGCAGCGTGCGGGCGACCTGGGCAAGATGGCGGAGCTGAATTACGGCACCATTCCCGCCCTGACCCGTCAGCTGGAAGAGGCACAGGCCCAGACCGGCAGTGCGATGCTGCGCGAGGAAGTGACCGCCGACGACATTGCCGGCGTCGTCAGCCGCTGGACCGGCATCCCCGTCGACAAGATGCTGGAGGGCGAGCGCGAAAAGCTCCTCAAGATGGAGGAGGCGATCGGCAATCGTGTGATCGGTCAAGCGCAGGCGGTAAAGGCCGTGTCCACCGCCGTCCGCCGCAGCCGTGCGGGGCTTCAGGATCCGAACCGGCCGCTGGGCAGCTTCCTGTTCCTGGGGCCGACGGGCGTGGGCAAGACTGAACTGACCAAGGCGCTGGCCGGATTCCTGTTCGACGATGACAGCGCGATGGTGCGGCTCGACATGAGCGAGTTCATGGAAAAACATTCCGTGGCCCGCCTGATCGGGGCCCCGCCGGGCTATGTTGGTTATGAAGAGGGCGGCGTCCTAACCGAATCGGTTCGACGGCGGCCCTATCAGGTCGTGTTGTTCGATGAGGTGGAAAAGGCGCATGGCGATGTGTTCAACGTGCTGCTGCAGCTGCTCGACGATGGCCGGCTGACCGATGGGCAGGGGCGGACGGTGGATTTTTCCAACACCATCGTCATCCTGACCAGCAATCTGGGCAGCCAGTATCTGACCGCGCTTGCCGATGGCGAGGGGGTGGAAAGCGTCGAGCCGCAGGTGATGGAGGTGGTAAGGGCGCATTTCCGGCCAGAGTTCCTCAACCGGCTGGACGAGATCATCCTGTTCCACCGGCTGGGCGCTGAACATATGGCGCCGATCGTCGACATTCAGGTGGCGCGGGTGGCCCGGCTGTTGAAGGACCGAAAGATCGGCATCGAACTGACCGATGGCGCGCGCGCCTGGCTGGGCCGGGTCGGTTACGACCCCGTCTATGGCGCCCGCCCGCTGAAACGCGCGGTTCAGCGGTATCTTCAGGATCCGCTGGCCGAACTGATCCTGTCCGGCGGGGTGATGGGCGGCCAGACCGTCCGGGTCGAAGACGGCGACGGCGCCCTGAACCTCAGCGTCGCGTGATCAAAAAAGGGGCGGCCTCCAATGGAGACCGCCCCGATTTTTTAAGGTTCTGATCGGGATCAGAAGCGCAGGCGCGCACCCGAATAATAGCGGCGACCGAACACGTCATAGACGTTTGCCGCCGTGTCCGTGCCCGTCGTGTTGAACGGCGAACCCGACAGGATGTTGGGCGCACGGGTGTCGAGCAGGTTGTCGGCACCGACGAAGAATTCCATCTTGTCGCCCGCCCGGACCGTCAGCTGGCTGTCCAGGTAAAAGCGTGCGGGAACCGAAACGTCGTACCGGCCCACATCATAGGATGCCAGCGTCAGATCGTCTTCGAACGACTTGGCCAGGTAAGTCCCGGTCAGGTTCAGGCGAAGATCGTCGTTGCTGTACACCAGCGAGGTGGTGAAGCGGTCGTTCGGAGTGCCGATTTCACCGGCGAAGTTGTCGCGCGGTGCACCCGGCAGCGGCACCAGATAACCGCGGAACAGGTGGGTATAGGACACGCGCAGGCCGACGCGGCCATTGCTGCCGATACCGACCGGAACGTTCATGCTCAGCACCGCGTCGATACCGTCGGTCAACAACTGGCCGCCATTGAGCGCGGGGGCGTTGATGAACTCAAGCGAACCGGCGCTGTTGACGGCCGTGCCCACTGCACGACGATCGATCAGGTCGCAGAAAGCCTGAACATTCTGCTGATAGCACTGGTTCAGCGTGAACTGACGCGGGGGCGCGGTGATGACGTTGTCGATGTCGATGTTGAAGTAATCGACCGACAGCGTCAGCGAGGATAGCAGGCCGCCGACACCGAAATCGCGCGCCGAAAGGACCGCGCCGACGGTCCAGGACCGCGACGATTCTTCCTCAAGGTCCGGATTGCCGCTGTTGAAGCCGCTGATCCCCTGCGTGTCGAGCTGCGTTGCGGTGAACGTGCCGTTGGCGGCGATGTTCGCCAGCACGCCCGGTGCTGCACGGCAGTTGTCGCCAAGCGTACCGCCACCCGTCGCACCGATGCCGATGCACGGATCGCTGATCCCGGTCGGGAACGTCTGTGCCGGACCCTGGAACAGCTCGCCGATGTTCGGCGCACGCACCGAGCTGGCATAGGTGCCGCGGAACCGCAGACCGTTGAACGGCGTCCAATCACCGCCGACATTCCAGGTATAGACCGTGCCGACCGTCGAATAGTCGGACACGCGGCCCGCTGCACGAAGGTTCAGCGCCTGGAACAGGGTGGTGTCGGCCAGCAGCGGAATGTTGATTTCGCCATAGGCTTCACGGACGTCGAACGACCCCGACGTGTCGGGCAACGCGTTACCGGCGTTCAGGCCGGCATTGGTCAGCGCGTCGTTGTTCTCGACACTCGATTCCTTGCGGTATTCAGCGCCAACGGCAATTGCCAGCGGACCGGCCGGCAGTTCGACCAGCGTGCCCGACAGATTCGCCTGAGCCTGCTGCTGCGTGATCGTGGTCTGTAGCGTCTGGTCAGCGGCGATATAGGCCACTGCCTCCGGCGAGATGCTGCCGGCGCCATAGATGTTGATCGGAACGCAGCCCTGTGCCCGTGCATTGGGATCGGCGCAGACGACAGTACCGTTCTCACCCGGAATCGCGCTGAGCGCGTTGCGGAAGTTCAGGACGTTGACCTGACCGTTCGACTGCTGCGATTCAGCGGTCCGGCCATAATTGTAGCTGACATCCCAGCGGAAGTCGCCGAACACCTGGCCTTCAAGACCCACCACAAAGCGATAGAAGTCGCGGTTGGTGCTGCCGTTGCGGGTGCCGAACTCGCTGATGCGGCGCGCGAACTGAATGTCGCGGATGCCGTCGCCATTGGTGTCGGTCGCCGCATTGAAGATGGCGTCCGGCACGAACGGGTTGCGCACCAGCGCGCCGTTGACCAGCGTCTGCAGCGGAACCGCGCCGCCGACGCCCGGGAAAATCCCGTTCACGCCATTGGACTGGAGCGCGAACGGCTCGATCTCACGCGACGCGCGGGTGTTGTTGTACGTGCCTTCGGCGAAGACGCGGACATTGTCGCTGACGTCGAAATGGCCGCGCGCGGCGAACAGATAACGCTCGACCGGAACGGCGATGGTGCGGAAGAACTGACGGTTGAACCCGTTGACCGGGGTCGAGAACCCTTCCTGCAGCTGACCCGTGGGGCTGTAGGTGAACGTGCGGCCACCGGCGGTGAAACGGCCCTGCGGGGCAAAGCCCGACAGCGCGCCTTCGCTCGCAACGCCGTAATCGGCAGGGTCGCCGGTCACGAAGAAAAATGTGTCGACATCGTCGAGCGCGGTTTCCGGACGCTGGCGCGACAGCAGCCCGCTCTCGTTGGTGTAGCCCAGATGGACCATCATGTTGCCGCGACCATCGGCGAAGTTGCCGCCGGCGGTCAGGTTCGCCTGATAACGGGGCGAATCGCCACGCTCGGTGATGCCATACTGCGCGTTGGCTTCGACGCCTTCGAAATTGTCGCGATAGATGAAGTTCACGACACCAGCGACAGCGTCCGAACCGTACAGCGACGACGAACCGCCGGTCAGCGTGTCGACCGTCTGCAGGAACTGGGTCGGGATGACGTTAAGGTCGACGGTGGCCGCTCCGGGAACGCCCGAAACGACGCGGCGGCCGTTGATCAGGACCAGCGTGCGGGCGGTGCCCAGGTTACGCAGTTCGGTCGAGGCGATACCCGTGCCCGAGGTCAGGAACGCAGTGTTGGTGCGCGAAAGGGTCGGCGCGCCGAACGCAGGATTTTCCTGCAGCAGTTCCTGGATGTTGACGACGCCGGAATCGGTGATTTGCTCTGCCGTGACCGACTGGATCGGGGCGACGGAACGGATGTTCGGCGACTGAATGCGCGAACCGGTGACAACGATCGTGTCATTCTGTTCGGCTTCAGTGGTTTCCTGGGTCTGGGTGGCGTCCTGCGCCATGGCGGGGGCGGCAACGGCCGCAATGGCGAGCGCAATGCCCGCCGTGCCGGCCCGCAGGCCGACGGTGAAACGCTTCATGTGTTACTCCTAAGCAACGCAACTAACAGGCATCGTGCAAACATCGCGCGATGCCGGCCCCTCGTTTCCTTGGTTCCTGGCGGCGGGAGACCATGGTCGCGGCTTCAGCGCAAGCGGTTCGATCATCGGCGGTTCACAATCCCGCCGATTGTCGCATTTAAGTAACACTACGTAAGGGTGTAACGATCAGCCCAGGCTGGCCCGCACGCCGTCGATCACGAACTGCGTCGCCAGCGCGGCGAGCAGGACGCCGAGCAGCCGGGTAATCACCGCCTCGATCCGCGCGCCCAGCACCCGCATCAGCGGCCCGGCCGCCAGCAATGCGGCCAGTGTGAGCAACAGGTTGATGCCCAGCGCCGCCATCACCACCGCGCTTTCCGCCCAGCCGCTCGTCCGGCCGACCAGCAGCATGACCGTGGCGATGGATCCCGGCCCGGCGATCATCGGCATTGCCATGGGAAAGGTGGAAACGTCCTCCACCTCCGGCGTCCTGGCGTTGTGATCGGCGATCTTGTGCGCGGTGTCCTCCTTGCGCTGGTTGCGCTTCTCGAACACCATTTCCAGCGCGATCAGGAACAGCATGATGCCGCCCGCGATGCGAAAACTGTCGAGGCTGATGCCCAGCTTGTCGAGCAGCGCCTCTCCCGCCAGCGCAAAGAACAACAGGATCGCGCCTGCGGTCACGACCGCGCGGATCGCCATCGACCGGCGCTGTGCCGGGTTCGCCCCGCTGGTCAATCCGGCATAGATCGGCGCACAGCCCGGCGGATCGATGATGACGAACAGCGTGACAAATGCCGAGATGAACAGCTCGATCATGGCAGGTCGGCCGTGGCCAGCCCCGTGCGGCGATGTGCCGCATGCAGCGTGTTGCGCAGCAGACAGGCAATGGTCATCGGTCCGACCCCGCCCGGGACCGGCGTGATCGCCGCCGCCACGCTGGCCGCTCCGGCAAAGTCGACGTCGCCGACAAGTCCGTCATCGGTGCGGTTGATGCCGACATCGATCACGGTCGCGCCGGGCCGGATCCACTCGCCCTTCACGAAATTAGGGATGCCGACCGCGGCGATGACGATGTCCGCCCGCGCGACATGGCCGGGCAGGTCGCGGGTACGGCTATGCGCCAGCGTCACCGTGGCGCTGCGTGCGGTGAGCAGCGCCGCCATCGGCTTGCCCACGATGTTCGACCGGCCAATAACGACGGCGTCCATGCCGGACAGGTCACCCAGCGTATCCTCAAGCAGCATCAGGCAGCCGAGCGGCGTGCAGGGGACAAAGCCATCCAGCCCCGTCGCCAGCCGCCCGGCATTGACCGGGTGAAACCCGTCGACATCCTTGTCCGGATCGATGCGAAGCAGCACTGCCTGAGCATCCAGATGACGGGGTAGGGGCAGCTGGACCAGAATCCCGTCAACCGCCGGATCGGCGTTCAGCGCATCGACCAGCGCGATCAGCGTTTCCTGATCCGTGTCGGCGGGCAGGCGGTGCTCGAAACTCTCCATGCCAGCCGCTACGGTCGCACGGTGCTTTGACCGGACATAGACGGAGGAGGCAGGATCCTCACCCACCAGCACGACGGCCAGCCCCGGCGCACGTCCGGCGGCCGCGCAGAATGGGGGCACGGCGTCCGCGATGCGGGCACGAAGCTGTTCGGCAAACCCCTTGCCGTCGATGATGCGGGCGCTCATGCCGCCGCCCATATCGCGGGGCGACGATTTGCGCCAGTCAGGACATCCGTCCCCGTTTTCCGTTGCTTTTCGGGATTGCGCAGCCCGCAATTGCACCCGGCTGGCAGTCGCCCATTTCCCCGTTGGCGCAAGGGGGGTAAGCGTCCCCAATGACTGAAGCAAAACCCGGCGCGTTCGTGGTGCAGGCACTGGCCGCGTTGCAGCATCATGATCGCGGCGCCGCCGCACAGCTGCTCGCCCGGGAACTGGCGGTCGGGCCACCTGGCGGCGATTATTGGCGCAGTTGCGCTGCGCTGGCGATGCAGATCGGAGAGATCGATACGGCATTGCAGGCGATGCGCCGTTATGCCCGCACGCCGCCAGTGCGGATCGATCGCCTGCTGCACTATTGGGGGGAGATGGCCGGCAACGGACGTGCCGAAGCCGTGCTGGCAGAAATCGATGCATTGCCCGATGCGGCGCGGCGCCATCCGGGCGTCCTCCACCTCCTCGGCACGCTGGCGAGTGAGGCTGGCGATGCAGCACAGGCGCAGGCTAGGTTCCGGGAGGCGCTGGCGGCCAGTCCGGACGATCCGCAGATCTGGTTCGCGCTGGCGATGGTGAAGCGGTTCGACGCAGGCGACGCCGATCTTGCGGCAATGGAGCGCCTTGGTCAGCGGCTGACAACCGCACCGGCGGTACTTCGTGCCCGGCTGCTCTATGCCATTGCCAAGGCCTATGAAGATTGTGGCGACGCGGATCGCGCGCTGACCCTGTATGCCGAAGGTGCTGCATTGCGCCGCACGGAAAGCCGGTTCAATCCGGACGGGCTGGCGGCGATGGCCGACCGGCTGATCGCCGGGTTTCGGCCTGAACGGATGTCGGCGCTGGTGCCGTCCGGTCATCGCGGCAGCCGTGCGGTGTTTGTCAACGGCCTGCCCCGTTCCGGAACGACGCTGGTCGAGCAGATCCTGGTCAGTCATTCGGCGGTGATGGGCGGGGCGGAAATCAACCTGGTCCGGGCTGCGCTGATCCCCACTGGCGATCAATCGCTGGCCGGCGCGCTGACCTATCAGAACAGGGTTGGCGCGGCGGCCGATCCCTGGGGCGCGCTTGCCCGCGATTATGAGCGGATGCTGGCCATGCGCTTCGGGTCGGCGGGTCTGGTGGTCGACAAGACGCTGGTCCAGTCGCATCATCTGGGACTGCTGCTGCATATGATCCCCGATGCGCGGGTGATCTGGCTGCGCCGCGATCCGGCCGATACCGCCCTGTCCTGTTTCCGCAGCTATTTTACCGCGTCGGTTCCGTGGAGCTGGTCGTTGACGGACATCGCAGCATTTTTTCGGATCGAGGATCGGTTGTTCGCCCATTGGACGGCCCAGTTCCCGGACCGGATTCTCACCCTGTCCTATCGCGATCTGGTAAGCGATCCCGATCGCTGGATTCCGGCGGTGCTGGCGTATGTTGGACTGGCGGATGAGCCGCAAGTGCGCGCCTTTCATGAAACGGCCCGGCCGGTGCGCACCGCCAGCGTGCATCAGGTGCGGGCACCGATTTCGACGGCACGCATCGGCACCGCAGCGACGCATGAGCGGTTCATGCGGCCATTTCACGACGCCTATTACCGGTAAACGGCCCCGATCCCCTGCCGGGCAGGACGCTGGTTCCGGCGATCAAACAAAAGGGGCGGACATTGCTGCCCGCCCCCCTTGGTCCAGGTTCAAACCGGGATGGTGTGGATCAGAAACCCACACCCAGCTGGAACCGGAAGAACCGTGGCTGCTGAAAGGTGAGCGGCGAACCATAATCGCCGCGCGGTGTACCGTTATTCAGCGTGCCGACTTCGCGGATGTCGTTCACCGCCTTTTCGTTGAACAGGTTGAACACATCGACGCGGAAGAATGCGTCGAATGCATCCGTCGGCACTTCGAACGTCACAGAGACGTTGGTGAACGTCTGCCAGTCGCTTTTCAGCACCGACCCGCGCGGGGTCAGCTGAAGCGTGGTCGCCGTTGCCGAGTTGGTGAACGGGAACAGCGGGTCGGTGATGACTTCGCCATTTGCGTTGAGGTTGCAGTAGAACCCTGCCGCGCCATAGGCGCCCGCGAACGCATCGACCGAAACCGGCACACGGCCGAGACAGCCGAACTTACGCGGGCTGAGCGCCTGGAACTGTCCGCCGATGGTGATCGAATCGAACAGTTTGTACGAACCGAACAGCTTGAAGATGTGGGTCCGGTCACCCGGCAGCGGGCCGTATGCACCGTTGGTCAGGCCAGGCTGGTCGAACGCGGTGGTCAGGCCGGAATCGGTCTGGCCATTGTCCGAACGGATGCCCCCTTCGATGTTCCCCTCGGTCTTGGACCAGGTATAGTTGGCGCTCAGGCTCCAGACCCCGTCGAATTCACGATCAAAGGTGACCGTGACCGCCTTGTACGTGCGCTTTGCCTGGGGATAGCCCAGCTCTGCGCCCGTGAAGTCGATCGTCCGCAGGGACGTTTCGCCCGGAAGCGGGTCAGACAGGGTGATCGTCGCATCGGCACCCGGATTGGCCAGCACATACTGATGGAATCCGGTCCAGATATCGCCGCATCCAGCGATATTATTCTGTTCGCAATACGCGTTCACCGCCGCGTCGATGGCGATGTCTTCCAGCGATTCATTCAGCTTGCGGTACACGCCGAACACACCCAACCGAACCCGGTCACCGACGCGCTGTTCGGCGCCCAGGATGAATTCGTCCACCGACTGCGGCTTCAGACCCTGGGCCACGGTTGCGATGGTCGGGGTGGGCTGCCCATCGGAGATGATGTCGCAGTTGCGCACCGATGGGTTGTCCGGGCACGCCGTGGCATCGGGGAACCCGGTGACCGGGGCGCCCAGGATCGGGGTGTTGTCGGAATTGACCCCGTTAACGAGGAAATACCGGGTATAGTCCAGCTCGGCGCCGGCCAGACGGACGTTGGTGTTCGACGGCACCGGCAGGAAATACCGGCCATAGGAGCCGTACAGCTTGGTGCGGCCATTGCCGGCCGGGTCGAACGCGAACGAAAGACGCGGTGCGATGTTGCGACCGGAATCGTAGTAGGTGTCGCCAATGACGTTGTCATTGGTGAACTGGTCACTGCGTACGCCAAGGTTCAGCGTCAGGCGGTTGTCGAACAGCTGCCAGCTATCCTGGATGTAGAACGCCTCGTTGTCCGACGTGAACAGGCCACCGTTGATGAAGGTCCGGCCCGCGACATAGATCGCGTTCGGGTTCTGCACATAGGGATCGCCCGCCGCACCGCGGTAATAGGTCCAGGCAACGCCGCCGGTATAGGAAACCGTCTGGTTGGTGGACAGCTTTTCGCGGTCATAGCCGAACTTGATGTGGTGATCGCCCAGCAGGCTGAAATACAGATCGATGTCGCCGCGATAAAATTCGCGCTCGTCTTCTGCCGTCTGAAGCGTAGTATCGGCGTTACCGGCATAACCATTGCCTGTGGTGTCACCGATCGACGGATAGTCGGGGCGGCTGGACGTGACGTTCACCCGGCGCTTGTTCTTGCCATAGGCACCGGACACGGTGATGAAATCCGCCAACTGGCCGGTGTAGCGGCCGACATAGTTTTCACCGCCGGCTTCCTGAAGACCCAGGCCCTGGAACGCACCGATCGTCGGCGTCGGGCCGTCGATGCGGCTGTCATAGGCGCCGCCGTTTGCGTCGGTGACGGCAAGCGACCGGATCTTCGTGATCCGCTCCGAGTTGAAATAGGTGAACTCGAGGCGATGGCCGTCGAACGGAATGAAATCGAGCTTGCCGCCATAGAATGGCGAGTCGAAATTGACCTCTTCACGCCGCAGACCGGTCGAATAGGGTGCGAAGGCGATCGGGGCCGTGACCACCTGACCGGTTACCGGATTGATAACCGGCGCTCCACCAGTGGCGGCAGGCCGCAGCACGGTCGACGGCGCGACGGTCAGCAGCGTATCGCCCGACGACACATTGTTATGCTGATAAAAGGCATAGAAGAACAGGCGGTCCTTGATGATCGGACCGGACAGGCTGACAAGCGTTTCAAAGGTTTCGCGCGTATCCTGATCATTCTGTTCGATCAGCGTATTCGGACGATCGGAAGTGGCCTCGTCCGGAATATAGGTCGACAACACCTTGCCATGGAATTCGTTCGATCCCGACTTGGTGATGGCGTTGATGAAGCCGCCGGTGAACCGGCCGAATTCGGCCGGAATGCCGCCGTTCTTGATTTCCACCGTGTCGTAAAATTCGAACGGCACTTCGACCGAGCCAAGGCCCTGACGGAAATCGGTGATGTTCAGACCGTTGAGGAAGAACGAGTTTTCCGAAACCGACGAACCCGAGACGGCGGCCAGATTGCCGAATGCACTGTCGCCGGCGCTGGTGCCGGGCGCCAGCAGCACGACCGAGGTAAGATCGCGGGCCACCGGAACGCGGGTGGCCAGTTCGCCGATCGAGATGACCGCGCCAACCGTGGTGCGATCGAAATCGGCCACCTTGATCCGGGTGCCGGTCACGACGATGTCGTCGCCCGTGCTGGCGGTGCCTTCCGACAGCTGGAAGGTGTTGCCGGCAGCCGACTGGCTGAGTGCGATGCCGGACTCGCGATAGGTACCGAACCCGTCGGCGTTCACTTCGAACGTGTACTTGCCGGCCGGCAGCTGCGGAATGCGATAGCTGCCCGAACCGTCCGTCGTGACCGTGCGTTCAAAGCCCTGGTCGTCGGACGTGATCTTGACCGTCGCGCCCTCGATGGGGGCGCCCGTCTCATTCGTCACGCGGCCCGTGGCGGTAACGAAGGTAAAGTCCTGCGCTGCGGCAGGGGCTGCGAAAGCGACCGATCCGGCAACGCCGACACCCAGCAGGGCAAGCGCCTGCAATGCGGTGCCCGCGCGGAAATGCCTGCCGCGCTTGCAAGAAGTTCTATTCATGAAACACCCCTCAAAATATGGCGCCGGTTCCCATGCCAACGCCGCCCCAACAAGTGTCACGCCCATGCGCTGCCCACGCCGGTTGTGACACCAGCGTGACATTCGATTGGACACCGGTTCATGTAAAGCTAAACGCAACGGATCTGGGCGGTTTCGTCCCTGCGTGGTAAATCTGTCACATTTTGTGAAATTCTGTTGTGATGGGCCGTGCTTCGATGCAACTTTGTTGCGTTGCAGCGCGAAGGGGGTGCTGAAATTTTGCGCCTGCGCAGCGTGCATCGCCGCAACCACGCCGCACGTCAGGCCGAAGCGTGCGCTTTCAATCGGTCACGACGGTGCCGGCGCCCCGACGGGATGGCCATGCGCTGAACGATGGCCGCCCGGCGGATTCGCCAGCATTCCCGATGGAATTACATCCCGCTGGAAGCAATCGCGCCGGCCAGCCACGGGATGATCGCGCGGTTCAGGATCGACATGGCGACAAGCACGGCCAGCGGCGCCAGATCCAGCGGCCGCGTGTCGGGCAGCACTCTGCGGATCGGCGCGAACAGCGGCTCTGTAAGCCGATTGAGCCCCTGATACAGGCCCGCCACCACCTCGTTATAGGTGTTGATGACGTTGAAGCTGATCAGGATCGACAGCACAAACTGGATGATGATGATCCACCACAACACGTCGAGCAGAATCTGCACGATTCCCAGCAGCATGATCAGGAACGAACCCAAGGCGACCTCCGCGTGACTGTGTTGCTCGATTAATACAGATAGGGAGCGTTTTGCGCAATCCTAGCGGCGGACGAGCGTGCCCGCACCCCTGCGCGTAAAGATTTCCAGCAGCATGGCGTGCGGCACGCGGCCATCAAGGATGACCGCCGCCTCCACGCCCGCCTCGACCGCGGCGATGCAGGTATCGACTTTCGGGATCATGCCCCCCGAAATCGTGCCATCGGCCTTCAGCGCCTCGATCCCCACCCGGTCCAGGTCGGTCATCAGGTGCTTGTCCTTGTCCAGCACGCCGGCCACGTCGGTCAGCAGGAAGAACCGCTTGGCCCCCAGCGCGCCGGCGATCGCGCCCGCCATGGTATCGGCGTTGATGTTGTACGTCGCGCCATCAGCGCCCAGCGCCACCGGGGCGACCACGGGGATATAGTGATCCCCGGCCAGGTTGCGCAGGATCGTCGGGTCCACCGACACCGGTTCGCCGACAAAGCCCAGGTCGACATGCCGTTCGATACCCGAATTGGGGTCGGGTTCGGTACGGCTGACCTTTTCGGCCAGCACCAGATTGGCGTCCTTGCCTGAAATGCCGACCGCCCGGCCGCCCAGCGCCGCGATCCAGCTGACGATTTCCTTGTTGATCTTGCCCGCCAGCACCATTTCCGCGACCTCGGCGGTGGCGGCATCGGTGACGCGCAGGCCGCCGACAAACTGGGATTCGATGCCCAGCTGTTTCAGCATCCGGCCGATCTGCGGCCCGCCGCCATGCACGACGACGGGATTGATGCCGACCGCTTTCAGCAGCACCACGTCCTCGGCAAAATCGCGCTGCGCCTCTGGATCACCCATGGCATGGCCGCCATATTTGATCACGAACGTCTCACCGGCGTAACGCTGCAGATAGGGCAGCGCCTCGACCAGCGTTTCGGCCTTGGCGAGCATCGCCGGATCGGGTGCGTTGTCGGTCATCGGCGTGCCTTTAGCGGCCAGTTTGCGCGTGCGAAAGCCTTCTTGCCGCTGCGGCCCGCGGCCGGGCAGCGATCAGGCGCGATCCAGCCGCCGCCCCAGCGCCACCGCGGCCATGATCAGCGGGGGAACCAGCAGGATCGACAGCGTTACCTTTGCCGTCATCTGGCCGATCAGCAGGTTGGCGATCGGAAACACGCCCAGGAACGCGACCGTCACGAAAATCAGCGTATCGACAATCTGGCTCAGCACGCTGGCAATCCCCGCGCGCAGCCACACCATCTTGCCTTCGCCGCGTTTCAGCGCGTCGAAAATGGTGACGTTCAGCACCTGCGAAATGCCATAGGCCAGGATGCCGCCGGCCCAGATGCGCCCCGTCGCGCCCAGAATGATCTGAATGGCGTCGCGGTTGGCGGGCAGCATTTCGGGCGACGCGGGCAGGGCAAAGACCAGCCACGACAGCAGCATCGACGCAAGCAGCGGCACAAAGCCGATCAGCACCAGCCGATTGGCCACCGCGCGGCCGTGCAGCTCCGCCACCGCGCTCGACACCACGACCAGCAACAGAAAGGCAAAGATGCCCGCCTCTACCGCCAGCGGCCCCAACGACACCTGTTTGTTGCCCAGCACCCCCGCGATGCACACCATCCCGCCATAAAAGATGGCAAAGGCGAACAGGGACGGGGAAAGGGCGGTGGCAGGCGCTGCGGCGCGGGTCGGCTGGTCCATGCCCGTTGCTAGCGGCAAAGCGGGCAGGGGAGCAAGCGGGGGCGAGGGAGGAGAGTGGCGCGTGCCTAGCGGCGATGCTGTGCCGCTGCCGTCGAACATGGCTGACTTCCGGTATTGGGCTGGGAGCGGAAAGGCATCTTACAGGCAGCCTTGACCTCCATGCAGACTTTCGAACTGTCGGCCCTGTGTAAACGAGAGGTTGAGAGGGGGCCGTCGTATTGCTGCTCGTTTCAGAGCCTGCGGCGGTCCGAGAGGAAACTTGCGATGCAGGAGCATTTGCACTGTCCTACAACGTATTGTTCCTGCCTTGTTCGTTTTGTCAGCGTGTCTGCTGGCGAGATAGGGAGCATGCAAATGGCTGTTGAAGCTACGGACGATATCATCGTCACTGGCCGCAAAATGGTCCAGCCAGACGGCAGTTTTACCAACATAACCGTACGCAGAATGTATGTCGAATCTACAAGCCTTTAGCATCTGGCGGTTACACGAAGGAGGTTCTTCCGGGTCCTCCGTCAGACGTGGAGGACAATCCCGATTTTGGGGTTGACGCAGTAAAGATCGAAGCCGCTGACCCGGAGAATCCTCTTCTGGTCGCTGCGGCGGCAAACGTCGTGCGCACAATTAACATCGTATTGGCTGCTCTTACGGCTGCCAACCAAAGTCAAGAAGTGCAAGTCGGTGAAAAAGTTATGACCGTAGGACAGCTAAGAAATTTTCTTAGCAAGTCGAAATTCACTGTCACAGACCGGCCTTTCTCGAACGGAGGCTATGGCAGCGCATCGCCTAACGGAGCTGGCGGCGGCACATTCGAATGGAACTATAAAGCCTTTGATGGTGATCCGCTCAATTCTGGAAGTATGGATTATGCTCATCCAAACTATTCAAAAAAAGCCGGAATGAACGACTTGCTCACGACGTAGCTAGGTTAATCGCTACCGCGGCTGGAATCAACATTGTAGGCTGGACTCCCTCGGAAGGGTTCGGCGCCATGCGGCCGGAAATAATCTATAATAACTTTTAAAACCGGTAGTCTGCCGACGCTTGCTTACGCTATGACAGAATCCTTGTAGCGTAAGTGAGTAGGGTTTGCGTATGAGCTATGTTTATTTGGCGGCTTTTGCGCTCTTGTTTAGTGGTGTTCCGGCTGCCGCTTCGGCAGCCGGGTCTCGGCAAACAGCGGAACCAAGCGAGCAGATCATACAGTTCCAGTCGTATATGATTGGACGACGCCCTGTGGAGAACAAACCGGAAATCAGGTGGTCGGCCACGCCGACGGCTTCCGAACTCGCGGAACTGTACGACCCTGCGCTGCCTCGCAACATTGGTGCCTACTTCAAATGTAGGGTGGCAAAATCGGGTGTCTTGAAATCGTGCCGCGTTGACGAAGCGGCACCGAGCGATGCCGCTTCTCTAAAGTACGCTAAGCGATTGGTTCGCCTCTTCAAGCTTGATCCGCAGGTAGCGGACTGGGCCCGCCGCGAAAATGCCGTCGTAAGCCTCGCTCTGTCCGTTCAAGGGGCCGGTGCGAAGCAGACCGGTTCGGTGTGCATCACGTTACTTTGTGTCACGCACTGAACCCGTCATGACATAAGGCGTGAATGCTTGCGCTTGCGAATGACGCCATGGCGAGCACGGCAACAAAACCACTCGCCTAGACACTCGGGAACGCAAAGCAGTCGCTCTGGAGGTCACGTCCCGACGCACATACCCGCAAGCCAACCAACCCAGCACCCCTTCCAATGTAGGACTTCCCAGGCCATGCTCCCCGCATGGCCCGCGCTCTCGACACCATCCAAGATACACCCTCCATTCACCGCCAAAAACCCTCGGACCGTCGACGTCCGGCTCCGACGTGCCGTCACCTTCGTCACCTTTCGATCGCGACCCCCTCCCGTCACCCACCGGCTCCGCCGCAACGGGACCACGCTGCCGCCACCGCCGACGTAGCCCCGTGCCCCTTCACCACGCTCGCCTCTGGCGCGGCGCGTCGCCCTGTGTATGACTGCGTTCCCGATGGGCGCGCTCACGGGGCGGCGCGGCCCGCTTGTTCCGGGACCGTGATCCTCTGATGAATCGTTACCTGATCGGCATTGCCGGCATCATCGCCATTCTCGCCATCGCCTATCTGTTTTCCACCAATCGCCGCGCGATCCGCCTGCGTGTGGTTGGTGCGGCCTTTGCGCTGCAGGCCGGGGTGGCGGTGCTGGTCATCTATTTCGAACCGGGCCGGCAATTCATCGCCGCGCTGTCGACCGGGGTTTCCGCGCTGCTCGGCTATGCCGGGGCCGGCACCCGCATCATCCTGGGCGGGCTGGCGACGGACCCGGTGTTTTCCAACAGTTTCGCCATTTCGGCGATTCCGGCGATCATCTTTTTCGCCGCGCTGGTCGCGGTCCTCTATCACCTCGGCATCATGCAGCTGATCGTGAAATGGATCGGCGGCGCGATCGAAAAGGTGACGGGCGTGTCGCGGGTGGAATCGCTGTGCGCCGCTGCCAACATCTTTGTCGGCCAGTCCGAATCGCCGCTGGTCATCCGCCCCTATCTGGCCGCGCTGTCGCCGTCGCAGATGTTTGCCGTGATGTCGGTCGGCATGGCCGGGGTCGCGGGCACCATCCTGGCGGCCTATGTCGGGATGCTGGGATCGGGTTCGCTGCCGTTCCTGCTGGCCGCGGCGTTCATGTCGGCGCCGGGCGGGCTGTTGATGGCCAAGATGATCATGCCCGACGAACCGGCAGAGGCGGTTGCCCATGCCGAAGGGGATCCGGTCATCGCGGTTGAGGGCGCGGGAGAGCATGAGCGCGCTTCGAACATCATCATGGCCGCTGCGATGGGCGCGGAAACCGGGGTGCGCATCGCGGTTGCCGTGGCGGCGCTGGTCCTTGCCTTTGTCGCGCTGGTGGCGCTGGCCAACGGCATCCTGTCGGGCGTTGGCGGCTGGTTCGGGATCGAGGGGCTGACGTTTCAGCGGATCCTGGGCGTCCTGCTGGCGCCGGTCGCGTTCCTGATCAACATCCCCTGGGCAGAGGCGAGCACGGCCGGCGGCCTGTTGGGGACGAAGGTGGTGCTGAATGAATTCGTTGCCTTTGCCGATCTGGGCACGGCAACCGGCCTGTCCGAACGCAGCCGCGCGATCATCACCTTTGCGCTGTGCGGCTTTGCCAATTTCAGCTCGATCGCGATCCAGATGGCGTCGGCGGGCAATCTTGCCCCCAATCAGCGGCCGGTGATCGCGAAGCTGGGCCTGCGCGCGCTGCTGGCGGGCACGCTGGCCAATCTGATGAGCGCCGCGCTGGCCGGCATCCTCCTGCCCTGATCGGCGGAGGATGCCGGGCCGGGCAGGTTAGCGGGTCGGCACCGGTTCCGGCCCGGAATAGTCGTAAAAGCCGCGACCGACCTTTCGCCCGTACCAGCCGGCCTCGACATATTTGACCAGCAGCGGGGCAGGGCGGAACTTGGGATCGCCCGTCCCCTCGAACAGGACGCGGGTGATTTCCAGGCATGTGTCCAGCCCGATAAAGTCCGCCAGCGTGAACGGCCCCATCGGGTGGTTGAGGCCAAGGCGGCAGGCGGTATCCACGTCGCGGATCGTGGCCACCCCTTCACCCAGGGCAAAGCACGCCTCGTTCAGCATCGGCATCAGCACGCGGTTGACGATGAACCCCGGCGCATCATTGGCATGGACGATCTCCTTGCCCAAAGTACGGCCGAACGCCTCCACCGCCGCCACCGTTGCATCGGACGTCGCAAGGCCGCGGATCAGCTCGATCAGGCCCATGACCGGCACGGGGTTGAAGAAATGCACCCCCATGAACCGCGCCGGATCGGGCGATGCCTGCGCCAGCCGGGTGATGGGGATGGACGATGTGTTGCTGGCCAGGATCGCGTCGTCCCGCATGACTGCGCCGACGCTGGCAAAAATCTGCCGCTTGATCGCCTCTCGCTCTGTTGCGGCTTCGATCACCAGATCACATTCGGCCATGGCGGCGACATCGCCGACCGGTTCGATCCCGGCCAGCGTGGCATCACGGGCCGCACCGTCGATCTTTTCCTTGGCGACCAGCCGGTCCAGACCCTTGGCAATGCCGGCCTTGCCCGCCTCTGCACGTTCCTTGCTGACATCGGACAGCAGGACGCGATAGCCCGCCGCCGCCGATACCTGCGCAATGCCCGCGCCCATCTGTCCCGCGCCGATCACGCCGATGATTTTCATGCCGTTCACGCTCCTGAATCGATGATGGGGTTCAGATAGCCGCTTTTGCCCGGCCTGCCACCGCGATATGACAGCGCCCCATGCGATCCATCCCCCTGTATCTGTTTGTTGCGCTTGCCGCCTGCACCGAAGCTCCGCCCGTCGCCAATCAGGCGGAGGGTCCGGACAACAGCGTTGCGGCCCCGTCGCCGTTGCCCACCCCGATTGCCGAGGAGGCGGACAGCAATGCGCGGCCGCGGCCGGGCGAACTTGGCACGTTCCGCGACTGGACCGTCGGCTGCGACAACGGCCTGGCGTGCAAGGCGGTGGCGCTGGCGCCAGAGGATGGCGATGTGCCCAGCGTCCTGATGTCGATTGCGCGCGATCCGGCCGATTCGGGCGGCATGATCGTCCGCTTCACGGGCAGCGACCTGCCCGCACTGCCGCTGACGGTGGCGGTGGACGGCAAGACCGTGGCCAGTGGCGGGGAGCGTGAGGACGAACGCACGATCCGCCTGACCGAGGCATCGGCGCGGACCATCGCGCTGGAGGCGGTGAACGGCACGCGCCTGACCGTGGCGGGGGCGAATGGCCCTGCCTATCCGATCTCGCTTGCCGGATTGTCGGCGGCGCTGCGGTACATGGACGCTGAACAGGGCGTCGCGGGTACGGCGCAGGCGATCGTGGCGCGCGGCGGCAGCAAGGGGTCGCTGGGCAAACGCGAGCTTCCGGTGATCCGCGCCATCAATCCCGCCGGTGCTCCGCCGCCGCTGGATGCCGCGCTGGTCGACCGGCTGCGCAAGGAAGCGAAATGCGCGATTACCGAGTTCATGGACGAGCCGCCTGCCGCCGAGGCGCATGCGCTGGGCGACGGCGCGACGCTGATCCTGCTGCCCTGCGATGCGGGCGCCTATAACCTGATGTCGCTTGTCTATGTGGCGCCTGCCGGTGGGGAGCCGGTGCTGGCGCAGTTCGACGTGGATGCCGGCATGGGCGGGCCGGACGGGCCGCAGACATTGGTCAATGCCGGTTTTGCCGACGGCGTGCTGAGCAGTTTTGCCAAGGGGCGGGGCATCGGCGATTGCGGCGTCGGCCAGAACTTTGTCTGGGACGGCAAGCAGTTCCGCCTGTCCGAACAGGTCGAAATGGGCGAATGTCGGGGCAGCGTGGATTTCATCCCCACCTGGCGCGCGCGCGTCGTCCGGGCGGCTGCGCCCGCCGGCTGAGCGACCCGACGCTGGTTCAGCGCAGCCTTTTGCCGATCAGCGTCCCCTTGGTCCCGCGATTGACCAGTTCGAACCGGAAATCGGGCCAGCGTTTGCGCCACCGTGCGGCAACCACGCGCTCGCCGGGGCGTGCCGCATCGTCCAGCAGGATCGTGCCGCCCACCGCGATCTTGTCGAACAGGCATTCCGCCGCACCGCGGACGAACGGGTGGATGGTCCAGGGCGGCCCGTCGATGACCAGCATGTCGATGCGATCGGGCAGCGGCCCGGTATCGTACCAGATACAGGGCCAGGGTTCCGGTGCGCGGCGGAACGGGACGGCCCGCAATTCCGGATGCACGCCCTGTTCGGCCAGCCATTCGCGCGTCGACGATACGAACCCGCCATGCTGATCCATCGAAATCAGCTGTCCGCCGCCATTCATCTGAAGCGCGCGGGCGATGATCAGGCTGGATGCGCCCATGCCCAGTTCGACGACCGTGCCGGGGCGTTCATCGCGGATATGCTCGACGATCAGCGATAACAGGCCGGTATCGGCCTTCCAGCTGCCCAGATTGGGCAGGGCGTCATCGTCCAGCCGCAGCTCTGCCAGCAACCGCGCCTTGGCCGCACGGCTGCCGCCGGACAGGCTGCGCGCCAGCCAGGGCCACTGGATCGCGCCCCAGGCGATGGTGAACAACCGGTCGCTCAACGATTTGGTCATGCCGTCGGGCCATGGATCGGCATCGTCCAGGGGAAGGAATTGCGTCGTCTCGCGGCTGGTCATGGATCACTTTGCACTGAGGATTCGGTTGCGCAGTGCTGGACCCGCAATCGGCAAAAGGCAATCCGGCGCAGCACGAAGCCGCGCCGGATCGTTGGTGGTTCAGAACCGGACGGTCAGCGACGCCCGATAGGCCTGATTGCGGACGTCCGACCGGTTGACGGTCGATTCGGCCGAGAAGGACGCGGCGATGTTGCCCGTGTCGATCACCAGGCCGCCGGTGACCTCGCCCCAGTCGTTGTCCGTACCGGCCAGTGCCAGAAGGGCGCTGGGCCCGCGGCCGCCGATCAGGTTCACGCCGAACGCACCCGGCCGTTCGCCAAAGTCATAGACATATTGCGCCGACGCAAAGGGACGAACGCTGCCCGCACCCGTGGTCAGCGTGACGCCGCCGCGCGCCTGCCAGCTTTCGAACTTGCCGAGATTGTAACGCAGCGCCGGGCCGCCGCCGGTTTCGAACACATCGTCGAAATCGAGGAGGTTATAGCGCAGCGCGACCCGCGGCATGATCGACAGGGCCTGACCCTCCGGCGCGACGCCGCCCAGGCCCAGTTCGGCGGAGACCGCCGTCGCCTGATCCTTGCTGCGCAGCGTGAAGGGCACGGCGCCCAGGGTCGCGTTGCGCTGCGTCGTGGTGTCATAGGAGCCGACGCTGATCACGCCGTCCAGCGCAGCCAGCTTGCCAAGACCCAGCGTGCCATAGAGCGTGCCCTGATAGAGCGCGGCATCGGCGAGCTGCGCGCCGCCGGGAATGCGGCCGTCCATGTCGGCATAGGAAATGCCGATGCCAAGCGTGCCGCCGCCCAGATCCTTTTCGATGCCGCCGGCGATGTAATAACCGTCAAAGCGGTTGCGGCCGAAATTGACCGCACCGGGCAGACCCTGGCCCGATCCTTCGACATAGCCGCCAGCCAGATAGACCGCGACATCATCGGGCAGCGCGCCCTGCTGCACGCTCATGCCGTTGCCGCTGTCGCTCTGCACCTGGGCACCGCCCGGGTTCATCGTGGCCAGCGAGGCAAGCTGCACCGGACGGCCATACATGGCGATGCTGCCATAGGTGCCGCCGCGGGCAACCGTGCCCATGCGGTCGCGATAGAAGCGGCTGAGCGTGTCGGTCAGCACGATGCCCATATTGGCGGAAAGCTGGGCCGCGTTGGGCGCCAGCGTTTCCAGCGTGTCGCGCAGCTGCGGCGCGCCGAGCAGGTCGAGTTCGCGATACAGCTCCGCCGAAACCGCCGTGTTGCCGCGGTTGGTGTCGAGCAGGCTGGCATAGGCGCGCTGGATCGGCGAGGCGGCGTTGATCACGTCGGCATAGCGGCCAGCCTCGATCTCCACCTGCACGGCGGTGGTGCCGTAAAGGATCCGCGGCGTCAGGATCGCGGACAGCGGAGCGGTGGCGGCGAACCGGCCGGTAATGCCGCCCGTTGCGGTCAGGATGGTGAACACATCGCCATCCGCCGGCCGGTATCCGCCGACGGTCGAGAAGCCGACCGTGCCGCCGAGATCGGCCTGGCCCGTCTGGCCGCTGCCCGCGACCAGTGCGATTCGGTCGGATACGCCATTGGGGCCAAGGTCGATCAGCAGCTGGCTGCCCGATGTCAGGATCAGGTTGCCGCCGATGGTCAACGTGCCGGTGGTCCCGATCGTGCCCGGCGCGATCGTGCCCATCACGCTGGTGGTAAAGGGCGCGTTGATCCGGCCGGAACCGGTCAGCAGGCCCGACAGGAACAGGAAATCGCCCTGCGACGCCAGGATGCCGTTATTGACGATGGTGCCGGTATTCTGCCGGATTTCCATCAGGCTGGTCAGCGAGGCGTTGCTGGCGATGGTCAGCTGCGACGTTGCACCCTGAATGGTGAAGCGGTCGATGGTGACGGTCGAATTCAGCGTGACATTGCCCGTGTTGCGCAGGGTCACGTCGAAATACCGGCCGATCTGGCCCGTGGTGCGGACGCCATCGACATTGTTCGGCACGAAATTGGTCGCGCCGGGCAGGCCGTTGGCGATGGTCGCGGCGGGGCGGGCGGTGTCGCTGTATCCGGGCGTTGCCTGTGCCGTTTCCAGACCCGGTACCAGATCCCCTTCGCCGACGACCTGTGTGACAGCAGGGGCATTGGTGTCCGTGGCGCGGTTCGGAATGCCGTTGCGCTCCCGACCGGTCGACAGGTCGACGCATTCATTGGTCGCCGGATTGGTCGATGTGTTGGGCGACTGGAAACAGGCCTCACCAAACTCCGGGCCGTTCCCGGAATTGGCGCCGCCCAGAT
Organism: Sphingomonas sp. BGYR3; assembly: GCF_025153455.1. Lineage (NCBI taxonomy): Bacteria > Pseudomonadati > Pseudomonadota > Alphaproteobacteria > Sphingomonadales > Sphingomonadaceae > Sphingomonas > Sphingomonas sp. BGYR3. Next base: position 1,011,396 of record NZ_JANZNT010000001.1, on the reverse strand, counting down.
TGGTCGGCACGCCATTGACCAGCTGACCATTGCTGATGATCTGGTAATTCGGGTCCAGTTCGGTGACCCAGGCGGCCGCATTTTCCCAGTTTACGTTGCCGCCGACTGCGGAGACGTAGCGATAGGGGTTGTTGGCGACGATCCAGTCCCAATAGAGGAACAGCGGCTGATAGAAGCTCTGCGTCCCATAGCTGCCGCCAGGCTGGCCGGCAAAGAAGGTCGATCCGCCCGACAGGACGCCGATTACGACCTGCTTGGAAAACGTGCGGTCGAGGATCAGCGGGCCACCCGAATCGCCGGGGCCGGTGGTGCCTTCGCGGGTCAGCGCGTTGTCCCGGAAGCCGTTGAAATCGCGGGTATTGGCCGCTGGCGTCCCGCGGGCCGGGTCGTCAAAATCCAGGAAATAAAGCTGCTGCGGCCGGGATATCGCACCGGGCGATCCGAACAGGAACGTATTGCGCGAATTGAAGGAGGTGAGCGCCCCCAGCATGTTTTCGGCCGCGCGGCGGCGGAAGTTGCCATTGCTTGCCGAACCGGTCGTCCCGTTGCCGAACGCGCCATAGCCCGCGATGTTCACATGATAGCCGGTGCCGTTGACCGGATCGATCGCGCCTGGCGTCGGCAGCGGGGAAAACAGCAGCGCCCAGGTCGGGATATCCTTGGCAGGCGTGTCGAGCACCGCGGTCGCCACGTCCGCTTCAAGGAAGCACGACGTGGGCGTCGTGCACGACGCGGCCGATAGCGAGCGCGGGTCGTAAAAGACCTGATTGATGTTGTAGAACGCCTGGGCCGTGTTCGTCTGGAACCGTCCGGCCTGTGTCGGGCCGGAACCCAGCAGCCAGCGGACCAGCTCGTCCACCTGTCCGGGGGCATTGGCGCGGGTGTTGGTTTCAAATCCGATGCCGACCGCGACGCCGCCCGAATTGGCGCCATAGGCAGTCGCGCTGCGCGTGTTCACGCAGTGCGCGGCAAAGATGACGGTGCGCGGGTTGATCAGCGACCCTGTGCACGTGCCGATAAAGCCGCCGCCCGAATCGCTGATGATCTGACCGACGCCGGTGATGTTGGTGGGATCATAGGCCTGAACCGGCGTGAAATTGTTGTTGATGGTGATCTGCGGGGTTTCTTCCGCGTCGTCCGGCACCACGTGAATCTGCTGCTGGACAGCCGGTGCGACCGATACGCGATGTGCGGATTCGATCGCCAGATCGGGGCGGCCGCCTGTCGCGTCCGGCGCTATGCTGACCAGTTCCAGACCCGGCGTCGTGTCGCTGTCCCCGGCCATTGCCGGCGTCGCCATCGCGCACAGACCCAGACCGGCCGCCGACAGCAGCAAAGATGCGCGCGTGGTGCGAGCAAGAATCATGGAAATCCCCCATCGAAAGAGATGAAACCAGAGCGTTTCACCGCATGGCGTCAGAGGCTATTGCGCTTTGACACCGGGTCAATAGCGCCCGGCAACCCCAATCCACTTGGCGGCCAAAGCGATGCGCAAAGGCAACACATTGTTTCGCAAAGCGAATAGGTGCGGAGCACAAAAAAAGGGCGGCCCGAAAGCCGCCCTTTTCTGTTGTTCGTCGTTGAAAGCGGATCAGCGCTTCGAGAACTGGAAGCTGCGGCGGGCCTTCGCCTTGCCGTACTTCTTGCGCTCGACCGCGCGGCTGTCACGCGTCAGGAAACCGGCACGCTTGACGGGCGTGCGCAGCGCAGGCTCGTACTTGGTCAGCGCCTGGGCAATGCCGTGCTTCACGGCACCGGCCTGACCCGACAGGCCGCCGCCCTTGACGGTGGCGATCACGTCATACTGGCCCTCACGCTCGGCAACGCCGAACGGCTGGTTGATGACGAGACGCAGCGTCGGACGCGCGAAATAGACTTCCTGATCACGGCCGTTGATCGTGATCTTGCCCGATCCGGGCTTGATCCACACGCGGGCAACCGCGTCCTTGCGGCGGCCGGTCGCATAGGCGCGGCCATAGGCGTCGAGTTCCTGCTCGCGCAGCGGCGCGGGCTCATAGGTCGGCGCCTGAACGCCCAGGTCGGTGCCCTCTTCGGCCAGCGGCTGGCCCTGGACGACCGCGCCCAGATCGGAAAGGGACTGGCGATTGTCGGTCATTATGCGCCCACCTTGTTCTTGCGGTTCATGCCCGCGATATCCAGCACTTCGGGGTTCTGGGCGTCATGCGGATGCTCGCTGCCCTTGTAGATGCGCAGATTGCGCATCTGCTGACGGCCCAGCGGGCCGCGCGGGATCATGCGCTCGATCGCCTTTTCCAGCACGCGCTCCGGGAACCGGCCGTCCAGCACCTTGGCGGCGGTGATTTCCTTGATGCCGCCCGCATAGCCGGTGTGCTTGTAATACACCTTCTGCGACAGCTTCTTGCCCGTGAAACGGACCTTGTCCGCGTTGATGACGATGACGTTGTCACCGCAATCGACATGGGGGGTAAAGCTGGTCTTGTGCTTGCCGCGCAGCACATTGGCGATGATCGTCGCAGCGCGACCGACCACCAGGCCGTCGGCGTCAACGATATGCCACTTCTTTTCCACTTCCGCCGGCTTTACCGACTTGGTGGTCTTCATCAGCGCCTTCATGGGCTTGGTGACCTTATCCGGGTTGAACAGCAAGCGCCGCCCCAGTGCGGAGCGGCGCGATGGGTGGCCAATGTTCAATCCGTGCCCGAAAGTCAAGCGAAAGCGCGGCTCTGCTGACGGGTATAGGAATACCGGGTCAGTTTGCCGATGGTGGATCCACGGTGATGCGCGTGGTCGTGACCTGTGCTGCATCGCCGCTGGCCGTGCGCCGGACGCGGACCGACGACCGGATCAGCCCGGTTGCCGGATCGATGGTGCGGCGATGTTCGACGGACAGGTCGAACGCACCCTGCGGACTGCGGCCCTGACCGGTCAGCCGGTCGTCGATCACCAGCCAGTCATCGGCAGAGCGAAAGGCGCGGCGCGTGCCGGACAGGTCGGCGGCTGCGCTTTTCTGATCGATGGGCGTTTCGGTGACCGGGGCGGCCGGCAGATCGGAGGTAGGGATGATCGCGCCCAGCATGGAAGCGAACATGTCCAGCCGGGCAGGGGCGGGCATCGCGGCGAACCGGTCGGCCAGCGCCTTGGCGATCGGCGCGCGCTTGTCGGCATTCACGCCGCGCAGGCCGATCGCGACGATCCCGTCGGTCCACCGGTCAAAATGCCGGTCCAGGTCGTCGACCGCCGTGACCCGCCCGGCCGAATCCAGGTGCATCTGGATCGGCACGCCGACAAATCCGCTCATCCCCGCCTCGAACATCGCGCCGGGGCCGCTGGCAATGCCGCCATCGACGGCAGTGACGGTCAATACGGCGGTAAAGCCGCGTTCGGTGCGTTTGAACCGCACGATGCGCTCCAGTCGATAGCGATCCGTCCGCCCGTCCTGTTCCCGGGTTTCATCGATCCGGTAGCGCCAGTCGCTGTCCAGCGGCGGGGAAAAGCGGTGCGCGGCAACAGGCGCGGTCGCCTGAACAGCCAGCAGGATCGCAGCGGTCAGCATCAAGCGACGCTTTCGGCCAGCCAAGCGAGCGCGCCGGGCGTGGTCGATGCCGGCCACCATTCGATGACCGGCAGATCATAGGGGTGCAGCACGCCCAGCCGTTCGATCAGCCGTTCGGCATCGGTCGAAGCCACCTTCAAAAGCAGCGGCCATTCCTGTGCGGTTTCGACCTTGCCTTGCCAGCGATAGGTTGACGTGATCGGCGCCAGAACCTGCGCGCAGGCGGCCAGCCGTTCCTCCACCACAGTCCCGGCGATGTCGGCGGCGCGATCGACGCTATCCAGGGTCGTGTAAACCAGCGTCAGCCCAGTCACGCGGGCGTCCGGCCCAGACGATGCGCGCCCAGGGTCACGGCAATGACCAGCAGGGCGCCGACCAGCTGATGCGTGACCGCAACGTGCAGGTTCACGCCCGTCATCACCGTGGCAATGCCCAGCAGGATCTGCGTGCCGAGCAGCGCGTGAATGGCGATGGATGCAGGCCGCGCGCCTGCCCGCTTTACCCGCACGGCCAGCACGATCAGCGCGATGGCGGCCACCCATGCCCACCAGCGATGGACGAAATGGATGACGAACGGGTCGTTGAACACCGCGTCCACCGCCGACCGGCCGGCAAATTCCTCCGCCGGAAAGAAGCGGCCGTTCATCAGCGGCCATTGATCGGTGACCAGGCCCGCATTCAGCCCGGCGGTATAGGCGCCGAACAACAGCTGGATGAACAGGATGCTGCCCGCAATGGCGGCCAGGGGCACCAAGCGCGCCGGTCGTGCGGCAGGGGCGGTGGCGAGCAGTCGGAGATCAAGCGCAGTCCACACCGTGCCAGCCAGCAGGAACAGGGCGGTCAACAGATGCGCGGCCAGCCGGTAATGGCTGACGTCCGTGCGGTCGGCCAGGCCAGACTGCACCATCCACCATCCCAGCGTACCCTGCAGCCCGACCAGCGCGACCAGCGCGACCAGCCGCGGCGTATAGCCATGCGGGATGCGGCGACGAACGGCGAACCAGATCAGCGGCAGGGCCAGCGCCAGCCCGATCAGGCGGCCAAGCTGGCGATGCACCCATTCCCAGAAAAAGATGAACTGGAATTCGCCCAGCGACATTCCGCGATTGATCTGCTGATATTCCGGGGTCTGGCGATACAGGTCGAACGCTGCCTGCCAGTCCGCATCGTTCAGCGGCGGCAGCGCGCCCGACACGGGTTTCCATTCGGTGATCGACAGGCCCGATTCGGTCAGCCGGGTGATGCCACCGACGACGACGATCATGACGATCAGGATTGCGACGATTCCCAGCCACCGGGCAAGGGTTGCGGGACGTGCGGACGAGGGGATGAAGCCGGGTTGAAGCACGCCATGCGACATAGGCGAGGTGTCCCGCGCTGACAATGCGGCCCTTGGGCCGTGGCATGGCAGAAACAACGTGATGATATGTTGTAACTCTGCGGATGCACTTCTATATGCGGGCCGTGATGACGACTCAGCGCCTTGTTCTTGGCTCCCTGATCCGCGGCATGCCGGGAATCGACCGGCTGGCGATCGGATTGTCGGGCCTGTGCGCCGTGCATTGCGTCGTCACGATCCTGATGGTCAGCGCGCTTGCCTCTGCGGGCAGCGGGATCGTCAGCCCGCATCTGCATGAAATCGGTCTGGTTCTGGCGATCGCCTTTGGTGCGCTGGGCCTTGGGATCGGGGCGTGGACGCATGGGCGGATGCTGCCCGCAGCGACTGGCGCGTTCGGCCTTGGCATCATGGCGGGGGCGCTGAACCTGCCGCATGGCGGGGCGGAAGCGGCGGCCACCGTGCTGGGCGTCGCGATTGTCGCGCTGGGCCACGATCTCAATCGCCGCGCCCGCGGCTGATGCTTGCCGCCGGCCTCGCCGGCCATTAGGTTCAGTCCATGCACGCCCATGATCATCAGGAACGCAGTGGCGCGGCGCTCGCCAGCGCGGCGCAGGCCCAGCTGGAGGACGCCGGCGAACAATGGACGGCAATGCGTGCCAGCGTCTTTGCCGCCCTGGCCGAGTTTACCAAGCCGGCCAGCGCCTATGACATTGCCGATGCCGTTTCCAAGCGGGAAGGGCGGCGCATTGCGCCCAACAGCGTCTATCGCATCCTCGACCTGTTCGTCGGTGCCAATCTGGCGCGCCGGGTGGAAAGCCAGAATGCCTATGTCGCCAATGCCCATCCCGGCTGCCTGCACGACTGTATTTTCCTGGTCTGCGACAGTTGCGGACAGGCGACGCATCTGGACGATGACCGGATTACCGGGTCGGTGCGCAGTGCGGCCGAAAAGGCAGGATTTGCGCCGGTCCGTCCCGTGATCGAGGTGCGCGGCCGCTGCGCCGATTGCGACGAGGCGTAACCCAACGGTCTTTTTACTGGCCGCCTGTTGCATCGGAACAATCGACTTCGCGTCGGGAACACAGTACACCGGGACGATGACTGACCGTCCCGCGACACCGCTGCTCGACACTGTTCCGACGCCCGAGGCCCTTCGCAAGCTGAAGCCAGCCGACCTTCGGCAGCTTGCCGACGAATTGCGCAGCGAGACGATTTCGGCGGTCGGCACAACGGGCGGCCATCTGGGGTCCGGGCTTGGCGTGGTCGAATTGACTGTCGCCATCCATTACGTCTTCAACACGCCGGACGACCGGCTGGTGTGGGACGTTGGCCATCAATGCTATCCGCACAAGATCCTGACCGGGCGGCGCGATCGCATCCGCACGCTGCGTCAGGGGGGCGGCCTGTCCGGTTTCACCAAGCGGGCGGAAAGCGAATATGATCCGTTCGGCGCGGCGCACAGCTCGACCAGCATTTCCGCAGCACTGGGCTTTGCCGTCGCCAACAAGATGGCGGGCACGCCGGGCAAGGGCATTGCCGTGATCGGCGATGGCGCGATGAGCGCCGGCATGGCCTATGAGGCGATGAACAATGCCGAACAGGCGGGCAATCGCCTGATCGTCATCCTGAACGACAATGACATGTCGATTGCCCCGCCGGTCGGCGGCCTGTCGGCCTATCTGTCGCGCATCGTGTCCAGCCGCGAATTTCTGGGCGTGCGCGAAACGCTGAAGCGGCTGGCGCGCAAGCTGCCCGAGCCGCTGCAAAAGGCGGCGCGCAAGACCGATGAATATGCCCGCGGCCTGGCCATGGGCGGCACGTTGTTCGAGGAACTGGGCTTTTACTATGTCGGCCCGATCGACGGCCACAATCTCGACCATCTCGTCCCCGTGCTGGAAAATGTGCGCGACGCGGCGGAAGGGCCCTGCCTGATCCATGTCGTGACGAAAAAGGGCAAGGGCTATGCCCCGGCCGAAAACAGCGCCGACAAATATCACGGCGTCCAGAAGTTCGACGTGATCACGGGCGCGCAGGTCAAGGCACCGCCGGGGCCGCCGGCATATCAGAACGTGTTCGGCGAAACGCTGGCCAAGCTGGCCGAGACCGATAAGCGGATCTGCGCCATCACCGCGGCCATGCCGGGCGGGACGGGCGTCGACAAGTTCGCCAACGCGCATCCGGATCGTAGCTTCGACGTCGGTATCGCCGAACAGCACGCCGTCACCTTTGCCGCCGGTCTTGCGGCGCAGGGGATGCGCCCGTTCTGCGCCATTTATTCGACCTTCCTTCAGCGCGCCTATGACCAGGTGGTGCATGATGTTGCGATCCAGAATCTGCCGGTGCGCTTTGCCATCGACCGGGCGGGGCTGGTCGGCGCGGATGGCTGCACCCATGCCGGCAGCTTTGACGTGACCTATCTGGCGTCGCTGCCCAATTTCGTGGTGATGGCTGCGGCCGACGAGGCGGAGCTGGTCCACATGACCTATACCGCCGCCTGCCATGACAGCGGCCCGATCGCGTTCCGCTATCCGCGCGGCAACGGGGTCGGCGTGCCGTTGCCAGCGGTGCCGCAGCAGCTGGAAATCGGCAAGGGCCGCGTGGTGCGCGAGGGCAAGAAGGTCGCGATCCTGTCGCTTGGCACGCGCCTGTCCGAGGCGCTGAAGGCGGCCGACGTGCTGGACGCCAAGGGGCTGTCGACGACCGTCGCCGATCTGCGCTTTGCCAAGCCGCTGGACGAGGAACTGATCCGCCGCCTGCTCGCCACGCACGAAGTCGCCGTGACGATCGAGGAGAATGCGATTGGCGGCCTTGGCGCGCACGTCCTGACCATGGCGAGCGATGCGGGCCTGATCGATGGCGGGCTGAAACTGCGGACGATGCGTCTGCCCGACCTGTTCCAGGATCAGGACAAGCCGGAAGTGCAGTATGACCAGGCCGGCCTGAACGCCCCGCACATCGTCGATACGGTGCTGAAGGCGCTCCGCTGGAACGAGACGGAGACAGAGGCGGGCGCGCGCGCCTGACCGAAGGCCGATCCGGCGTTAGCTGCTGCCCAGGCCAAATCCGCGCGGATCCCCCGCCGGGTTGCGCCAGCCGGGCGGCACGCGCCGGGTGGCGGTCCGGTGGATCGACCCGTCGCTGAGCCGGGCGAGCAGCTCCTGCCCCTCGGGCCAGCTACCGAGGCCGCTGTCGGCATTGATATGCCCGGCCGCCCCCGCATCGTGAAACAGGCTGCCCCAATGGGTTGCCAGGTGGTGCGCCCGTTCCACATCCAGCCACGGATCGTCGCGGCTGGCGACGAGGATGGAGGGGAAGGGCAGCGGCTCGATGGGAATGGGGCGGAAGGTCCGCAGGATTTGCGCATCCGCCCAGTCGACATCGGCTGGCGCCACCATCAACGCGCCGCCAACCCGCGCCAGCACCTCCGGCGCCGCCATGGTCGCCCACCAGGCGATGGCGATACAACCCAGGCTGTGCCCGGCCAGCACCACGGGTGCGGATGATTCGCCGATCGCCTGATCCAGCCGGGTGACCCACGGATTGCGCTGCGGCGCATTCCACAGGCCAAGCTCGACCCGGCGCACGTCCCCGCGCACCGATTCCCAGATCGTCTGCCAATGGCCCGGGCCGCTGTTATCCAGCCCGGGCACGGTCAGAATGGTCGGGCCGGTACGGTCATGCGTGTCAAAGATCGCCATCGCGGTCACTCCCTCGTCCAGCCCCCGGTGACGCATGATAATCCTACTAGAATGATAGGCAATAAACTTTGCGTTGGGTGGGCCGGGGTTTGCGTTTGTCCGCCCGCCCCGCCAAAGGACCGGCATGGGAAAGACGCGGATCGATCAACTGCTCGCCGAACGGGGCCTGGCGGAGAGCCGAACCCGGGCTCAGGCGCTGGTCATGGCCGGGGTCGTTTTCGTCGGCGATCGAAAGGTGGACAAGCCCGGGCAGCAGATCCCCGACGATGCCGAGATCACCGTCAAGGGCCGCGACCATCCCTGGGTTTCGCGGGGCGGGATCAAGCTGGCCCATGCGCTCGATCATTTTGCGATCGATCCCGTGGGCGCGGTGGCGATGGATGTCGGATCATCGACCGGCGGGTTCACCGACGTTCTGCTGACCCGCGGCGCGGCGCGGGTCTATGCCGTGGACAGCGGCACCAACCAGCTGGCGTGGAAACTGCGTCAGGATCCGCGGGTGATCGTGCATGAACAGACAAGCGCACGCATCCTGACCGCCGATCATGTGCCCGAACTCGTCGATCTGATCGTCTGTGACGCAAGCTTCATTGCGCTGCACAAGGTGCTGCCCGTGCCGATGTCCTTTGCCGCACCGGGTGCCTGGCTGGTCGCGCTGATCAAGCCGCAGTTCGAGGCGGAACGGCACGAAATCGGCAAGGGCGGGGTGGTCCGCGATCCGGCGGTTCACCGGCGTGTGTGCGATGCAACCAAATCATGGCTTGGCACGATTGGCTGGACCGTGCAGGATGCGGTGGAAAGCCCCATCACGGGGCCGGAAGGAAATGTTGAGTTTCTTATCGCGGCGCGAAACGACGTTCGCGCGCTTGCGTTAGGGTCCTCTGCAGAATAGCGGCCTAGGCACCGATGCATAAGCAAATCCTGATCCTTTCGCTCGCGCTGATGGCGGCGGGCTGCGGCGGCGGTTCGCAACCGGCGGCCAAGGGGCGCGCGGCGCCGCTTGTTGCCGTGTCCCCGGTGGTTCAGGAACGGTTTGTCGAACGGATCGAGGCGGTCGGCACCGCCAATGCGAATGAACAGGTGACGCTGGCCGCCCCCGTGACGGAGCGGATCGAGCGCCTGGCATTCGATGATGGCGATTTCATTCGCAAGGGCGATGTGGTTGCCGTGCTGGCCCGCGGTCAGGAAACGGCCCAGCTGGACGTTGCCAGCGCCCGCGCGGCAGAGGCCGAAAAGCAGCTTTCCCGCCTGGCTGAACTCCGCCAGCGCGGATTCGCGACGCAAAGCGCGCTGGATGCGCAGACCGCACTTGCGGCGCAGGCGCGCGCTCAGGCGGCTGAGGCGCGTGCGTCCATCGGCGACCGGGTGCTGCGCGCGCCGTTTTCCGGCTATGTCTCGCTGCGCAACATCTCCGCCGGGGCGATCGTCAGTGCCGGAACCGAGGTCGCGCGGATCAGCGATCTTTCGGTGATCAAGCTCGATTTCTCGGTCCCCGAAACCATGCTGTCCGCCCTGAAACAGGGTCAGCCGATCGAGGCGCAGGCCGCCGCCTATCCCGATGAGCGGTTCCGTGGCCGGATCGATGTCATCGATGCGATCGTGAACCCGGAAACCCGCGCCGTCACCGTCCGCGCCCTTATCCCCAATCCCGACGCCCGGTTGAAGCCGGGGATGCTGCTGACCGTGGTGGTGGAGGCGCAGGCACGCACCGCGCCGTCTGTGCCCGAACTGGCGGTTGTAGGCGATGGGGACGAAAACTTCGTGTTTGTCGTCGAACAGGGCAAGGCCAAGCGCGTGGCGGTGCGCACCGGCATTCGTCAGGGGGGCAAGGTTGAAATCCTGTCCGGCCTTGGCCCAGATGCGCGCGTGATTACCGAAGGGGTGGTTAAGGTTGCCGATGGGCAGCAGGTCCGCCTTAACGGTCAGGAACAGGCCGCTACCGGCATCGGCAAGCCGACGGGCGGGAGCGCCAACTGATGCAGTTGTCGGACCTATCCGTCCGGCGACCCGTCTTTGCGGCCGTCCTGTCAATCCTGCTGACCCTGTTCGGGCTGGTCGGCTATCTCAGCCTGTCGATCCGCGAATATCCGGACACCGATCCGCCGATCGTGTCGATCGAAACCGTCTATACCGGTGCCGCCGCGTCCGTCATCGAGGCGCGGATCACCCAGCCGCTTGAGGATGCGCTGTCGGGCATCGAAGGGATTCAGACGATCACCTCGACCTCCCGCGACGGACAGTCGAGCATCTCCATCGAATTTCGTCCCAATCGAGAGGTCGATTCGGCCGCCAACGACGTGCGTGACCGCGTCGGCAGCGTGCTGGAGGACCTGCCCGAAGAGGCGCTGGCCCCGGAAGTCCGCAAGGTCGATGCCGACGCCTCGCCGATCATGTTCATGGTGGTGTCGCGGCCCGGCTGGACGCGGCTGCAGCTGTCCGATTACGTCAACCGCAATCTGGTCGACCGGTTCGGCACCATCGACGGCGTTGCCCGCATCTTTGTGGGCGGTGAGGCGCGGCCTTCGATGCGCGTATGGTTGAATGCGCAGAAGCTGGCCGCCTTTCAGCTGACGCCGACCGACATTGAAAATTCGCTGCGCAGCCAGAATGTCGAACTGCCGGCCGGGCGACTGGAGTCCAGTCAGCAGAATGTCACGCTGCGCGTCGACCGTGCCTTTGCCGCGCCCGACAGCTTTTCCCGCCTGATCGTCGGCCGTGGGCCGGACGGTTATCTGGTGCGGCTGGGCGATGTCGCGCGGGTCGAGGTGGGAGCCGAAAATCCCTATAGCAGCTTCCGCCTGAACGGCGGTTCGGCGGTCGGCATGGGCATTGTCCGTCAGTCGGGAGCCAACACGCTGGCCGTCGCCGATGCAGCCAAGAAACTGGCCGAGAACCTGAAGCCCGACCTGCCGCAGGGGATGACGATCACGATCGGATCGGACGATTCGCTGTTCATCGGTGAAGCGATCGAAAAGGTCTGGCACACCCTGGCGGAGGCCGCGATCCTGGTGGTTGCCGTCATCTTCCTGTTCCTGGGATCGTGGCGGGCGACGATCATCCCGGCGGTGACCGTGCCGATCTGTCTGCTGGGCGCCTTTGCCGTGCTGTGGATGGTCGGGTATTCGGTCAATCTGCTGACCCTGCTGGCAATGGTCCTCGCCATCGGCCTCGTTGTCGACGATGCCATCGTCGTCCTTGAAAACGTCTATCACCGGATCGAGGAAGGGGAATCGCCCCTGGTCGCGGCGTTCAAGGGCACGCGTCAGGTCGGGTTCGCCGTCATTTCCACCACGCTGGTCGTCTGCGCCGTGTTCGTACCGGTCATGTTCCTGGCCGGGCAGACCGGCCTGTTGTTCCGCGAGCTTGCGGTGGCCATGATCGGCGCAATCGCCTTTTCCGGTTTCCTTGCGCTGACGCTGACGCCGATGCTGTGTTCCAAGATGCTGCGCAAGGAAAAGCGCGGCCGGGTCACCGGCTGGGTCGACCGCCAGTTTCAGCGGCTCGAAACCGGCTATTCCAACCGGCTGGATGGCGTGATCCGCAAGCCGTTGCTGACCACGATTGTCGTCGTCGCCTTTCTGGCCTTTGGCGGATTTTCGTACACGCTCATCCAGTCCGAACTGGTGCCGGCCGAGGATCAGGGCGGCCTGAACGCGACGATCAATGCGCCGGAAGGCACCGGTTTCGATCAGATGGACAAATACACGCTGGAGGCGCAGGCAAAGCTGTTGCCGCTGCTGGATCAGGGCGCGGTGCGCACCATGATCACCCGCGTGCCCGGCAGTTTCGGCCCCAGCGACGATTTCAACAGCGCCGCGTTCGTCATTTTCCTGAAGCACTGGGACGAGCGCACGGTCAGTACGCAGGACGTCGCCAATCAGGTCAACGGTATCCTGCAGACGCTGCCCGCCGTGCGCGGCAACGCTCAGGTCCGCTCCGCCCTTGGCCGCGGCCGGGGCCAGCCGCTGAACCTGGTCATTGCCGGCACCACCTATGAAGGGCTGGCCGAGGCGCGTGACCGCATCCTTGCCGCCGCATCGAACAACCCGGGCATCATCAACCTCGATTCCGATTACAAGGAAACCAAGCCGCAGCTGCGCATCGATGTGGATACCACGCGCGCAGGCGACCTTGGCGTTTCGGTGCAGGAGGTCAGCACCGCGTTGCAGACGCTGCTCGGATCGCGCCGCGTTTCCACCTATGTCGACCGGGGCGAGGAATATTATGTGGTCGTGCAGGCGGAACCGACCAACCGGTCGACCCTGACCGATCTGGCGACCATCTATGTCCGCGCGCGGTCCGGTGCGCTGGTGCCGCTGTCCAACCTGGTCACCACGCGGGAAGTGTCGGGGCCACGCGATCTTGGCCGGTTCAACAAGCTGCGGGCGATCACCCTGTCGGGCGGCCTTGCCCCGGGCTACACGCTGGGCGAGGCGCTGACCTTCCTGGAAACCGAGGCGCGCAAGTCGCCCGAGGTGCTGGCCGTCGGCTATCGCGGCGAAAGCCAGGCGTTCAAGGAAACGGGCGGATCGATCCTGCTGGTTTTCGGCCTGACCATCGTCATCATCTATCTGTTGCTGGCGGCCCAGTTCGAAAGTTTCGTTCATCCAGCGGTGATCATCACCACCGTGCCGCTTGCGGTCGCCGGCGGCCTGATCGGTCTGCTCTTGTTCGGCAAGACGCTCAACCTTTACAGCCAGATCGGCATCGTCATGCTGGTCGGGCTGGCGGCAAAGAACGGCATTCTGATCGTCGAGTTCGCCAATCAGCTGCGCGATGAAGGGATGGAGATCGTTCAGGCGATCCGTGAGGCTTCGGCCCGCCGCCTGCGCCCCATTCTGATGACCTCGATCGCGACCATCGCCGGCGCGGTGCCGCTGGTGCTGGCCGGCGGGGCGGGCAGCGCGGCACGATCGTCCATCGGCGTGGTCATCGTTTTCGGCGTGCTGTTCGCCACGGTGATCACGCTGTTCCTGATACCGCTGCTCTATAGCCGCCTTGCCAAGCGGACCCAGTCGCCGGAGGCGGTGGGACGCGAACTGGATGCCGCGTTGGGGGCACCGCAGCCGGCCGAATAGCGAGACAAATCGACGAAAAGGGGGGATCGTGAACGAAATCGCGTCAAAGGGGCAGTTGCGGCTATCATTCTTGCGCTGGGCCGTGGTCACGGTTCCGCTTGTCGTCCTGCTGGGGCTGGGCGCGGGGCGGCTGGTGCAATCGGGCGAGGACAATGCCTGGTACGCTGCCCTGGTACGGCCGGATATCACGCCGCCCGGCTGGCTGTTCGGCGTTGCGTGGACGACGCTGTACATCCTGCTCGGCCTTGCCATCGCGATCGTTCTTCATGCCCGCGGGGCGAAAGGGCGGGGCGTGGCCATCGCCCTGTTCGTGGTGCAGCTGGCACTGAACCTGGTCTGGTCGCCGCTGTTCTTTGGCGCGCATCAGGTCACGCTCGGCTTCTGGTTGATCGTCGCGATCCTGGTGCTGGCCATCGCCACCACCTTTGCCTTTGGCCGGGTCCGCTCGCTCGCAGCCTGGCTGATGGTGCCCTATCTGCTGTGGCTCAGCTTTGCCTCGATCCTCAATTTCCAGTTCGATCAGTTGAACCCGGATGCGGAAACCCTTGTGATTTCACGCGCCTCCACCCAAGTTCCGCTTTGAAGCGATTGAGGACAACCGGCAGATGCAATCCGACAACAAGCTGATCGACGATCTCGTCAAGTTCATGAACGGCGCGGCCGGCACCATTGCAGGCATGGCGCGCGAGGGCGAATCGGCGGCGCGCGACCGGGCCCGCGAATGGATCGGCGGACTTGATTTCGTCAGCCGCGACGAATTCGACGCGGTCAAGGCGATGGCAGTTGCCGCGCGGGACGAGGCGGATGCGCTGAAGGCGCGCCTTGATGCGATCGAACAGCAGCTGGCCGGCCTTAACGCTGCAAAAACCAAGGCGGCAAAGGCGCCCCCTGCCGAACCCAAGGCCGAATAAGCTGCTTTTCCACAGCTTTTTCGAAAGGGCTGGTGGACAAGCCTTGCCCGTCGCACCGCCAACCGGCACCCCTTGCATCCGCAGGAATGCGGGGACAAGGACGGGCCATGCTTGAAGAATCCGATTTCGATCGCGACGACGCCGCCCCGATCGAGATGCTTGAAAACTATTTCTCCGCGCATGGCTGGTCGTACGAGCGCGAAGAGGACGAGATCGTCGCCAAGGTAAAGGGCAGCTGGACCGAGTTCGAGCTGCGCGCGATCTGGCGGGCCGAGGACGGCGTGATCCAGTTCCTCGCCTTTCCCGACATCCGCGTGCCGGACGAGCGTCGGCCCGTGCTGTACGAGGCGATTGGGCTGGTCAACGAACAGCTGTGGATCGGGCATTTCGAACTCTGGTCTTCGTCCGGCATCCTGCTGTATCGCCATGCCGCGATGATCGATGCGGGAGATGGCGGCACGCTGTCGCTGGCGCAGGCCGAATTGCTGGTCGAAAGCGCGATCGACGAATGCGAGCGGTTTTACCCGGTGTTCCAGTTCGTCCTGTGGGGCGGCAAGACCCCGCGTGAGGCGATTGCCGCGTCGATGATCGAGACTCAGGGCGAGGCGTGACGCTGCGCACCATCGGCCTGGTCGGATGCGGCGCCATGGCCGGCGCGATGCTGGCCCGGTGGATCGCCACTGAAACCATTGCCGCCCGGGACGTGTTCGTGGTCAACACCGCCGACCGCGCGCTGCCCGATGGCGTGGCGCAGGGCAGGGCGTTTCCGGCAGACGCGCAATTCGATGCCGTGATGATCGGGGTAAAGCCCCAGCAGCTGGGCGAGGCGATTGCCGCGCATGGGGACATGCTGGCCGCTGCGCCGCTGCTCCTTTCCATCCTGGCCGGAACCAGAGAGGCTGATCTGATCGCCGCAACCGGTGCGGGTTCCGTGGTCCGCGCGATGCCGAACCTGCCCGTCGCGATCGGCCGGGGCGTCGTGTCGCTCTGCGGTGCCAGCGCCACCGCGGATCATCGGTCCTCCGTCACGCTGTTGATGGCCCCGCTCGGGCTGGTCGAATGGGTCGATGAACCGCTGTTCGATGTCGCCACCGCGCTGGCGGGCAGCGGCCCGGCCTTTGTCTATCGATTCATCGACGCGCTGTCGGCCGGTGGGGCGGCGCTGGGGCTGGATCCGGCACAGGCGCTTCGCATGGCGCTGGCCACGGTGGTCGGCGCGGCAAGGCTGGCCGAAGATGCGCGGGAACAGCCCGGCGTCCTGGCCGACCGGGTGGCCAGCAAGGGCGGATCGACGCGCGCGGGCCTTGATGTCCTGGATGAGGACGCGGCACTGGCCCGGTTGGTCGAAGAGACCCTGGCCGCCGCCGAACGGCGCAATCGCGAATTGGCGGCACTCAACACCCGCTGACCCCTTCTGCCGTCCGGGAACCGACGGGTCCTGCATGGGTTGCTTGTTGCAGGACCCAGGACAGGAGGATGCCATGACCACGACCAAGGAACGCCAGAACAAATCCCATAATGGCGCCGCTCGGAAAAGCGCGCGTGCCGAGGGCAAGGGACTGAGCAATTTCACCGTGCTGGCCGGGGCGGTCGGCGCGGGTGCCGCGCTGGGCGTTGCCGCGCTGATCGGGCGCAAGGCGGTTGTGCAGGCACCGACCGCACTGGCGAGCGATTGGGCAGAGGCGCTGGCTATCGAGCATAGCTCGGTCCGCAAGCTGTTCGACCAGATCGAGGCGACCGAGGACAAGGCGGTGACCAAGCGCACCCTGCTGCTGGCCCATCTGAAGCAGGCGTTGACCAAGCATGCGGTCGAGGAAGAGAATGTGATCTACCCCGCGCTGCGCGAGGCCGGGGAAACCGAAGCGTTCGAAGAACTGTCCAGCGAACACGCGCTGGTCAAAAATTACCTGTTCCGGCTGGACACCATGCCAAAGGACAGCGCCGCATTCCTGACGCTGGTTCGCGAATTCCGGCAGGAGATCGAGGACCATATGCGCGAGGAAGAGGACGTCCTGTTCCCCAGGCTGAAGGCGCAGCGGGACGAGGCGGGGAACAAGGCATTGTTCGCGGCGATGAACAAGGAAGGGTTCAAGGTCGCCTGAACCCGTTCGGCACGGGGAACGGCAGGCCATCCGCCGTGCCGGTATCCGTGCACGGCCGTGTCAGCCCCGGCGCAACCCTTCGATCCGGTTGCGCTCGCTGGACGGGATCAGCCCCTCCAGCACGGCCCAGAACCCGCCGACCGCGCCCTGGCCCGCGCTTTGATAGGCGCTGCTCATCCGTTCGCGCAGTGCCTCGAACAACTGGCTTTCCAGGGTGCGACCGGCCGGGGTCAGCCGCAACAGCCGCTGGCGGCGATCCCGGTCGCCGGGCCGCATTTCGACCAGTTCGCGATCGATCAATTCGCCAAGCACACGGCCCAGCGATTGCTTGGTAATCGCCAGCAGGCCGAGCAGCTGGCTGACGCTCAGATCCGGCTGACGCGCGATGAAGTAAAGCGCGCGGTGATGCGCCCGGCCCAGACCTTGTTCGGCCAGTCGTTCGTCGATGGACCGCGTCAGATGGCTGTATCCGAAATAGAGCAGTTCCACGCCGCGCCGGATTTCCTGTTCGCGCAAGAACAGGGGAGATGCGGAACGCAGCGGATCGGAAGTGTTTTGGCCAGCCATGTTGACCTAATTTGGCACCGCGCCTAAGTCGACGCAAGCCATTCCGGCGCCCGTCGCGGCGCGGATTGCCGCACAGGGAAAGGATCAGTTGGTGCAGCCCGAACGGCCCAGTTTCGTCGTCGAACCCCATGCTTCTCCGGTTGCCGCGGCCGATCGTGACGCGCTGCTCGCCAATCCCGGATTCGGCAAGCTGTTCACCGATCACATGGCCATCATCCGCTACAGCGAGGATCGCGGCTGGCACGACGCCGCCATCCGTGCGCGCGCGCCCATCGCGCTCGATCCCGCTGCATCGGTGCTGCATTACGCGCAGGAGATTTTCGAGGGGCTGAAGGCGTATCGCACTGCTGATGGCGGCGTCACCCTGTTCCGGCCCGACCGCAACGCGCACCGGTTCCAGCAATCGGCCGCGCGTCTGGCAATGCCGCAATTGCCCGCCGACCTGTTCCTTCAATCGGTCCGCGAACTGGTCAGCATTGATCGCGACTGGATCCCCGCCATCGACGGCGGATCGCTCTATCTGCGGCCGTTCATGTTCGCGTCGGAGGTGTTTCTGGGCGTGCGTCCGGCCAAGGAATATCTCTATTGCGTGATCGCATCGCCGGCTGGTGCCTATTTCAAGGGCGGGACGCCGGCCGTGTCGCTGTGGGTGAGCCAGGATTATACGCGCGCGGCGGCGGGCGGCACGGGCGCTGCCAAATGCGGTGGCAATTATGCCGCCAGCCTGGTGGCGCAGGCCGAGGCAATCGAACAGGGATGCGATCAGGTCGTGTTCCTGGACGCGGTCGAGCGCCGCTGGATCGAGGAACTGGGCGGCATGAACACGTTTTTCGTGTTCGATGACGGCACCATGATCACGCCCCCGCTGACCGGTACGATCCTGCCCGGCATCACCCGCGATGCCATCCTGACGCTGGCCGCTGATATGGGCGTTGCGGTTCGCGAGGAACGCTATTCCCTGGATCAGTGGTGCGCGGACAGCCAGTCGGGCCGGCTGCGCGAAGCTTTTGCCTGCGGCACGGCGGCGGTGGTGACGCCGATCGGGTCGGTTCGCGGCCATGATATCGATTTCCGGATCGGCAATGGCGGCCCGGGCATGGTCACTCAGGGCATCCGGGAACGGCTGGTCGCGATCCAGCGCGGCGAGGCACCCGACCCCCATGGCTGGGTGGAACGCATCCTTTAATTGACCATCCCCTTTGACGTGCGCGGCATCTATCGCTAGAGACGCCGCCCTGTCGCCTGCTGGGGCGTCGCCAAGCGGTAAGGCACCGGTTTTTGGTACCGGCATTCGTAGGTTCGAATCCTGCCGCCCCAGCCAGCGACCATCTGTTCCATCCCCAGTCGTGCCGAAATCGGCTTATTCCGTGGGTCGTCCCGCGAACCGGCGGCGGCGGGCGGCAGCATTGGCGCGGGCTGCCGCCACTGCCTCCACCTCCGTTGCATCCAGCATGTAATGGAGCACGCGGCTCAGGTGATCGCGCATTGCCGCGCGGGCGCGGGCCGGATCGCGTGACCGCAGCGCATCCAGGATGGCGCGATGTTCGGCCACCACCGGCCGCACGCCCCAGTCGCGCGATTTTTCGAACAGGCGGGCACATTGCGGCGAGCGATTGCGCGTCTGCCACAGCTGTTCGACCGTCGCGGCCAGCGCGCTGTTCTGCGTCGCGCGCGCAATGGTCAGGTGGAATTGTTCATCCAGCAATTCGTCCATGCGGGGCCCACCCGTCGGATGCCCGGCCTGGCGGTCCGCCTCCACCGCCGCTGCCATTTCGGCAAGCAGCCGGTCCAGCTCGGCCAGTTCTGCCTCGGTGATCAGGCTGGCGGCCAGCGCCGCCGTCTCGCCCTCGATCAGCAGCCGCGCCTCGGTCAGTTCGAACGCGCCCACGTCCATCGGCGCAGTAGCCGCGGGGGGCCGGGGCTGGATCACATAGACGCCCGATCCGACGCGCACCTCGACCCGTCCGTCCAGCTCCAGCGCGATGATCGCCTCACGCACCGTCGGTCGGCTGACGGCATAGGCGGCGGCCAGTTCCCGCTCGGCGGGCAGGCGGTCGCCAACCGCATGGGTACCCGCCGCAATCGCCCGGGTCAGCCGCTCTGCCACCTGCTGATACAGCCGCGGTGCCCGGCCGGGTTTCGCATTGTCCGTCATCGCCAGCATCCGCCATGTGGTCGTCCAACCAAATTGGTCAGGACAATTCGCTGAACTTGACAGACCAATATCATATGGTCAACGCATTGGGTATCCAGCCGGCAGGGTCGGCAGCACAGGGAGTCGGGATCATGCGGATTACGTCAGCCAGGGTCATCGTCACCTGTCCCGGCCGCAATTTCGTCACGCTGAAGATCGAGGTGGAGGGCGGCCAGACCGGGATCGGTGATGCAACGCTAAACGGCCGCGAACTGGCTGTCGCCGCCTATCTGACCGACCATGTCTGTCCCAATCTGATCGGACGCGATGCCCGCCGGATCGAGGATATCTGGCAGTTTCTGTATCGCGGCGCCTATTGGCGGCGTGGCCCCGTGACGATGCGGGCGATTGCCGCCGTCGACATGGCGCTTTGGGATATCAAGGCAAAGGCAGCGGGGATGCCGCTGTATGACCTGCTGGGCGGGGCCAGCCGCGACGGCGTGCTCGTCTATGGTCATGCCAATGGCGCCGACATTGACGAGACAGTCGAGGCGGTCGGCCGGTATCGCGACATGGGGTACAAGGCCATCCGGGCACAGTCGGGCATTCCGGGCGTCAAGGGTGCCTATGGCGTGGCGCGCGGCGACCTGTATTACGAACCCGCCGATGCGGCGCTTCCCACCGAAACGCTGTGGAATACGCCCGCCTATCTCAATTATGCGCCCAAGCTGTTCGAGGCGCTGCGCGACAAGCACGGCCACGACATCGAACTGCTGCACGATGTGCATCACCGCCTGACCCCGATCGAGGCGGCGCGGCTGGGCAAGGCGCTGGAGCCGTCCCGCCTGTTCTGGATGGAGGATTGCACCCCGGCGGAAAATCAGGACGCCTTTCGCCTGGTGCGACAGCATACCGTGACGCCGCTGGCGGTGGGCGAGATTTTCAACACGATCTGGGATGCAAAGGACCTGATCCGCGATCAGTTGATTGATTATATCCGCATGACTGTGGTTGGATCGGGCGGCATCACGCACCTGCGCCGCGTCGCCGATTATGCCGCGATGTATCAGGTGCGCACCGGCTGCCATGGCGCGACCGACCTGTCGCCTGTGACCATGGGCTGCGCCCTGCATTTCGACCTGTGGGTGCCCAATTTCGGCATTCAGGAATATATGCGCCACACCCCGGAAACCGACGCGGTCTTCCCGCATGCCTACAGCTTTTCCGACGGATATCTGCACCCCGGCGATGTGCCCGGCCATGGTGTCGAGATCGACGAGGAGATGGCGGCCAAATTCCCCTACAAACCGGCTCAGCTGCCCATTGCGCGGTTGCAGGACGGGGCAATGTGGAACTGGTGACGCTTTAGCGGGCGCGCCCCACACCCATCCGGGGCAGGGCGATCAGAAAGCCGATCGCCGCAATGGTCAGCGCACCCGCCAGCATCGCCATCGGGGCCAGGGTGCTGCCGGTCGCGTCGCGCACCATCGGCACCGCGTTCTGGGCGGCAAAGCCCCCAAGATTGCCGACCGAGTTGATCACCGCCAGCCCGGTTGCGGCATGGGCGCCGCGCAGCAACCCTTGCGGCACGCTCCAGAACACCGGCTGAGCTGAAAACACCGCCGCCGCCGCGATGCACAGGCAGGCGAATTTGAACCCTGCACCGGGCAGCAGCACGCTGCCCATCAGGCTGGCGGCAGCGATCAGCAGCGGCCCGGCAATGTGCCACCGGCTCGCACCATGTCGGGCCGCATGGCGCGGCACTGCCCACAGCGCCACGGCAACGAACAGCCAGGGGATGACGTTCAGCGCCCCGTTCTGAAGGTTGGACGCACCGAACGCCTTGACGATGGTCGGCAACCAGTAGCTGAGTCCATAGGCACCCAGCGGCATCCCGAAATACAGGATCGCCAGCAATAGCACGCGCGGATCGGCCAGCGCCCGCCACGCCGATTCCCCGGCCCGTTCCGGCGGAGCCTCTGCGGCCAGCGTCGCCGCCAGCCAGGATTTTTCCGCATCGGTCAGCCAGCGTGCCTCGCCCGGCGTGCTGGGCAGTTTCATCAGCACCACCGGCACCATCAGGATGGCGGGGATGCCCGTCGCGACGAACACCCATTGCCATCCCGCCAGCCCGGCCGCTCCGTCCAGTTCCAGCAGTGCACCGCCGACGAGCGATCCTGCGGCGTTGGCAAAGGCGCTGGCGATCATGAACAGCCCGACCATCTGCGCCCGCCGCGCCTGGGGAAACCACAAGGTCAGCAGATACAGCACGCCGGGAAAGAAACCCGCCTCCGCCACGCCCAGCAGAAAGCGCAGCACATAGAACATTGCGGTGTTCTGCGTGAAGCCGAGCGCCACGGTGATCGCGCCCCAGGTCAGCATGATCCGCGCGAACCACAGCCGCGCGCCGACCCGCGACAGGATCAGGTTGGCCGGTGCCTCGAACAGGAAATAGCCGAGAAAGAACAGGCTAGCGCCCAGGCCATAGGCGGCCTCCGACAGGCCGAGCGCATCGACCATCTCCAGCTTGGCATAGGAGACGTTCTGCCGGTCGATATAGGCCAGCAGATACATCACGCACAGGATCGGCATCAGCCGCGCGGTAATCTTTCTGACCGTGCTGTCCGGCGACACCGCCTGTTCCATGCCATCCCCTCTTCGTCGGCGGGGATTAACAGAAGAAGTCCGGGCGGCCCACAGCCTTGTTCGCTCCGCCTGGCCCGTCGCCCTCGACTTGTGCCGATGGGAGCGCATAGACACCGGCCATGGAATATCCCCTGACCTGTCATCCCGATACGCCGCCGACGGGCGTGACCGGCGTGTTCGTGACGCTGAACCGATCCAGCCTGCACTATCGGGTGGCGGGCGCGGATCAGCTGCGCGTGCCGCCGGATGCGCTGCCGGAGCGGACCGATGGCCTGTGGCGGACGACCTGTTTCGAGCTGTTCGTCCGGCCCGCGGGGGAGAGTGGCTATATTGAATATAATTTTGCCCCGTCCGGCCAATGGGCTGCCTATGGTTTTTCCGATTATCGGGCGGGGATGCACCCGCTGGAGCGTGCGACGCCGCCGCGGATCGGGCGCAGCGGCGACACCTGGCACGTCGATCTGGCCGACCCGCTGCCCCGTGGTCGCCTGTCCCTGACCGCGGTGATCGAGGAACTGGATGGTACGCGGTCGTTCTGGGCGCTTGCTCACCCGGCCGGCGCGCCCGATTTTCATCATGCCGATTGCTTTGCGATCGATCTGACGGCACCTCATTCGTCATGAATTTCGGTATCGACCGGCTGCTCGCCGACCCTGAGCTTCGACGCCCCCTGGCGGGCAAGCGCGTGGCGCTGCTAGCGCATCCCGCATCGGTGACGCGCGACCTGACCCACAGCCTGGATGCGCTGGTCGCTGCCGGGGTCGAGGTTAGCGCGATGTTCGGCCCCCAGCATGGCGTCCGCGGCGATTTGCAGGACAACATGATGGAATCGCCCGATTTCGTCGATCCGACCTATGGCGTGCCGGTGTTCAGCCTGTATGGCGAGGTGCGCCGGCCGACCGCGCAATCCATGGCCACGTTCGACGTGATGCTGGTCGACCTGCAGGATGTCGGCTGCCGCATCTACACCTTTGTCACCACGCTGCTTTATGTGCTGGAAGCCGCCGCCCGGTACGAAAAGGCGGTATGGGTGCTCGACCGGCCCAATCCCGCCGGACGCCCGGTCGAAGGAACGCTGCTGCAGCACGGTTGGGAAAGTTTCGTCGGGGCAGGGCCGATGGTGATGCGCCACGGCATGACGCTGGGCGAGATGGGCCACTGGTTCATCGACCATTTCGGACTGAACGTCGATTACCGCGTGATCGAGATGGAGGGGTGGGTACCCGATGCCGCGCCGGGCCATGGCTGGCCACCCGAACGCCCATGGATCAACCCCAGCCCCAATGCACCCAACGTCAACATGGCGCGCGCCTATGCCGGCACGGTGATGCTGGAGGGGACGACCCTGTCCGAAGGGCGGGGTACCACCCGGCCGCTTGAACTGTTCGGCGCGCCCGATATCGATGCGCGCGCGGTGATCGGCGAAATGCACCGCATCGCGCCCGAATGGCTGGTCGGATGCACGCTGCGCGATTTCTGGTTTCAGCCGACGTTTCACAAGCATAGCGGGCAATTGTGCAGCGGCGTATTCATTCACGCCGACGCCCCCGGTTACGATCATGCCGCATTCCGCCCATGGCGCGTGCAGGCCGCGGGATTGAAGGCGATCCGGTCGCTGTACCCCGAATATCAGCTGTGGCGCGACTTCCCCTATGAATATGTGTTCGACCGGCTGGCGATCGACGTGATCAACGGCGGCCGTGCCCTGCGCGACTGGGTGGACGATGCAGCAGCTACGCCAGCCGACCTGGATGCCATCGCCCTGCCGGACGAGGCGGCATGGGAAGAAACGCGTCGTCCGTTCCTGATCTATTGACCATGGCGCATGGCCCTGTAACGCCGCGATCATGCTGGCGGGGCTGATCTTTGCGACTGAGGATGCCGAGGGGACGGGCGGCGGACTTGCCGCCACGCTTCCCTTTGGCGGGATGACCTTGCTTGAATATCAGGCACGCCTGCTGATCGCGGCGGGTGCCGGGCATCTGCTGATTGCAGTGACGCGGATGACGCCGCCGCTGCTGGGCGCGGTCAATCGCATCGCAAAGCGCGGCGTGCCCGTCGACATGGTCCGTTCGGCAGAGGAAGTCAGCGGGCGGCTGCATCCGCTGGCGCGGGTGATCGTTCTGGCCGATGCGCTGGTCACCACGGATCAGGCGGTCCATGCGCTTGCCTCGGTCGGGCGGGAAACCATACTCGTGACAGACGACCCAAGCCCCGCACTGGCGGTGGAGCGGATCGATTCGACGCGTCACTGGGCGGGCATGGCGATGGTCGATGCGCGCCGGGTGGCAGAGGTGGCGGCGCTGCCCCGCGATTATGATTTCCAGTCAAGCCTGTTGCGGCTGGCGGCGCAGGGCGGGGCGGAACATCTGCCCCTGTCCACCGCGGCGCGCCGGGCCGGGCATGGCGTGGATCGCCACCCCGATGGCCTGGCCAGCCGCAGCAACGGCGTGCTGCTGGCGCTGGCCAATCAGCGGATCGGATGGGCCGACCGATATGTATTCACGCCGCTGACCCGCATCCTGTTGCCGCAACTGGTCCGGCGGAACGTGGCGGATACCGCGTTGCTGGCGGTGGGCGGCATCCTTGGCCTGATTGCCGTCCTGGTCATCGCATTGGGCTGGCCACGGATCGGCATCGTCGGATTGCCGCTGTCGGTCGCGGCGCTGACCACCGGCTCGCTGCTCAGCGGCCTGCGCGGCAATGACCGGATTGCGATGATTCAGGATCGCGCGATTCAGGGCGTGACCGGGCTGGTCGTCGCTGCGCTGGCCATCGTGACCGGGTTTGCCCAGCAATCGCTGACCGCCCCGGTGCTGGCGGCGGCGCTGATCGCGGTGACGGCAATTGGCGAACGGGTCCCCGGTGCCCGCCGCCCCTGGTATGGCGGTGCGCCGCTTTATGCACTGTTGCTGACCCCATGGGTGCTTGCCGGCGTTCCGGTCCTTGGCCTTGGCGTCACCGCCATTGCCGCCACGGCAACCCTCGCAGCGCTGGTCGAGACGTTGAGGAAACAGGCTTAGGGCCAAATTAACATCCGTTCCGCTAGGAAATGGGTATGTCCGGCACAGTGGTGGACCCTGGTTCCGCAGCAGCGGGTTCGGCCGCCGACGCGGTGGCGATGGCCATTGCGGCGGACCGCCGCGTGCGCCTTCGCCTTGCGGCGCTGGGGGCCGATTACGCGCGGCCTGTCGACCATCGCATGACCGACCGGCTGCGTCACGGGATCGACGCTGCGCTGACGGATGCGGTGGCCGAGGTTGAACGGGCGCTGCGCCTGCGCGCCCAGCGGATGCTTGCCGCCGATGGTCACGACGCCCTTGCCGCCATTCTTGCCCATGCGCCCGACCGACGCGACCTGACGGCGCTGATCGCTGCCATTCCCGAATTGCCGACGCAGATGGCCGTTCGTGCCGCCATTGCCGGACGTGCTGCTGCCATGCCCATCCATGGCGGCGATGATCCGGACGAGCCGGGATTTCTTGCCGCCCTGACACAATCGGACGATCGGCGGATTGCGGCCGCCGCCCGGTTGTTGATGCAGGCTGATCCGCTGGATGGCAGTGCGGGCCGCCCGCCGGCCGATCTGCGCGCAGCGATTGGCTGGTGGCTGGCCGGTGCGATCGAACGCGAGCCCGCTGCGATCACTCCGTCCGCCCGGCTGACGCTGCGCCGTGCGCTGGTCGCCGCGGCCGAAGGGCTGGCCGATGCCGGCGATGCCTCCGGCGATCCCGTGGCGGCCGCCCTGCATCTGGTTCAGGCGATCGATCCCCGGCCGGGCGAGGTGCCCTTTCTGTTGATCGAGGCGGTTCGCGACCGCCGCCTTGCCCTGTTCTGTGCCATTCTGGGACGGGCGGCCGGTCTGGCCGCCGACCGCGTGCTGCCGATGCTGGCGGCGACGGATGACGACCGCCTATGGCTCGCGCTGCGCGCAGCGGGGCTGGACCGGACGGCAATGGCGAACATCCTTTCTGTGCTGACCACCGGCATTGATCCCGTCGCTGCGCTGGCCCGCGCCGATGCGCTGTCCGATGCGGCCAATATGTCGCCGGAGATGGCGGGCGCGCTGATCCTGCCGCTGCGCTGTCCTGATGTGCACGCGTTGGCGCTGGGTGCGCCGGACCGCTTGAGCGCCCTGCGGTGAACCGGATGGCCGACACGCACTCTCCCGTCCTTGCCCGGCTGGACCCGCAGGGGTGCCTGGTCGAAGGGGATGCCCGGCTGCTTGACCTGAATGCTGCCGCTGGCGGCGCGCTTGGCAAGCCGTTGTCGCTGCCCGAACTGTCGACGCTGGCATCGCTGGCGCTGCGGCTGCGCGTTCCGATCGCTCGCACGATCGACCTGGCCGATGGCGACATCGACCTGCGCATGGCTGTCCGGCTGGTGCCCGACGAACAGGGCGTGCGGATCGAGGGCGGGCGATGGCAGGCCGCGATGCCACCGGCGCCGACCGATACTGCGACCGTCGCATGGGGGCTGGGCGCTGCCGGATCGGCGGGCAGCTGGACCGTGGACGGCGCACTGCGCCTGACCCGCATTGGGGCCGACCTGACCGCGCCGGAACCGGACGGTGCCGCCCATCTGCTGGGTGCGCCCGTCACTCAGTTGTTCCGGCTGGAACCGGACACCGATGGCGGCCTTCCCATGCTGGCCGGGGTTGCGGCAGTCGCCGCCTTTTCCGGACAGCGCGCGGTGCTGCGCGCCACGGGGCAGGCGATGCTGCTGTCCGGCCGCTCGCTGACGGACGCGGTTGGCCGCTTTGCCGGGATTGAGGGGGTTGCCGAACCGGTCCCGGATGCCGCGGATCAGGTGCCGGAGGCGGATGCAGCGGCATCGCCGCTTGCCATTGCAGAGCGGCTGGAACGGGCGCTGCGTGTGCCGCTGCGCCGGATCATCGCCAATGCCGATTCCATCGGCGAACAGTCCGATGGGCCGATCCGCAGCGAATATGCCGCCTATGCCCGCGATATCGCCACGGCGGGCCGTCATCTGATCGGGCTGGTCGAGGATCTGGCGCAGGTGCAGACAATCGATTCGCCCGATTTCCAACTGGTCGTCGAACCCGTCGATCTGGCCGAGCTGGGCCGCCGCGCTGCGGGCCTTTTGTCCGTGCGGGCAGAGGCGGGGCAGGTGCGGATCGATGCGCCGACGCCCGGTGACCGGGTCGATGCGCAGGGCGATTATCGCCGCGTGCTGCAAATCCTGGTCAACCTGATCGGCAACGCCGTCCGCTATTCGCCGCCCGGCGCTTCTGTCTGGGTGCGGCTGGAACGCGACGGGCCGAATGCCTGCGTGATCGTTGCCGATCAGGGCAAGGGCATCGCGGTCGAGGATCAGGCCCGGATTTTCGAAAAGTTCGAGCGAGTGGACCCGGCCGAACCGGGTGGCAGCGGCCTAGGCCTCTATATCGCGCGGCGGCTTGCCCGCGCGATGGGCGGGGACATTGTCGTTGATAGCGCCCCCGGGCAGGGCGCGCGCTTCACGTTGACGCTGCGCGCCGCCTGAACCCGCCGGTCAGTGGCGGCGGTTGCGAAGGATCAGGACCGCGCCCAGCACGGCCGTAAGCGCGCCCCGCCATACCCAGTCGCGCTGATCGATCATGAAACTGGACTGGGGCCAACGCACCCAGCCCAGTCCCTGAGCCGTCCATAACAGGCCAAGCAGGAACAGGACCGCCCCCAATACGGCAAAGACGGTCCTGATCCGCATCCTGTCCGTGCCCTTCTTATCGCTGGTTCAGCGGAACATAGTCGCGCTGCGTCGGGCCGGTATACAGCTGACGCGGGCGGCCGATCTTCTGATCCGGATCGGCGATCATCTCGTTCCACTGCGCCACCCAGCCCACGGTGCGGGCCAGCGCGAACAGCGCGGTGAACATCGTGGTCGGGAACCCGATGGCCGACAGGATCACGCCGGAATAGAAATCGACGTTCGGGAACAGCTTCTTTTCGATGAAATAATCATCGTTCAGCGCCATTTCCTCAAGCTGCAGCGCAACTTCGAACACGGGGTCATCGACGTTCAGCGCCTCGAACACTTCCCGCACCGTCTTTTGCATCACGGTCGCGCGCGGGTCGTAATTCTTGTACACGCGGTGGCCAAAGCCCATCAGCCGGAACGGGTCGTCCTTGTTCTTTGCCCGGGCGATATATTCGGGAATCCGGTCGGGCCGGCCGATTTCGCGCAGCATGTTGAGCGCCGCTTCGTTCGCGCCGCCATGGGCGGGGCCCCACAGGCATGCAATGCCCGCCGCGATGCAGGCGAACGGGTTGGCGCCCGACGAACCGGCCAGCCGGACGGTGGAGGTCGACGCGTTCTGTTCGTGATCGGCGTGCAGGATGAAGATGCGGTCCAGCGCCTTTTCGACGACCGGGTTCACCACATATTCCTCGGCCGGGACGCCGAACGTCATCTGCAGGAAGTTGCCGGTGTAGGACAGCTCGTTCTTGGGATACATGAACGGCTGACCGACCGAATATTTGTACGCCATCGCCGCGATCGTCGGCATCTTGGCGATCAGCCGGTGGCTGGCGATCAGCCGGTGCTTCGGATCGGTGATGTCGGTCGAATCGTGATAAAAGGCGCTGAGGGCACCCACGACGCCGCACATGATCGCCATCGGGTGCGCATCGCGGCGGAACCCGCGGTAAAAGGTCGCCAGCTGTTCGTGCAGCATGGTGTGACGGCTGATCGTATAGACGAACTTGTCCAGTTCGCCCTGATCCGGAAGCTCGCCGTTCAGCAGCAGATAGGCGGTTTCCATGAAGCTGGACTGTTCCGCAAGCTGACCGATCGGATAGCCGCGATGCAGCAGCACGCCCTCGTCGCCATCGATATAGGTCAGCGTGGATTCGCAGCTGGCCGTCGAGGTGAAGCCGGGGTCATAGGTGAACATGCCCGTCTGGGCATAAAGCTTGCGGATGTCGACGACCTGCGGGCCAACCGTGCCCGACATCACCGGATATTCGACATCCTTGGTCGGTGTCTGCAGCTTTGCGGTATCCGTCATCGCATTTCCTTTCCGTTGTTCATTTGGCCGCTTGCGCAGCCTGATCGGCGATCCGGCCCAGGCTTTCCTCGCGTCCCAGCACCGCCAGAACGTCGAAGATGCCCGGCGAGGTCCGCCGGCCGGTCAATGCCGCGCGCAATGGCTGTGCCACCGCGCCCAGCTTGACCCCCATGTCTTCCGCCACGCGGCGCACCGCCTGGTCCAGGGGTTCGGCCGACCAGTCCGCTTCGGCAGCCAGCGCATCATGCACCCGGGCCAAGATCGATCGTGATTCGCCCTCAAGCAGGGGTTTTGCATCCGCGTCAATCGCTAGCGGGCGAGTGCGAAATAGAAACTGCGCCCCATCGGCCAGATCGTTGAGATTGGCGGCCCGCGGTTTCAGGAACGGCATGGTGCGCAGCAACAAGTCGCGCTGCGTATCGTTCAGGGGCATGGCGATGCGCGCCGCGACCAGATCGGTCAGCCGCGCATCGTCCGCCTCGCGCAGATAATGACCGTTCAGGTTCTCCAGCTTCTTCAGGTCGAACCGCGATGGTGAGCGGCCGACGCCCGCCAGGTCGAACACCTCTGTCGCCCGTTCCCGGCTGATGATCTCTTCATCGCCATGCCCCCAGCCGAGCCGCAGCAGATAGTTGGACAGCGCCTCCGGCAGCACGCCCAGCTCGTCGCGATAGGCCTCTACGCCCAGCGCGCCGTGCCGCTTGGACAGCTTTGCCCCGTCCGACCCGTGGATCAGCGGGACATGGGCATAGACCGGTTCCGGCCAGTCCATGGCGCGAACCAGCGCGAGCTGACGGAATGCGTTGTTCAAATGATCGTCGCCGCGAATGACATGAGTGACGCCCATGTCGTGATCGTCGACCACCACCGCAAGCATATAGGTGGGCGTACCGTCGGACCGCAGCAGCACAAAATCATCGATCTCGGCATTCTGCACTGTCACCGGGCCCTGTACCTGATCCTCGATCGTCACGGCGCCCTCGCGCGGGGCTTTCAGCCGGATGACCGGCGCGCGGTCAGTGGGGCCAGTCGCCGGATCGGCGTCACGCCAGGGGCTATCGACGCGAAACGGCCGCTTTTCCGCCTGAGCGCGGACACGCATTTCGGCCAGCTCGTCCTGGGTCAGCCAGCAGCGATAGGCATGACCGCGTTCCAGCAGTTCATGCGCCACGGCGGCATGGCGATCGGCCCGGGCGAACTGGAACACGGCGTCGCCGTCCCAGTCCAGGCCCAGCCAGCGCATCCCGTCAAGGATCGCGTCAATCGCCGGCTGAGTCGATCGAGCCCGGTCGGTATCCTCGATCCGCAGCAGGAATTGCCCGCCGTAATGCCGGGCATACAGCCAGTTGAACAGCGCCGTGCGAGCGCCGCCGATATGCAGGAACCCCGTCGGCGACGGGGCGAAACGGGTGACGACGGGGCGTGTGCCCGCGCCGCCGGATTTGCTGCCGGATTCCATGGTTGCGCTCAACCGCGCTTGCTCCCAGACACTGTGTTTTCGATGGCCAGATCAGCCTTTGCCGCCCCTAGCATGGCGATCCGGCCACGACAAATCCGGGCCGCGATCGGTGCTGCATTCGATTGGCTGGAACGCCGGCTGGAGGCGGAGCGGGGCCAGTTGCCCCTGTGGATTCCCGTCGCCCTGGGGCTGGGCATCGCTGCCTGGTTCCTTTTGCCGGGGCCTGCTGCGTGGCTGGCCGCGGCGGCGGGGGGTGGGGCGGTCGCGCTGATCGGGATGGGTATCGGCATCGGCCGCCGGGCAGGGGCCGCGCTGTTTGGCCTGGGCCTGCTTGTCGCCATCGGCATCGCCTTTGCCTGGGTGCGGGCGGAGCGGGTCGCGCATCCGGTGCTGGAACGACCCGTAACCACCAGCTTTGTCGCCCGAATCGAGCGGGTGGAGCCCTTGCCGGCGCGCGATCTCGTCCGGCTGCGCCTGGCCCCTGTCGATGCGGTCGGTCTGCCGACACTGGTGCGGGTGAATGTTCGGGCCGTCGATGTGCCGCCCGGTGCTGGCACCGGCGCCGAAATCCGGCTGCGCGCCCGGTTGATGCCACCTGCATCGCCGGCCCTGCCCGGTGCCTATGACTATGCCCGCGCCGCATGGTTCGATGGCATCGGCGCGACCGGGCGCGCCCTTGGCCTGGTTGAGGTCATTCATGCGGCCCAGGGCAGCGGTGCGGGGGTCCGCAACCAGCTGTCGGCGCATATCCAGTCGCGGATCGGCGGCGGGGCCGGGGCGATCGCGGCGACGCTGGCCACCGGGGATCGCGGCGGCATCGATGACGCGGATGCAGAGGCGATGCGCCGGTCTGGCCTTGCCCATTTGCTGTCGATCAGCGGCCTGCACGTCACGGCGGTGGTAGGAGCCGCGATCCTGGCCGCCATGCGGATCCTGGCCTTGTTTCCGGCACTCGCCCTGCGGGTCCGGGTGCCGTTGATCGCTGCGGGGTTCGGGGCGGCGGCTGCGCTTGGCTATACCTGGCTGGCAGGCGCAGAGGTGCCGACGGTTCGGTCGTGCATCGCCGGGCTGCTGATCCTTGCCGCGATGCTGCTGGGGCGGGAGGCGATTACGCTGCGGCTGGTCGCCACGGGTGCGTTCGTCGTCCTGCTGCTGTGGCCGGAAAGCCTGGCCGGCCCCAGTTTCCAGCTCAGCTTTGCCGCCGTTACCGCGATCATCGCGCTGCACAGCCATCCGGTGGTGCAGGGCTGGTTCGAACGGCGGGACGAGGGGCGGCTTGCCCGGCTGGGCCGGGCGCTTGCCTCGCTGCTGCTGACGGGGTTGGTGGTGGAGGCGGTGTTGACGCCGATTGCGCTGTTCCATTTCCACAAGTCCGGCGTGTACGGCGCGATTGCCAATCTTGTCGCCATCCCGCTGACCACGTTTATCATCATGCCGGCCGAGGCGGCGGCGCTGCTGCTGGATGCGGTGGGGCTGGGCGCGCCGCTATGGTGGGTGACGGGGCAGGCCATCGACCTGATCCTGGCGATTGCCCATTGGACGGCGGACGCACCCGGATCGGTCCGGATGCTGCCCGCGATGCCGGGATGGGCGTTTGCCGCGATGCTGGGCGGGGGGCTGTGGATCGCCCTGTGGCGGACGCGATGGCGGCGATGGGGCGCGGTGCCCATTGTTATCGGTGCGCTGGGCGCGCTGTCCGTGCCGCCGCCCGACCTGCTGGTCACCGGCGATGGCCGCCATGTCGCCATCCGGGCCGGGGAGGGGCTGGCGCTGCTGCGCGACCGGGCGGGGGACTATACCCGGTCGATGCTGGGCGAGGCTGCGGGGGTGGATGGCGAGGCGCAGTCGCTGGACACCCTGCCCGATGCGCGGTGCAGCGCGGACCTGTGCCTGGCCGATGTCCGGGATGCCGATGGCCGCACCTGGCGGGTCTTTGCCACCCGCAGTGCCCATTTCGTCGAATGGACCGCGATGCGCGATGCGTGTGCCGTTGCCGATATCGTCATTGCCGACCGCCGGTTGCCGGCCGGATGCGTCCCGCGCTGGCTGCGCCTGGACCGGGCGACGCTGGCAGAGACCGGCGGCGTGGCCATCACCCTGGCCAGCGGAACGGTTCGCACCGTGCGCGGGCCGGGGGCGCACCCATGGTTGAACCCGCCGACGGTGATGCCGCCACGGCCGGTCCGCCCCGTGGCACCACCGCCCATGCCAGTTGGTCAGTAACGGCGGAGCAGCCCCGACAGTCGGCCCTGCACCTGCACCTGATCAGGGCGGTAGCGTTGCGGATCATAGCTGCGATTGGCGGGGTCCAGCCGGACCATTGCGCCTTCGCGCCGGAAATATTTGAGCGTTGCGTCATGCCCGTCGATCAGCGCGACCACGATTTCGCCATCGCGGGCCGATTCCGTTTTGCGGATCAGGGCATAATCGCCGTCGAGGATGCCCGCCTCGACCATCGAATCCCCGGACACTTCCAGCGCATAATGTTCGCCCGATCCGAGCAGCGCGGCGGGCACCGGCAGCATCTGCGATCCCTCCATCGCCTCGATCGGCACACCGGCGGCAATGCGGCCATGGAGCGGGATTTCGATGACGTCGTTGGCTGGTTCCGGCATCCGCTGCGTCGCGGAAGGTGGCGAAAGTGGTGCCACGTCACCGCGTTTTGCAGCCTTGCCCCGCTTTGCATCGACCCGTTCCGGCATCTTCAGCACTTCGAGCGCGCGGGCGCGATTGGGCAGGCGGCGAATGAACCCGCGCTCCACCAGCGCCTCGATCAGCCGGTGCACCCCAGATTTCGATTTGAGGTCGAGCGCCTCCTTCATCTCCTCGAACGAGGGGGAAATGCCGTCTTCGCCCAGGCGTTCGGCAATGAAGCACAGCAACTCATGCTGCTTTTTGGTGAGCATCCCCAATCCTCCGTTTCGGAACAGACTGGGAACGTATATGCTTTGTTCCGTATGGCGTCAAGCGATCACAAGGATATCCACAGGATCGCCCACAGCCGCCGCCGGGGCATGAGCGGGTCGGTGGATCAGGCAGGAGGCGCGCGCGAGCGTCAACAGCATCGAACTGTCCTGCACCGCCGCCGCGCTGACCCGCCCGTCGGGCAGGATCGCCGCGCGCAGGAAATCCGTGCGCTCGCCATTGGCGGGCAGGGGTTCGGCCAGGATCGCGGGGGTCAGCCGGGGCAGGGGGTCGACCGATCCGCCCAGTGCGGCGATGGCGGGTCGGACGAATAACATCGTCGTGGCGAACACCGAAACCGGATTGCCGGGCAGGCCGAGGACCAGCGCATCGCCGCGCCGCCCGGCCATCACCGGCTTGCCGGGGCGCAGTGCCACCCGCCAGAAATCAATGGACCATCCCGCCGCCGCCAGCGCGGGTCGCACCAGATCATGGTCGCCCACCGACGCCCCGCCGCTGGTGACGAGCAGGTCGGTATCGACGTCGGCAAAAGCGCGGGTAAGCGCGTCCAGATCGTCCGGTAGGATGCCAAGGTCGATCAGCTCGACCGGCAGATCGGCCAGC
This sequence comes from Sphingomonas sp. BGYR3, assembly GCF_025153455.1. Taxonomy (NCBI): domain Bacteria; kingdom Pseudomonadati; phylum Pseudomonadota; class Alphaproteobacteria; order Sphingomonadales; family Sphingomonadaceae; genus Sphingomonas; species Sphingomonas sp. BGYR3. The sequence continues at coordinate 977,390 of NZ_JANZNT010000001.1, read as the reverse complement.
ATCGCAGCCAGCATCAGCCGGTTCGTTTCCGGTATCTGTCCATCGCCAACCGGCGTGCCGGGCGGGCACAGTTCATCGCCGGTCGCCGCGACGGCAACCCGCACCGGGCGGCGGACCGTCAGCGTGCCATGCCCCGCCATCGCAGCCATGGCGAGCCGCGCCGGCGTCATCCGCTCCCCCGCCCGGATCAGGTCGGTTCCGGCCGCGAAATCAAGCCCGCGATGCCGGACGTTGCGGCCGGGCGCGGCCGGGCCAGCTCCGGTCAGGATCAGCCGGTCGCCGTCGCGCGCGGCCTCTTCCTGCACCAGCACACAGTCCGCGCCCGCCGGCATGACTGCGCCGGTAAAGATGCGCACCGCCTGTCCCGGCCCGACCGGCCCGGCATGGGGCCGCCCGGCGGCGCTTTCCCCGATGACCGTCCAGGGCCCGGGCAGGGCGGCGTGGGCGATGGCATAACCGTCCATCACCGACAGATCGCTGGCCGGTTGCGTGCGCAGCGCGGTTACCGGTTCGGCGGCCCAGCGTCCGGCGCAACCGGCGATGGGCAGCGCCTCTGCCGCCACCGGCACGGCCATGCCGATCAGCCGGGCCTGTGCATCGGCCAGCGGGAGGAGCGGAGGTGCCATCGGCCGGATGTGGCACGGGCATCGGCGCGGGGAAAGAGGGCGAGCGGGGAAACTGCACCATGCCTGCCACGCTGCCTTGTCTTGGCCGCATCTGCACCCTAACCCGACAGTCAGCCCTGCCGCCCCCCGGAAGTTTCTCGCGTGGTTTCACAGTCCATCGAACGCCCGACGTGGCGAACCCGGATCGGGGAACGGTTGCGCGGGCGGGGAGGCCCGTTTCTGCTTGCGCTGCTGGTCGAAGGGCTGATCGTGCTGGTGCTGATGACGCTGGCGCCCCGGCTGGTCCGGCGCGAACCGGTGGACATGGCGCTCAGCACCTTTGACGCCGCTGAAGTGTCGGAAAAGCCCCCCGCCGCCGCCAGCGCGCCCCGCCCCGCGGTCGCGCCGCCACCGCCATCGACCGAACAGCCCCGCGAACCCGACGACCGCCCGCCGCCCAGCCCCGTCACGCCGTCCGTCCAGCCAGCCCCGGTCGTCAAGAATTTTGCGCCCAAGGCCCCGTGGATCGAATTGTCGCGCGATCAGATGGCACAGGCCGATATCGGGCGCGCCCCGCCCCCCGGCCGCGCAGGCCCGCCCGCGCCGCGCGCGACCATGGGGCCGCCGGATACCGGATTTCCCGGCGATACCCCGCGCGTCGACGGCAGCGGCCCCAATGGCGAGCCGCTCTATGCCGCCGCCTGGTACCGCGAACCGTATGATTCCGAACTGGCGGGTTATCTGTCCAGCGCCGCCGGACCGGGATGGGGCATGATCATGTGCCGCACCGTACCCGATTATCGGGTGGAGGATTGCGAGATGGTCGGCGAAAGCCCCGGATCGCGCATGGGCCGGGCGGTGCTGGCCGCCGCCTGGCAATTCCGCGTCCGCCCGCCGCGCGTGGGCGGCAAGTCGAAATATGGCGAATGGGTGCGCATCCGCATCACCTATGGCGTGAAGCAGCGCCGGAGCTGGGAGTAAGGCGGCGCGCGGCATCCGTCCACGCGCTCAGGATGCGCCGGGGTTGGGGAGGGTGCAGCCGACCCGTTGCCAATCAGCCCGCGCGCCAATCCCCGGATTTGCCGCCGGTCTTGGACAGCAGGCGAATATCCTGAATAGCCATGCCCTTATCCAGCGACTTTACCATGTCATAGAGGGTGAGCAGCGCCACCGACACCGCCGTCATCGCCTCCATCTCCACGCCCGTCCGGCCGGTCAGACCGACGGTCGCCGTCACCGTCACGCCGCTGTCGTCCGGAACCACATCCAGCGCGATGCGGGTCAGGGGCAGGGGGTGGCACAGCGGGATCAGCTCGTGCGTACGCTTGGCCGCCATGATGCCGGCGATGCGCGCGGTGGCGATCACGTCGCCCTTGGCCGCCGTCCCGTCGCGGATCGCGGTTGCGGCCGCGGCAGACATGGCGATGCGGCCGGTTGCCACCGCCTGACGCGCCGTTTCCGCCTTTCCGCCGACATCCACCATATGCGCGGCCCCTGCGGCATCCAGGTGGGTCAGGCGGCTCATCCGACCAGCGCCCGCGTCGCTGCCTCGACATCCGGCTGGCGCATCAGGCTTTCGCCGACCAGAAAGCAGCGGATGTCATGCGCGGCCAGCGCATCGCAGTCCGCCCGGCCGCCAATGCCGCTTTCCGCGACAAAGGTGCAGCCCGGCGGGGCCAGGGCGACAAGATCGAACGTGTTCTGAAAATTGACCTCGAACGTCTTGAGATTGCGGTTGTTTACCCCGATCAGCCGCGAACGGAGCCGCGCCGCGCGGGCCATTTCGTCGGCATCGTGCACCTCGACCAGCACGTCCATGCCCAGTTCCATGGCCGCTGCCTCGATCTCTGCCATTTGCGCATCTTCCAGTGCGGCGACGATGATCAGAATGGCGTCCGCCCCCAGCGCGCGGGATTCGGCGCATTGCCAGGGGTCGATCATGAAATCCTTGCGGATCGCGGGCAGGGGACAGGCGGCACGCGCGGCGACCAGATACGCGTCATGCCCCTGAAACCACCGTTCGTCGGTCAGCACCGACAGGCAGGTTGCGCCGCCGGCGGCATAGGCGCGGGCATGGGCGGGCGGATCGAAATCCGCGCGGATCAGCCCCTTGGACGGGCTGGCCTTCTTGATCTCTGCGATCAGAGCGTATCCGGTGGCCGCGCGGCTATCCAGCGCGGCGCGAAACCCGCGCGGCGGCCCGGCGGCGGCAATGCGCGCGGCAAGGTCGGCATCGCCCGTCTGCGCCTTGCGCGCCGCAACCTCGTCTGCCTTTGCCTCAAGGATCTGTGCCAGCATCGTACTCATGGCCATGCGATCCAGCAGTCGAGCAGCGCGTTGGCAAGCCCGTTGTCGATGGTTTCCGCCGCTTCCTCTGCCCCGGCCATCAGCGTGTCGCTGTGCCCGGCAAGGACGAGCGCGGCCGCGCTGTTCAGGATCACCGCGTCGCGATAGCCGCCGGGCTCGCCCAGCAACAGGCGGCGCAGCGCATCGGCGTTATGCGCCGCATCGCCGCCGCGCAGATCGTCCAGCGACCGCGGGGCCAGCCCGGCCAGATCGGGCGTGACCACCGTCGGCAGGCCGGTATCGCCGATGCTGGCCACTGCGCTTGGCCCGGCGGGGCTGAGTTCGTCCAGCCCCTCCAGCCCGCAGATCACCGCCGCCTCGTCATAATCCAGCATCGCCATCGCCTCGGCATAAACGGGGACCAGTTCGGGGCGGGCAATGCCGATCATCTGCACGCGCACGCCGGCCGGATTGGCGAGCGGGCCGAGCAGGTTGAAGATCGTGCGCCGGCCCATCCGGCGGCGCAGCGGGGCCAGCGCCCGCAGCGCGGGGTGGTGATCGGCGGCGAACAGGAATGCGATGCCCAGTTCGGCCAGGCTTTCCTCCGCCCGCGCCGCCGCCCGCGTCAGGTCAAGGCCCAGCGCCTCGAGCGTGTCGGCCGCGCCCGACCGGCTGCTGGCCGCGCGGTTGCCGTGCTTGGCCACCGGCACTCCGGCAGCGGCCACGACGATGGAGACGGCGGTGGAGACATTCAGGCTGTGATGCCCGTCGCCGCCCGTGCCGCAAACGTCGATTGCCCCTTCCGGCGCCCGGACGCGGATCATGCGCGCCCGCATCGCACGGGCGGCAATGGCGATTTCCAGCGGCGTTTCCCCGCGATCAGCCAGCGCGGTCAGGAACCCCTCGATCGCCGCCTCGTCAACCCGGGCGTCGAGGATTGCGGCAAAGGCGTCCTCTGCCGCGTCGGCGGACAGGGGCTGGCGGGCATCGGGCAGCGTCACACGCGTTCCCCCGCCTCGACCCCCGCAATCGACAGGAAATTGGCCAGCATTGCATGGCCATGTTCGGTCGCGATGCTTTCCGGGTGGAACTGAACGCCGTGGATCGGCAGCGATGCGTGGCGAAAGCCCATCACGGTGCCATCGGTGGCGGTAGCGTTGACGACCAGATCGTCCGGAATATCCTGAACGATCAGCGAGTGATAGCGCGTGGCGGTAAAGGGCGAGGGCAGGCCAGTGAACAGGCCGGTGCCGTCATGCACCACCGGGCTGGTCTTGCCGTGCATCAGTCCGCCGCGCACCACCTGTCCGCCGAAATGCTGGCCAATCGCCTGATGGCCCAGGCACACGCCCAGCAGCGGCTTTCCGGCCGAGGCGCAGGCGGCGACAAGATCCAGGCTGATCCCCGCCTCGTTCGGGGTGCACGGACCGGGCGAGATCAGAAAGGCGCTGGCATTGCTGGCAAGCGCGTCGGCGGCGCTCATCGCGTCGTTGCGCACCACCTGCACCGGGGCGCCAAGTTCCATCAGATAATGGACCAGGTTCCAGGTGAAGCTGTCATAATTGTCGATGACGAGGATCATGGTTCTGCCATAGCGCCGCCATCGTTGCTTGCAATCGTCCCGATGCTGTCCGTTCATCCGGTGGACAGGTGTGGCACCGCAAACCGATGCCGGGCGTGGAGGCGTGTGCGATGATCCTGAGCATGATGGCAATGGTGCTGGCGATGGCGCAGGACGCGCCCCAGCCGGCCGCCGCCGATGGCGAGCCGCCGCGCCGCGTGCGCAGCGTCCTGGTCTATGGCGACGATCCCTGCCCCAAGGCGGAGGCGGACGAGATTGTGGTGTGTCCTCGCATGGACGAAAGCGAACGATACCGCATTCCAAAGGCGTTCCGCGATCCGCCCGACGAAAGCAGCAGCGCCAGCTGGTCCCGCCGGGTCGATCTGGTGAACGAGGTGAACCGGGTGGGGATGCCGGGCAGCTGTTCCGCCGTCGGCACGGGCGGGCAAACGGGATGCAACAGCAGCTTCATCCGCCTGTGGCGCGACGATCAGGAAGCACAGCGCCGTGCGGCGGAACAGGCGGGCGAAAAGCTGGAGGATTGAGGCGCAGGCCGCGGCCTATTGTCCGAACCCGGCCTCTTGCGCGCGGGCGATGGCGTCGCGGGCAGCGGCGAACAGCGCGCCGGATTTCGCCTCGCACTCCCGCTGTTCATAGGCGGGATCGCTGTCCGCCACGATGCCTGCGCCGGCCTGAACGTGCATCACGCCATCCTTGACCAGGGCAGTGCGCAGCACGATGCAGCTGTCCATCGATCCGTCCGGGCTGAAATAGCCGACGCCGCCGGCATAGGGCCCGCGCGTTTCCGGTTCGAGTTCGGCGATGATCTCGCACGCCCGCACCTTTGGCGCACCGGACACGGTGCCCGCCGGAAATCCGGCGAACAGCGCGTCGATCGCGTCATGGTCCGGCGACAGCCGGCCGGTGACGTTGGACACGATGTGCATCACATGGCTGTAGAATTCGACCATGTAGCTGTCGGTAACCTTGACCGTCCCCGCCGCCGCCACCCGGCCGACATCGTTGCGACCAAGGTCCAGCAGCATCAGATGTTCGGCGCGTTCCTTTGGATCGTCGAGCAGGCTCTTGCGATTGGCGGCATCCTCTGCCCCTGTCGCGCCGCGCGGCCGCGTTCCCGCGATGGGCCGGATCGTGACTTCGCCATCGCGCACCCGCACCAGGATCTCGGGGCTGGACCCGATCAGCGCAAAGCCGGGCAGGTCGAGGTGATAGAGAAACGGCGAGGGGTTGATCCGCCGAAGCGACCGATAGAGTTCGATGGGCGGCAGCGGAAAGGGCGCGGTGAACCGCTGCGCCAGCACCACCTGAAAGATGTCGCCCGCGACGATATAGTCCTTCGCCCGCGCCACCATCGCCCGATAGGCGCCATCGGGCAGGACCGGTTGCTGAATCACCGCGTCCAGTTCGGCAGCACGCGGCTCCGGCGCCGGCGGTGCGCTGGCCAGCCGGGCGGCGGTCGCGTCGATCCGTTCCACCGCACGTTCGATGGTCCGGGCCGGATCGGTGTCGCTGTCCGGCCAGACGGGTGCGACCAGGAACAGGCTGTCGGCCAGCCGGTCGAAGATCAGGATGACGGTGGGGCGGACAAAGATCATGTCCGGCACGCCGACCGGGTTGGGCGCGGGCCGGGGCAGTTTTTCCACCAGACCCACCGTTTCATAGGCGAAATAGCCGACAAGGCACGCCAGAGCGCGCGGCAGGGCAGCGGGCACGTCCATCCGGCAAGCGGCGACGAGATCGCGCAGCGCATCGAGCGTGGGCAACGGATGGGGCCGGAATGCCGCGCGGTCGGTGGTCCAATGGGGGTTCACCTCTGCCGCGTTGCCGGACGCGCGGAACACCAGATCGGGGGCCAGCCCGATCAGGCTGTGCCGCCCGCGCACGGCCCCGCCCTCAACCGATTCCAGCAGGAAATCGCCGCGCCCCGGCTCGATCAGCTTGAGCGCCGCGCCAACCGGCGTTTCGGTGTCGGCCACCGCCGTCCGCCACAACAGGGCGGGGCGGCCGGCCGCCAGCGCCGCGCGTGCTTCCGCCTGCCCGTGGATCACTGGGCAGCGGCTCCGGCCGAACCGCCCGAACGCAGCGCATTGGTGACGCGGTCGATCGTCGCCTGATTGCGGGTGACGCCGGCCTTTGCCTGGGCCGCGCGGGCAAATTGCTGAACCAGTTCGCCGCCCGATGTCTGCGCCAGCTCTGCCCGGCGACGTTCGATCAGCTGCTGGTTGCCAGTGGCATCGCCGCGCTGGATCGCGTCCAGATAGACGACGTAATAACCGCGCTTTGCCTCTTCCTGGGTCAGTTTGGCCTTTTTGGGGGCCATGGAGAACATCAGCGACAGGGGCGCAGGCACGCGGCCCTGATTCTGCTGCTGGATGGCGAGCAGCTGCAGGCGCGATGCACTGACCGGTTCCGGCTTGGGCAGGGTGACGCCGGCCGAGGCAAAGGCGTCGGCCAGGGTCGCGCCGCCTTCGACCTTGCGGACGATGGCCGCCGCCGTCTGGCGCGCGCGGGTCAGCGCACGGTCGACGATGAAGTCGCGTCGCACAGCCTCTTGAATCCGGGCCAGCGGCGGGGGCGCGGCTTCCACCACCCGGTCCAGCACGATCAGCGCGAACGACCCGTCCTGACCCAGCGGCACGATCTGCGGCGCATCGCCCTGATTGACCGCAAAAGCGGCCTTGGCGAGTTCCGCCGACAGGGGATCGGGCGCCTCACCCGATTTTTCGGGATCGACGCCATTGCCCAGCAGCGGCGCGGTGCGCTCTGCGGTCAGCTTGGCATCGGCGACGATTTCGTCGAACGTGCCATTGGCGGTGATGCCGTCATTCACCTTGTCCTGAATCTGGTTCAGCCGGTCGGCCAGCCGCTGGTCGGTCAGTTCCTTGACCAGTGCCTCGCGTGCCTGAGCCAGCGTCTGGCCCGGCACGCGGGTTATCTTTTCAACGCGCAGGACGTGCCAGCCAAGCGGCGACTGCACCGGGCCGACCAGCGCCTTGTCCGCCGCGCCAAAGGCGGCAGCGCCGACCGCATCGGCGCTTTGCCCGACCAGCGCGGCGCGATCCAGATCGGTCAGCGTGCTGGCCTCCAGCCCCGCAGCCTGTGCGGCGGCGGCCAGCGTCTGACCGCCCTTGACCGCGGTTGCGATGCGCTGTGCCGTTGCCTGATCGGCGGCGATGACCTGTCCGAAACTGCGCTTTTCGCTGGCGGCGAACCGCTGGCCCGCGCCTGAATAGGCCTTTTGCACATCGGCGTCGCTGATCGTGATCGATTGGCGCAGGGCATCGGCCTGAACCCGCGCATAGCGGACGGCGCGGCGTTCCGGGATGGTGTAGCGCGCCCGGTTGCGGCCGAAAAAGGCCAGCAGTTCCGCATCGGTCGGCGGCGCGCCCATGCCGAACGCCTGGATCGGCACGAAACCGGCCTGGCCCCGGCGCTGTTCCAGCACCTGAGAGGCGTAGGGCAGGGCGACCTTGTTCGGGATCTGCGTTGCGCCGACCGTCGGCCCGGTCAGCCAGTCGCGCATGATGCCGTTGCCGATATCGCGGCGCAGCTCGTCCAGCGTGATGCCCCGGTCGGACAGGAACCGGTCCAGCGCGGCCTGATCGAACTTGCCGTCCAGCCCGCGGAACACCGGCGCGCTGGCGATTTCGCCGTCAATCGCCTTTTCCCCGACATGCATCCCCAGATCCTTGCCAAGCGCGGCCAGCGCGGCATTGGCGATCAGGCCATCGACAATGTCCTTGACCCCGCCCGCCTGGATCAGCCGGTCCATGTCCAGCGTCGGATTGCTCATCCGTGCCTGGGTCAGCGCGTTGCGCACCGCCTTTTGCAGGTCGGTATCCGTGATCCTGGTGCCGTCGATGCTGGCCACCGCATCGCCCGTTGCGGCCCCGCCGGTGCGCACATTGCCGATATCGGCAAGCGCAAAGGCCAGCCCGATGACGACGAGGAAGACAAGCGCGAACAGCTTGCCCCAGACGGAATTGATCAGGCGGCGCAGGCCGGAAAGCATGGAGGCGTACCAATCGTATAGCCAGGGAACCGCCGCAGGCTCTAGGCGCAGTTTCCGCCGCCTTCAAGGTTGCGCGCAACGCGGGGGGCGCTATCGCGGTCGGCAATCACGTGCGTAAGGGGGTTTGGTGACGATGACGCGACGCAAGCTGGTGGCCGGCAACTGGAAGATGTTCGGGATGAAGGGCGACCTGCCCCAGGTGACGGGGATCGCATCGGCTTCGGCGTTGCATACGAATGTGGACGTCGCGCTGTGCCTGCCCTTTACCCTGATCGAGGCGGCTGTGGCCGCCGCGCCGGCACTGACCATCGGTGCGCAGGATTGTCATGAGAATGACAGGGGCGCGCATACCGGCTGCATCTCCGCTGCGATGCTGGCCGAAATCGGGGCGCGCACCGTGATCGTCGGGCATAGCGAACGCCGCGCGGATCAGAACGAGACGAGCCACGATGCCTGGGCAAAGGCGGCGGCGGCGCGTCGCCACGGCCTGTCCGTGATCCTGTGCTGCGGCGAGACTGAGGCGGAGCGGGATGCGGGCCGCGCCGAGCGCGTGGTGCAGGCGCAGATCGAGAAATCGGTGCCGGAGGGCGCGGACGGCAGCTGGTTTACGCTGGCCTATGAGCCGCGCTGGGCGATCGGCACCGGCCGGACGCCGACCACGGATCAGATCGCGAGCATCCACGCCATCGCCCGCGCCAAGCTGCGCCAGATGGTCGGCGATGCGGCCGACACCATCCGCATCCTGTATGGCGGGTCGGTGACGGGCGCCAATGCCGCGAGCCTGCTGGCGGTGGAGAATGTCGACGGCGCACTGGTCGGCGGGGCCAGCCTGACCGCCGAAAAGTTCGTGCCGATCATCGAGGCGGCGGCGGCGCTGTGACCCGCTGATCCCCGACCGGGGCGGTCAGCCGAACCGCCCCTTCAGCATGGTCCATGCGGCCCGCAGGCCCAGTGCCTCCCCGCCCTTTGGCCGGCCGGGGCGGGGGGCGGGGCGCCAGGCAAAGGTGTCGAGATGCGCCCAGGGGATGGTGGCGGGGACAAAGCGCCGCAGGAACAGCGCGGCGGTGACCGCCCCGGCCATGCCGCCTTCCGGCGCATTGACCATGTCGGCAATGTCGGACCGCAGCATCTCGTCATACCCGTCCCATAGCGGCAGTCGCCATAGCGGGTCGTGCGCGGTACCCGCCGCCGCCATCAGATCCGCCGCCAGCGCATCGTCATTGACGAAGGTGGCGGGCAAATCCGGCCCCAGCGCCACGCGCGCCGCGCCGGTCAGCGTCGCAAAATCCAGCATCAGCACCGGTTCGCCCTCCGCCGCCCGGACCAGCGCATCGCCCAGGATCAGCCGACCCTCGGCATCGGTATTGGTGTTTTCGACTGTAATCCCCTTGCGCGTTTTCAGGACGTCGCCTGGGCGGAAGGCATTGCCCGCTATCGCGTTTTCCACCGCCGGGATCAGCAGGTGCAGGCGCACGGGCAGCCGCTGGCTAAGGATCAGCGTGGCCAGCGCCAGCGCATGGGCGGCACCGCCCATATCCTTTTTCATCAGCGCCATCGCGCTGCCCGGTTTGATATTGAGGCCGCCCGAATCGAACACCACGCCCTTGCCGATCACGGCGATGCGCGGATGGGCGGGATTGCCCCATTCCAGCTCAATGAGGCGCGGCTCACGGCCACGCGCCGCCGCCTGACCGACGGCATGGATCATCGGATAACCGCGTTCCAGATCGATCCCCTGCGTCACCGTGACGCTGGCGCCATGCCGGTCGGCCAGCGCGCGCGTCGCCGATTCCAGTTCCGCCGGGCCAAGGTCGGCGGCGGGCGTGTTGACCAGATCGCGGACCATGGCCACCGCCTCGGCCAGCGCAACCGTCTCAGCGATCCGGGCGGGTTCGCCGGTCAACAGGACGCGGGGACCGGCGGGGGCGGGGTCCTTTCGATAGGCGTCGAACCGGTGCTGGGCGAGCGCCCAGCCGAGCATCGCCGCGCCCGGTTCGCCATCGGCCAGGCGATAGCTGCCCTCCGGCAACTGTTCGCCCAGCGACGCGATGCGCCAGGGCGATGTTTCCGCCTCGTCACAGACCAGCAGCATCGACCAGTCCTCTGCTCCCTCGCCGGGCAGGACGGCGCGATTGCCCGGCTTTCCGGCCAGCCGATGCGCGGCGACGGTGGCGCGGATGCGCGGCGGCTGGGCCGACAGCCAGGCGTCCCAGGCCTCCGGTCGGACGACATGGATGGTGCGGGCGGGCTGGCCGCGATCGGGCTGCAGCAGGGCGTTGAAATCGGTCATCCCGCTTTAGCTAGGATGGATGACCGATTTTGGCCAGATCAGCGCGGGACTGCGATTTGCCGACAGGTTTCGGGTGCGGTGCGGGCGGCCGTGTTCCACTGAACACTGCTGCCGTTCCGCTGGAGCCGCTGACCGGCCAGACCTTCATAGCTTTCGCCCTGAAGCGAGGCGGCGGCGCGCATCACGATGGTCTGGCTGTCGTTGACCCGCACGATCGCGCCCCGATCGCGATAATCGACGCGCAGGCGCGTGCCCTGACTGCATTCGTAAAAGCTGCTGCCGCCCGGCGTGCCGATCGGCTGCATACATCCGGCCAGCATCCCCATGCCCGCTAGCGCCGCGATGATCCGCAGTTTCATGGTCACTCCTCCCCCCAAGGATGGTTCAGGTCAGTATCCGGTCCGCGTGCACAGCACGTCCGCCAGCATCACCCGGCGGCTGACGGTTTCCAGCGCCTCACGCGCTGATCCGGTCCAGCCGCGTTGGCGGCAGAATGTGTCGGCCGTAGTCGCTGCGCACTGCGTCGTGGCGCTGCCGCGCGCACAGGCCGGGATGCGTTCGCCGAACCGGCGCGGGGCGGGGAAGAATTCCGATGCCATGCCGCGCAGCGACGGGCCGGGATTGCCGGTGTCGCCGCCGCCGCCACCTCCGCCGCCACCCATGGGCCGCATGGATTGCAGCGCGCTGCGCGGCCCCAGCCGCCCGGCGATGTTCGGTTCGCTGCGGTCAACGGTGATGCAGGTGCCGCGATAGTTGGGTTCTGCGCACAGCTGCCATCGGCCGCGCGTCACGCGGATGCTGGTCACCGGCCAGGACAGGCGCAGATTGGGCTGTGCCTCCTGAACCGCGACAGCCGGTCCGCGATAGCCAAGGTCGCGGTACAGGGTCGCCTCTGGCCCGCCGCTCTGACCCAGCAGCATCGGCGATGCGATGGCGGTCAGCCATGCGGCCCAGCGCAGTTTAACGGTCATATCGCATCCTCCCCCCAACTGTCCGGCCGCGACTCGAACGGGTGCAGCCCCCCTGCACCCGGAACGCTAAGCCATTTCCCGCCGAAAGTAAGGGGGAAGTTGGTTCAGGCAGGCACGCCGTACAGATCGTGATCGTCGGCGTCCTCGATCGTGACGGGCACAATATCGCCGACGGTCAAATGGGCTGCATCGCGCAGGAATACCTCGCCGTCGATTTCCGGCGCGTCCGCCATCGACCGGCCCGTCGCGCCGCCATCTTCGTCCACCGCGTCGATGATGACGTCCAGCGTCCGCCCGACCTTTGCCGCCAGCTTTTCCGACGAAATGCGCGCCGTCAGTTCCATCAGGCGGGCATAGCGTTCTTCCTTGACCGCTTCCGGCACCGGATCGGGCAGGTCGTTCGCCGCCGCACCGGCAACGGGTTCGAACCGGAATGCGCCGACCCGGTCCAGCCGCGCCTCGGCCAGCCATTCCATCAGATATTCGAAATCCGCCTCCGTCTCGCCGGGAAAGCCGACGACGAAGGTGGACCGGATCGCGATGTCCGGGCAGATTTCCCGCCATCCGCGGATGCGCTCCAGCACCTTTGCCTCGTTCGCCGGGCGGCGCATCGCGCGCAGCACCGACGGGCTGGCATGCTGAAACGGAATGTCGAGATAGGGGAGCACCAGCCCCTCGGCCATCAGCGGGATGACCTGATCGACATGGGGATAGGGATAGACATAGTGCAGCCGCACCCATGCCCCCAGCTGGCCCAGTTCGCGGGCCAGATCGGTCATGTGGGGCACCACGTCGCGCCCCTTCCACGCGCGCGGTTCCTTTCGGATATCCACGCCATAGGCAGAGGTATCCTGGCTGATGACCAGCAGTTCGCGCGTCCCGGCCGCGACCAGCTTTTCCGCCTCGCGCAGGATCGCGTCGGGCCGCCGGCTGACCAGATCGCCGCGGAGCGACGGAATGATGCAGAAGGCGCAGCGGTGGTTGCAGCCCTCTGAAATCTTCAGATAGCTGTAGTGCCGCGGCGTAAGCTTCAGCCCCTGTTCGGGCACCAGGTTGACGAAGGGAGAGGGCGGCATCGGTGCGGCCTGATGCACCGCGCCGACCACCTGTTCATATTCGTGCGCGCCCGTGATCGCCAGCACGTTGGGGAACCGGTCGCGGATCACGTCAGCTTCCTTGCCCATGCAACCGGTTACGATGACCCGGCCGTTTTCGGCCAGCGCCTCGCCGATCGCCTCCAGCGATTCTTCCTTCGCGCTGTCCAGAAAGCCGCAGGTGTTGACCAGCACAACGTCCGCGCCCGCGTAATCGGGCGAGAGCTGATAGCCATCGCTGCGCAATTTGGTCAGGATGCGTTCGCTGTCGACAAGGTTCTTGGGACAGCCGAGCGACACCATGCCCACGCGGGGCGGCTCGGGAAGGATGGTTGCCATGATCGGCGCGCAGATAATGCGAATATCGCCATTTTGATAGTCCCTGCCTCAGCCGGACTTGCAGCCGTCATGTTCGAGGCGCAGCCTTGCAACCCAGCGAGACTCGTGCCGCCGGCTGATCGACGATGTTCGATTACTCTGATGCGATTTCCTGATTGGACCTCGTCAGCGGCCCGCACGATCTTGATGACAGGATAAATCAGGCAAGACGACTGGAGGAGCCATGAACGTCGAATCGAAATGCCCCATGCACGGCAATGAAATGGACGGTAACGCCGTCCTGTTTGGCATGACCAACCGGCTGTGGTGGCCGCATCAGGTCGATCTTTCGATCCTCAACAAGAATTCGCCGCTCGTCGATCCGATGGGCGAGGATTTCGATTATGCCGAAGCGTTCAGCAAGCTGGACCTGGAAGCCGTCAAGGCCGACATCTCCGCGCTGATGACCGACAGCCAGCCCTGGTGGCCGGCGGATTTCGGCCATTACGGCCCGCTGTTCATCCGTATGGCCTGGCACGCGGCCGGCACCTATCGCATCGGCGATGGTCGCGGCGGTGCGGGCGCGGGTCAGCAGCGGTTCGCCCCGCTCAACAGCTGGCCGGACAATGCCAACCTGGACAAGGCGCGGATGCTGCTGTGGCCGATCAAGCAGAAATATGGCCGCGCGCTGAGCTGGGCCGATCTGCTCGTCCTGACCGGCAACGTCGCGCTGGAATCGATGGGGTTCAAGACCGCCGGGTTCGGCGGCGGCCGCGCCGATGTGTGGGAACCGGAAGAGGACGTCTATTGGGGCCCCGAGCGCGAATGGCTGGCCGATACCGGTCGTTATTCGGGCGAGCGTGAGCTGGAGAACCCGCTGGGCGCGGTGCAGATGGGCCTGATCTACGTCAATCCGGAAGGGCCGAACGGCAATCCCGATCCGCTGGCGGCGGCGCACGACATCCGCGAAACCTTTGGCCGGATGGCGATGAACGACGAGGAAACCGTCGCGCTGATCGCGGGTGGCCATACCTTTGGCAAGACGCATGGCGCGGCGAACCCGGAGGAATATGTCGGGCCGGAGCCGGAGGGCGCGGCGCTTGAGGCGCAGGCGTTCGGATGGTCGAACAGCTTCGGCAAGGGCCATTCGGAACACACCATCACCAGCGGCCTGGAAGTCACCTGGACGCAGGAGCCGACCAAGTGGACCAACCTCTACTTCAAGAACCTGTTCGAGCATGAGTGGGAGCTGACCAAGAGCCCGGCCGGCGCGCATCAGTGGGTGGCCAAGGACGCGGCAGAGGACGTGCCGGACGCCCACGTGCCCGGCAAGTTCCACCGCCCGACCATGCTGACGACCGACCTGTCGCTGCGGTTCGACCCGGCCTATGAAAAGATTTCGCGCCGGTTCTATGAGAACCCGGACGAATTCGCCAAGGCCTTTGCCGAGGCATGGTACAAGCTGACCCACCGCGACATGGGTCCGGTCGAGCGGCTGCTGGGTCCCGATGCGCCCAAGGAACCGCGCATCTGGCAGGATCCGGTGCCGGCGGTCGATCACCCGCTGATCGACGGTGCGGATATTGCCGCGCTGAAGCAGAAGCTGTTGAACAGCGGCCTGTCCATCTCGCGCCTGGTCAAGACGGCCTGGGCTTCGGCTGCTACCTTCCGCGCATCCGACAAGCGCGGCGGTGCCAATGGTGCGCGCATCCGCCTTGCCCCTCAAAAGGACTGGGCGGTGAACGAGCCGGCCGAGCTGGCCAAGGCGCTGTCGGTGATCGAGGGCATCAAGGCCGAATTCGACGCCAATGCCGTTGGCGGCAAGAAGGTCAGCATCGCCGACCTGATCGTGCTGGGCGGCTGTGCGGCGGTCGAGGCGGCGGCCAAGGCGGCCGGTCACACCATCGACGTGCCGTTCACGCCGGGTCGCACCGACGCGACGGATGAGATGACCGATGCCGACAGCTTCAAGCCGCTGGAGCCGGTGTTCGACGGTTTCCGCAACTATGCCGGGCATCAGCCGGTGCGGACGCTGGAGGAAAACCTGGTCGACCGGGCCAATCTGCTTGGCCTGACCATGCCGGAAATGACGGCGCTGGTTGGCGGTCTGCGCGTGCTGGGTGCCAACACCAATGACAGCCCGCACGGGGTGTTCACGGACCGTGTCGGCACGCTGAGCAACGATTTCTTCGTCAACCTGCTCGGCGCCAGCTTCACGTCGAAGTGGGAGTCGTCGAACGACGATGAAGGCGTGTTCCATGCCAAGGACCGCGTCACGGGCGAGGCCAAGTGGTCGGGCACCCGTGTCGACCTGGTGTTTGGATCCAACTCGGTGCTGCGCGCCCAGGCCGAGGTTTACGGCCAGAGCGATGGCGAGCCGCACTTCGTCAAGGCGTTCGTCAAGGCGTGGGTCAAGGTGATGGAGGCTGACCGCTTCGACCTGCATCGCTGATCCAGCGGACGGCGATTGAAAGCGACCCGGTGCCCACGCGGCACCGGGTCGTTTTTCGTATCAGGCGCCGATGGTTCCCGGATGCGGCGGTCGGCCAGGCGCAGGTCAGGCCGGGCGGGGCATCAGGCGGGCAGGATCACCCGGCCATCCGCACCGCGACGCAGCGGGGCGGCGGCCAGCACCGGGGCGTGGGTCAACCGGCCATAGAGGTGCGGGAACAGCGCGCCGCCGCGCGATTCCTCCCACCGAATTGCGCTGCCGAGCGCGGACAGGTCGACCGCGGCGATCCACAGATGCGTCTGGCCCGCAAAATGCCGGTCCACCGTTTCCGTGACCTGATCGTCGGTCGATAGGTGGATATAGCCGTCGGTAATGTCGATCGGCGCGCCGTCGAACCGGTTTTCGGCCAGCGCCGCCATCTGCGACGCCGTCAGCACCTTGTACGCCGTGGTCGGGTGCGTCACGCGTCGTCCCCGTCCGATGCAGTGCCCGTGCCGTCATCCACCTCGATCGTCTTGTCGGGATCGGCGGCAGGCGGATTGGCCAGTTCCTCGGCAATGATCGCTTCGGCCGGGGTTTCCGGTTCCTCGTCATCGTCGATGCGGGCCGCGCCGACCACGTGCTCGCCCTCGGCCACGTTGAACAGGCGCACGCCCGCCGACCCGCGCCCGATGACGCGCAGCGAGGACAGCGGCATCCGGATCAGCTTGGCCTGATCGGTAACCAGCATCAGCTGCTGGTCGGTGGTGGCCGGGAAGCTGGCGACGACAGGGCCGTTGCGGGCGATGTTGTCGATGTTCGTGATCCCCTGACCCCCGCGTCCGGTGCGGCGATATTCATAGGCGGAGCTCATCTTGCCATAGCCATTGGCGCAGATGGTCAGGATGAACTGTTCCCGTTCGGCCATCGCGGTCATGCGATCGGCGGGCAGGGACGGCTCGCCCTCGCGCTCCGGCTTCCACGGGGCGAAGCGCAGATATTCCTCGCGCTCTTCGGGGCTGGCGCCGGAGCGGTGGAGGATCGACAGCGAAATCACCTCGTCGCCGGGTTTCAGCGTCATGCCGCGCACGCCGGTGGAGGCGCGGCTCTGAAACTCGCGCACATCCTCGCCGGGGAAACGGATCGCCTTGCCGTCGCGGCTGGCGAGCAGCACGTCGTCGCCTTCTTCCAGCAATGCCACGCCGATCAGCTTGTCGTCGGCATCGTCCCCTTCAAACTTCATCGCGATCTTGCCGGCCGTCGGCACGTTGGTGAATGCGTCCATGGAATTGCGACGCACGCTGCCCTTGGCCGTGGCGAACATGACGTGCAGCTTGCCCCATTCCGCCTCGTCCTCGGGCAGGGGCAGGACGGTGCTGATCGTTTCGTCCTTGGCCAGCGGCAACAGGTTGACCATCGGGCGGCCGCGCGTGGCGGGTCCGCCTTCCGGCAGTTTCCACACCTTCATGCGATAGACGCGGCCATGGGTGGAAAAGAACAGGACGGGCGTGTGCGTGCTGGTCACGAACAGATTGGTGACCGCATCCTCGTCCTTGGTCGCCATGCCCGCGCGGCCCTTGCCGCCGCGTGCCTGGGCGCGGAAGGTGGCGAGCGGGGTCCGCTTGATATACCCCTCCATGGTCACGGTGACGACCATGTCCTCGCGCTCGATCAGGTCCTCGTCCTCGATCCCGTCGGCAGCGGCGGTGATTTCGGTGCGGCGCGGCGTTGCGTAAGCATCGCGCACCGCGGTCAGTTCCTCGACCATCACCTCATACAGGCGTGCCCGGTTGCCCAGGATTTCCAGCAGCTCGCCAATCACCTCGGCCAGCTTGGCCAGCTCGTCGCCGATTTCGTCCCGGCCCAGCGCGGTCAGGCGGTGGAGGCGCAGGTCCAGGATCGCCCGCACCTGAATGTCGGACAGGCGATAGACGGTTGCGCCCTCGTCGCTGACCGTCGCTTCGACCAGGCGCAGATAGGGCGCGATGTCGCCGATCGGCCATTCGCGGACCAGCAGCCGTTCGCGCGCGACCACCGGGCTTGGCGATCCGCGGATGATCCGCACCACCTCGTCCAGGTTCGACACTGCGATGACCAGGCCCAGCAAGATGTGCGCCCGGTCCCGCGCCTTGGCCAGTTCGAACTTGGACCGGCGGGTGATCACTTCCTCGCGGAACTTGACGAACGCCTCGATGATGTCGCGCAGGTTCAACAGTTCCGGGCGGCCGCTGCGGATGGCCAGCATATTGGCCGGGAAGCTGCTTTGCGCGGGCGTGTTGCGCCACAGCTGATTAAGGACGACATCGGGCGTCGCATCGCGCTTCAGGTCGATGACGATCCGCACGCCCTCGCGGCTGGATTCGTCGCGGATGTCGGCAATGCCCTCGACCCGCTTTTCCTTGGCCGCCTCTGCGATCTTTTCGACAAGGGCGCTCTTGCCCTGCTGAAACGGGATTTCGGTCAGGACGATCGAGCGGCGTTCGCCGCGCTGTTCGATGGTGTGGCGGCACCGCACGATGATCGAACCGCGCCCGGTGTGATAGGCGTTGCGGCAGCCGGACCGGCCCAGGATCAGCGCGCCGGTGGGGAAATCGGGGCCGGGGACGATTTCGGTCAGTTCCTCGACCGTGATCGCGCCATTGGCGATATAGGCGAGGCAGGCATCGATCACCTCGCCCAGATTGTGCGGCGGGATGTTGGTGGCCATGCCGACCGCGATGCCGCCCGCGCCGTTGACCAGCAGATTGGGAAACCGGGCCGGCAGGACCGTCGGCTCGCTTTCCGAGCCGTCGTAATTGTCCTGAAAATCGACCGTGTCCTTGTCGATATCGTCAAGCAGCGCGCCCGCCACCTTTGCCAGCCGCGCCTCGGTATAGCGCATCGCGGCGGGCATATCGGGGTCCATCGACCCGAAATTGCCCTGACCATCGATCAGCGGGACGCGCATCGACCAGTCCTGCGCCATGCGCGCCATGGCCATGTAGATCGAGCTGTCGCCGTGCGGATGGTATTTGCCCATCACGTCGCCGACCAGACGGGCCGACTTGCGATAGGGCTTGTTGGCCAGATAGCCACCCTCCTGCGCCGCATAAAGGATGCGGCGATGCACGGGTTTCAGGCCATCGCGCACGTCCGGCAGGGCGCGGGCAACGATGACCGACATGGCGTAGTCGAGATAGCTCGACCGCATCTCGTCGACGATGCTGATCGGTGTGATATCGGAAGGGTCGGCGAGGATGGTCTCGTCGGTCAATTTGCGACACTTTCGGGATGTTTCGGTTCAATGACCGTCTTAGACCCCCAACGCGCCCATGCCAAGCGCCGGGACGTAAGGGGGCGGCATCGCCGGACGGGCCGGGGATGCGCGGACGGCGGATGGCGGGCGCCCGCCGCGATCAGAACGGGATTTCGGCCCCGTCCCAGGCAAAGCACTTGCCGCTGTCCTGCGGTTTCAGGCCGTCGATCACGTCCAGCAGCTGAAGCGCCGCGCGTTCGGGATCGAACAGCTTACCCGGCGCGACATTGCCCTGGAACGGCCGTGACAGGCCGGTGTCCACCGTGCCGGGGTGCAGGCCGACCACGACGCTGCGTTCGCTGCGCCGCTTCGCCTCGATCGCGAAATTGCGGATCATCATGTTCAGAGCCGCCTTTGACGCGCGATAGCCGTGCCAGCCGCCCAGCCGGTTATCGCCGATCGATCCGACGCGGGCGGACAGGGCGGCAAAGACCGGGCGCCCTTCGCGGGGCAACAGCGGCAGGAAATGCTTGGCGACCAGCGCCGGGCCGATGGTGTTGATGGCATAAACGCGCGCCAGCCATTCGGCGTTCAGGTCGCGTATCGCCTTTTCCGGGCCGCGCTCCCCCTCGCTCAACATGCCGGTGGCGACGAACACCAGGTCCGGTGCGCCGATCGCCTTTACCCGTTCGGCGGCGGCGGCGATGCTGCCCTCGTCCAGCAGGTCGAGGTGATCCGGCCCGCTGCGCGACCGGGCCAGGCCGATGACATGGGCATGGCTGCCCTCTTCCTTCAGCGCCGCTTCGATCGCGCCGCCGATGCCGCCCGATGCGCCGATGACGACCGCGATGCTCATGCCGCCTCTGCCCGGCGCGTGCGCTGGAACCGCCAAACATCGTCGCTGCTGTCGCCGGCGACGAAGCGATACCCGTCAAGGTCAAAGGATTTCAGCGCATCGGCATCGGTGATGCGATGTTCGCACATCCAGCGGGCCATCAGGCCGCGTGCGACCTTTGCATTGAAGCTGATGAAGCGCGGGCCGTCCGGGCCGTCTTCCCGGAAATCCACGGTGATAACGCGCAGATGGCCGGGCAGGCGCCCCTCGGCCACTTTCCAATATTCCTGGCTGGCGAGGTTGAGCACCACATCGCTGTCCACCGCCGCTGCGTCCGCGGCGATCTGTTCCGCCACGCGGTCGCCCCACAGGGCATAAAGGTCCTTTGACCGGCCCGGCGCCCAGCGGGTGCCCATTTCGAGGCGATAGGGCCGCATCGCATCCAGCGGGCGCAGCAGGCCGTACAGACCGGACAGGATGCGGACATGATCCTGGGCAAAGCCGACCGCCTCCGGCTCCAGCGACTTCGCCTCGAACCCGCGATAGACATCGCCGGCAAAGGCAAACAGCGCGGGACGCTCCGGTGCGTCGGCAAAGTCGCGGAACCGTTCGGCGTTCAGCCGGGCCAGCTTGTCGGAAATGTGCATCAGCGCGCCCAGTTTCGGCGCGCCCAGCCGGGCCGCGCCGCGCGCCGTCACCTCTGCCTGTTCGGCAAAGACCGGGCGGGTCGTGGCGGGGTGGGGCAGGGGGCTGTCGAAATCCAGCGTCTTGGCGGGGGAAATCATGGCAAGCATGGCACAGCGCCTAACGCCAACCCGCCGCCGGGTCAAAGCATCGGAACAATGTGCCCGCGACAGGGAACCGAATGGCCGTTCATTCAATTTTGGTTCAGCCTATCGCCGTCACGGCATGAATGTGATCGCCCGCGCTTGAACCGCGCGAAAGCGGCCGATAGAGCATCCCAGCCCCCGGCACCCCCAGGCCGGAGCGCCATAGGAGATTGACAGGATGAAACTGGTTTCGAAGGCCGCCCTGGCCACGGTTCTGGCGATCGGTGCCTCTGCCGTCATGACCACCGCGCCCGTCGAAGCGCAGCGCAACAAGAAGGAAGAGGCAAAGCCCGCCGCGCCCAAGATTACCGAGGCGTTCCGGGTGCCCGCGCTGGCCGCCGACACCGCCGCCACGGCAAAGGACATTCCGACCGCTGAGGCGCAGTTCGCGCTGGCCAATGCGGCTGTGTCGAACGAGGACGAACGCTTCATCAACGAGCAGATCCGGTTGAAGATCGGCGAGCTGAAGAAGGATCCGGCATGGGTCAGCCAGGCGCTGGACTATCTGATGACCAGCCCCAAGACGACGCCGGAAAACCTGGCGGCGTATAATTTCTCCCGCGGCATGGCGGCTCTGAACCAGAAGAAGCCGGCCGAAGCCCTGCCGTTCCTGCGCAAGGCGCGGGAACTGGGCTATCCCGATCCCAACCTGCCGCTGAAGCTGGGTACGGCGCTGATCGATTCGGGCGATGTCGAGGGCGGCGTTGCCGAAATCGACACGGCGGTTAAGGCGACCAAGGCGTCCGGCCAGCCGGTGCCCGACACGTGGTACCGCTATGCCTATGGCAAGTTGCAGGCAGCGAACAAGCCGCAGGCGGCCAATGCGTGGATCCGCCGCCTGGTTTCCGATTATCCGAAGCCCGAAAACTGGCGCACCATGCTGCTGACCTATCGTCAGACTCAGGCCAGCGGCGACACGCCGGCCGCTCGCAACCAGCGGATCGACCTGTACCGCCTGATGCGCGCCACCAACGCGCTGGCCGGTGAGGCGGATTATATCATCTATGCCGACGAAGCGTCGCGGCTTGGCCTGCGCCATGAAGCGGTCGCGGTGATCGAGGAAGGTCAGCGCACGGGCAAGATCCCGGCGGGCAACGCCGATGCCAAGTCCATCCTGGCGTCGGCCAAGCAGGGCATTGCCACCGACAGCTCGCTGGCGTCTCTGGAAAAGGAAGGGCGCAGCGCCCAGAACGGCCGTCTGGCCGCGCTGGCCGCCAATGGCTTCATGGCCCAGGGTCAGGCGGCAAAGGCCGTCGAGCTGTATCAGCTGGCCCTGCAAAAGGGCGGAGTGGAAGAGCCGCAGACCCGTCTGCGTCTGGGCATCGCCCAGGCCCAGGCCGGCGACATGGCCGCCGCCAAGACCAGCTTTACCGCGCTGAACGGCACGCCGATGGCCGAACTGGCCGCGTTCTGGACGCTGTATCTGGACACCAAGGCAGGGGCGCCAGCCGCCGCCTGATCGACGTCCGGATGAAGAGCAGGGCCGGGCAGCGACACACCGCTGTCCGGCCCTTGCTGTTTCAGAGGGGCTCGTCGCGAAAAGCCGTCCGCCCGGCCATAGGCCGGACGCGGAATGGCTAGACCGGAATGCCGGGCAGATGCTTGGACGTGCGGATGGTCAGCGACGTCTTGACGCTGGTCACATTGGGCGCGGTCGTCAGCCGGGTGGTCAGCAATTCCTGAAACCCCTTCAGGTCCGTCGCCACGATTTTCAGGATGAAGTCGATTTCGCCATTCAGCATATGGCATTCGCGCACTTCGGGAATGGCGGCGATATGCTGTTCGAACGCGGCCAGATCGGATTCGGCCTGGCTGCGCAGGCTGACCAGTGCGAACACGGTGATCGGATGACCAAGTGCCACCGGATCCAGTTCGGCATGATAGCCCCGGATGACGCCCGCTTCCTCCAGCGCGCGCACGCGGCGCAGGCAGGGCGGTGCCGTCAGCCCGACCCGTTCGGCCAGTTCGACATTGGTCATTCGGCCCTGTTCCTGCAGCAACGCCATGATCTGCCGGTCGATCCGGTCGAACGCCATTCGCAATACTCCATTGAAGGGCAGCGATTCTGTCGCACGCCCCATCCGCAGCATAAGATAATTACGCCGCAACGCAATTGTCCCACTATGCGACGTGCCAAAAACACCGCCTTGTGGGGATGGCGGAACCAGTTAAGGAAATCTTGCCGTCGGGATTGGCCGGCGTGACCATTCGGGTGGCATCTTGCGCTTTGACGATACGCTGACGACGGTGCTTGCCGCAGACTGGTCGACGCCCACGGCGCGATCGGCGGCATGGCGTCAGCTCGTTGACCTGATCGGTCGCGGGCGCGCGCCCGCCGATGCGGCCGTGCTGGACCGCCTGTCCACCATCCGGGATCAGGTGCCGCTGGGCGTCCGTGTGGCCAGTGCCAGCGGCCTTTCCCATGCCCGGCCGCCTGCGGGTCTGGTCCGGCTGCTGTGCAGCGACGATCCGGCGGTTGCGCTGCCCGTGCTGCGTGCGGCCCAGTTGACCGATGCGGAATGGACCGATCTGTTGCCGATGCTGGGCGGTTCGGGCCGGGCCGTGCTGCGGCACCGCCGCGACCTGTCCGCCGCTGTCCAGCGTGCGCTTGCCGCCTTTGGCCCGGCCGATTTCGTACTGGATGACCGCCGCCCGGCCGATCTGCGCGAAGCGGCGATGAATGCCGAGCTTGTCGAGACGCCGGTCACACCGCTGACCGAGATCGAAACCGCCCCAACGCCGGTGGAAGCCGAGGCCGAGCCGCCTGCCACACCTGCACCTGTGGCCGGTGCGCCCGCGACGCCGTTCCAGTCGCTGGCCAGCGTCGCGATGGGTATCCCCGTCGTAGCGGAAGCGATGCGGCGCGCCCGGGAACAGGGCGCATCCGCCGATCCGCAGCCGACGCCGATTGCGGACTGGTTCGCGCCGGCCGCCGATCCTGCACCGACCCCGCCCATTGCCGCCCCGGACGGCCCGTTCCGCATTGCCGATGTCGTCGCCCTGATCGACGCGCATCAGCGGCGTCAGGCACCGTCCGAACCGGAACCGGGCATCAGCCATGGCGCGCCCGTGCCATCGGGTTTCCGGTTCGAAACCGATGCCAATGGCGTGATCCGGGTGGTGGAAGGTGTCAATCGCGCGCCGCTGATCGGCCTGTCGCTCAGTCAGGTGGGCGGATCGGGCGATACCGGGTTCGACGCCAGCGCCGCCGGTGCATGGCGCAAACGGTCCAGCTTTCGCAACAGCCGCCTGTTCGTTGCCGGGTCCAGCGATGCCGCCGGGCACTGGCTGGTATCGGCCATGCCGATTTTCGATCCCGTCGCGGGCCGATTCACCGGCTTTGCGGGCGGCGCGCGGCGGCCGCGGGCGGATGAGCGGGCAGAGCCCGCCGATGCCCCGATGTCGCCGGCGGATGTCGAGATGCTGCGCGAACTGGTCCATGAACTGCGCACGCCGGCGGGGGCGATCACCGGCTTTGCCGAATTGATCGAAAGCGAGATGCTTGGCCCCGTGCCGCCCGTCTATCGCGAACGGGCAGGGGAAATCCGGCAACAGGCCCGCGAACTGATCGGCATCATCGACGATCTGGACCTGTCTGCCCGGATCGAGGGACAGGCGCTGCAACTTTATCCCGGCGCGGTCGCGCTTGGTCCGATGTTGCAGGGTATTGCCGCCGATCTGGCCCCGCTGGCCGATTTGCGCGGGACGCGGATCGAGCTGGGCGGGATGGACGGTCTTGTCGATGCTGATCGCCGCGCGGTTGAACGGCTGCTTGCCCGGCTGGCCGCGACGCTGGTCGCGCATGGCGGCCCCGGCGAGGTGATCCGCATCGATCAGATCGCGGTGGCGACGGGCCGCATTGCGCTCCGCTTTACCCGCCCTGCCGCCCTGGCCGTGGAGCCGGAGGCGCTGGCGGCGGCAGAGGCCGATGGCGCGGACGACCTGACCCCGCTGGGCACGCGCTTTACCCTGCGGCTCGTCTCCCGCCTGTCCGGTGAACTGGGCGGCGCGCTGGTTATCGATGCCGACAGCTTGACACTCGGCCTGCCTGCGGCGGATGATCCGGGGATGGAGCGGACGGCGCATCCCTGACGGTGGACGGTCCTCCACCCCCGGTCGATCAACCCGAACCCTATCGCCCGTCCGCGCCGGACCGGGCGGCGCTGTTGCGGCTGCCCCGCGCATTCGGCACGCGCTTTGCCCTGTTCGTCGATACCGAGGAGGAGTTTGATTGGGGCGCGCCGCTGTCCAGTGCCAACCGGTCGGTCGGGGCGATCGCCGGGCTGCCCGATGCGCATCGCCGGTTTGCCGATCGCGGCGTGCCCGTCACCTATCTGATCGACCATCCGGTTGCCGACGATCCCCGCGCGGTCGACATTCTGAGCAGCGTGATTGCCGATGGACGATCCGCGATCGGGGCACAGCTTCACCCCTGGGTTAACCCGCCCTTTGACGAGGCGGTCAGCGCCCGCAACAGCTTTCTGGGCAATCTGCCCCCCGCGCTTCAGGCGGCAAAGATCGCGGCGCTGACCGACCGTATCCATGCCGCATTCGGCCACCGCCCGCACGTGTTCCGGGCCGGGCGCTATGGGCTGGGGTCGGATACGCTGCCGCTGATTGCCGCCGCCGGCTATCGCATCGATAGCTCGATGCGCTCGCGCTATGATTATTCGGGCGAGGGCGGGCCGGATTTTCGTGCCATTTCCAACCATCCGTTCCGCACCGGCGCGCCGGGCCTGATCGAACTGCCGCTGACCACGGTGTTTGTCGGTGGCTTGGGCGCGCGGGGCCGCCGGTTGCAGCGGGTGCTGGCACGGGTGCCGCTGGCGCGCGGCGTGCTGGCGCGGGCGGGGCTACTGCGCCGGATTGCCCTGACGCCGGAAGATATGCCGATTGCCGATGCGCTGGAGGCGGTGCGGGTGGCGGTGGATCACGGCGTGCGGCTGCTCAATTTTTCATTCCACTCGCCATCGCTGGTGCCGGGGCATACCCCCTATGTCCGCGATGCCGCCGACCTTGCCGCCTTTCACGCATGGTGGGCGGCGATGTTCGACCTACTTGAGCGGCTGGGCGTTGCGCCCATCGGCGAGGCGGAGCTGATCGCGACGATGGATGCGATGCGCTGAACGCGGGGCTTGCCCGGCCCGCTGCGTTTCCGCTAGGCCCCCGCCACGTCTGATGGGCCTGTAGCTCAGCGGTTAGAGCTGGCCGCTCATAACGGCTAGGTCGCGGGTTCGAATCCTGCCGGGCCCACCAGACGGGATTGGGGATGGCGCCGCCGCGATTTCGCCGCTATGCCGCCCATCCGGTCGGGGAGTGGCGCAGCCCGGTAGCGCGCCTGCTTTGGGAGCAGGATGTCGCAGGTTCGAATCCTGTCTCCCCGACCAAATTATAAGAATCTAGGGAATTCAGTTACTTGATGCGAAAATCGCACACAAAAATATACAGAAAAATATACAGGAAATAGACAGCGCGTGGCGGTTAGCCTGGCAGCTGCGGCATGCTCATCGTCGAGTATAAGGGCGAAACCGGACCGATAATCGCGACAGCTTGGAGAAGCGCAACATCGATGCGCGTTTGCAGGAGATCGGCAACGGATCGGTCGAGTTTCTGTGGGCTGAAGAGCACCGTTATTTGTTTGCCAACCCTTTGAAATATAGAAACGTTTGGTGAGTGCGGTTCTTGGCCGCCCTGCGACTAGTCCCAACCTCGCTAACTTTCCAGATCGGCTATGCTGACAATATCGTGTTAGTGATGCCTCAAAGCATGCTCGCCACAAAGCTTGTTGGCGTTAGCGCAACGTGCGCACTCAACGGCGGTCGTATCTCGAAGGCTCGCGGTTCGCGCGCGAAATTCCAAATGCGCACGAGGCACCATTCGGAGCGCCTACTCTCTGCTACTGCCAGTTCGTTGCGGCTGACGTAGAAAGGCGTGCGCTCCCAGCCGTTGGTCGTCTTCACTTCGATCAGACGAGCGCGACCATCGATCTCGAAGCTTTCGACATCATAGCCGGCCCCGTCGCCATCTTCATTGGAAACCCAGCGCACACGTTTGGCAAGGTCGGAGCGGTTAGCACTCATTAGGATCAAGCGCTCATGGGCGATTACCCTTTCCTCACCGGCGCGACCAAGCGCACGGTTGCGCGCATCACGGCCTGCGACGTCAAACTTGTTGGCAATCGCGGTCATCTGTTCCAGCTCTACAGGAGGCGGGACGTTGCTGTGAGTTGGTGGTGGACCAATCCAAAGGGGCGCAACACTTCGCACGCGCGATTGAATCGGCATTAGGGCAGGGCGACTTTCGCCGGTAATCCATGACGGGTGGCTTACAAGCCAGCGTGCGACAGCATCCTCTAGTGACTTTTGGAAATTGAAAGCCGGCTTGTATCCTGGAATCCAGCTTTCCCCGAGTCCCTTGAGCACCGCGCTGATGTTTTGGTGCTTGTATTCGATCGAGCCGCGCGGTCGCCCGATCTGCGACTGAAGCCGACGATTATGTTCCGCCTTGGAGTAGGGGCGACCGGCTTCGTCGTCGGCGAGCATTTCGAAATAGTCCGCGACGATCGCGTCGTTTTGATCATCGGTCCAATCGCCGCTCATAACATTGCTTTATGACAAACACATGCCTGTGTCATCTGAGACACAAGCTACGATGCATGGACATAAACCAGTGAAATCATTTTTCGGCCGAATTCGCAAGCTGCCAAGCGGCAGTTACTCCAGATCCGATGAAAGTGCTTGATTTGACAACGGCTCGCCATTCATCTCAATGCGGATTGGAGCAGCGTTGGGCAGTGAAAATCCGGATGTGGATGGGTGATCTTATAAGAAAATTGAACGAAAGATGGCTTGGTAAGCGCAATCATTAAAAACCGCAAAAAGATTGTGCTGAAATGATCAAATATCTAAAATGACACATTGAATTCTCATGATCTCAGGTTGATCTTTGCGGCATTTTCTGGATTTCTGAGATGCGATAGGCCAATAATATTTTGCAAGACACGCACGTTGATCGGTAATTTTTCGGGCGGGAGCATAGTAATTTGAGCGGCGCGTTCTTTCAATCACCGATCCTCAACTCGCCCTATGAAGCCCCGACACGGCACTGGGCTCTGGATTCAAGCGGTCAGCCAAGTGGCGCGGTCGTTGTGGGGCGCCGCCGTAGCGATCTTACTACGCCGATCCCCAAGCCGAAGAAAAAGACCGGCAAGGCTGCGGCGATGGAGGACCTCTACGCTGACGCTGCCGGTGACGTCTACGACCCGACTGAGACGATCAACGGTATACGATCTGCCGTCGAAAGCTGGCGCGCTCTGCCTGAAACGCAATGGCAGGTAACGCCCACCACCGCGCGGCTGCTGCGCCACTGGCGAACGCACGACTTCGCGCACCAGCGTCCGTTTTTCTGCCAGGTTGAAGCGGTGGAAACGGTCATCTGGCTGACCGAGGTGGCGCCGCGATCCTCCGCGCAGGGCCGGCGTTTCTGGGCGCATTTGGAGGCGGCCAATGCCGCTGCCAATCCCGATTTGCTACGCCTTGCGCTCAAGCTGGCGACGGGTTCGGGCAAGACGACCGTCATGGCGATGTTGATCGCCTGGCAGACGCTGAACGCCGTGCGCCACCCCGGCGCCAAAAAGTTTAGCCGCGGCTTCCTAATCGTGGCGCCGGGCATCACGATCAAGGATCGGCTGCGCGTCCTGCAGCCCAACGATCCTGAAAGCTATTACAAGGGTCGCGAAATCGTGCCCGAGGATATGGTCGGCGATCTGGGGCGCGCAAAGATCGTGATCACCAACTATCACGCCTTCAAGAAAAAGGATGAGATCCCGCTCAACAAGGTGCAGCAGGCTGCGCTCGCAACCAATCCGCGGCCCGAGAGCGATGGCGCGATGATCCGCCGCGTTGCGGGGGAGCTGATGGGGATGAAGAACATCGTCGTGCTGAACGACGAGGCGCATCACTGCTATCGCGAGCGGCCGCCGCTGCCTGGCGAGGAACTGAAGGGCGACGAGCTGGCCGCTGCCAAGGAGGCGAACGAGGCCGCGCGGCTGTGGATCAGCGGGCTGGAGGCGGTGAAGCGCGAGCTGGGCGTCAGCATGGTCTATGACCTGTCGGCCACGCCATTCTTCCTGCGCGGATCCGGCTATCGCGAGGGGTCGCTTTTTGGCTGGGTGATGAGCGATTTCAGCCTGATGGATGCGATCGAGTGCGGCATCGTCAAGCTGCCGCGTGTGCCGATCATGGATAACCTGCCCGGCGGCGACACGCCGATGTTCCGCAACCTATGGGACCATGTCGGCAAGCAGCTGCCCAAAAAGGGGCGGGCCAGCTCAAAGGGGCTTGATCCGCAAAAGCTGCCCAACGAGCTGTTGACCGCAATCGACGCCCTTTACGGGCATTACGAAAAGACGCGGCAGCTGTGGGTCGATGCGAATATTGGCGTCGATCCGGTGTTCATCGTGGTGTGCAACAACACCGCCACGTCGAAGCTGGTCCACGATTACATCGCCGGTTACGAAATCGAAGACGCCAACGGCACCATCATGCCGATGAAGGGCAAATGCCCGCTGTTCCGAAATTTCGACCCCGACGGCGTTGCACTGCCCAAGATGCGCACGCTGTTGATCGACAGCATGCAGTTGGAAAGCGGGGAGGCGATCAGCGCCGAGTTCCGCGAAGCAGCCGCCCCGGAGATCGCCCGGTTCAAGGACGAGCTGATCCAGCGCACCGGCGATCGTGCGGCGGCGGAGAAGATCGACGATGCAACGATCCTGCGCGAGGTGATGAATACCGTTGGGCGCAAGGGTGCGCTGGGCGAACATATCCGCTGCGTCGTTTCGGTTTCGATGCTGACCGAGGGGTGGGACGCCAACACCGTCACCCATGTGCTCGGCGTGCGCGCATTCGGCACGCAGTTGTTGTGCGAACAGGTGATCGGCCGCGCGTTGCGTCGGCAGAGTTACCAGCTGCAAGCGGACGGTCACTTTGCCGTCGAATATGCCGATGTGCTGGGCATCCCGTTCGATTTCACCGCCGCACCGGTGGTAGCGCCGCCCAACCCGCCGCAGAACATGGTCCGGGTCCACGCGATCAGCCCGGAGCGCGACGCATCGGAAATCCGCTTCCCCCGCGTCGAGGGTTATCGCACCGAATTGGGGCAGGAGCGGATCACGGCCGAGTTCACGGCCGACAGCACATTGGAGCTGACGCCGGAGATCGTCGGTGCGACCACCACGGTCAACGCGGGCATCATCGGCGAGGAAGCCAATCTGACGCTCGATCACCTTACGGACATGCGCATGGCGTCGATCCAGCTGCGGCTGGCGGAATGGATTGTGCGGCGGCGCATGACCCCGGATGGCGAGCGGCCGAACACCGGCCTGATCCTTCAGATGAAGCCGATCGTGCGCCGCTGGATGGCCGAGCATCTGGTGACCAAGGGCGGCACGCAGCCGGCGCAGTTGCTCTACTACAACATTGCCGATTGGGTGGCTGATCGGATCATGGCGGCGGTCACGCGGGCACAGGGCGACAGTGGCCGCGTGATCGCCATGCTCGATCCCTATAACCGAGAGGGCAGCACGCGCCATGTCGGCTTCAATACCAGCCGCGATGTGTATGAGACGGGCGAGCGCTGCCATGTCAGCCACGCCGTTCTGGACAGCGGGTGGGAGGGCGAGATGTGCCGCGTGCTCGACCGGCACCCGCGCGTCCTCGCCTGGGTCAAGAACCACAATCTGGGGTTCGAAGTGCCGTATAGCTGCGGCGGCGAAGTGCGGCGCTATCGCCCCGATTTCATCGTGCGGGTGGATGACGGGCGCGGGGCGGACGATCCGCTGAACCTGGTAATCGAGACAAAGGGATATCGCGGGGAGGACGCGAAGGACAAGGCCGCGACGATGCAGACCTATTGGGTCCCCGGCGTCAATGCGCTGGGCACGATGGGCCGCTGGGCGTTCGCCGAGTTCACCGATGTGTGGACGATCGAGAGCGAATTTGCAGCGAAGATCACGGCGTGGCTGGATGGGGTTGGGGAAGGATCACTGAAATGCTGATGGCGGCAAAGATTGGGTGGTTCGCGTCCCCCAGTGACAGTAAAATGGGCGGCGCCATGCGATTTCTCGTCGAAAACGATGGCGATGGGGGTGAGCGGTTCAACTTTACGCCGGACCCAAATGACGGGCAATTTTACGGCTACATTAAGGGAAAGCAGGGCAAGGCGGGGGCAATTCATGATCAGCCGCCCTTTCCCGGTGACGGCCCGGAGGATGGCTGGACGATCGCCTTCGTGTCGCGTGATGCGCAGCGCGGGGGGCAGCGGCTGATCGGCTGGTATGAGGATGCCCGTTTCGTTTACGATATGCGCGACGGCTTCCGCGTTCATCGCCGGCACCCGTCAAATGACGGTGGAATTTATTGTGTCGTGGCTGCCCGCGCCTTTTTCGTGCCTCCAGTCGAGCGTGTCCTTGATCTGACCCAGGGTGATCGCTCGCTCAACAGCACTTTCTATTCTTGGCTTGGATCGCTCGACGGGAATGAAGCCGGATTTCAGTTGATCCGTCAGCGCATCGAAAGCGAGATAGCCCGGCTGTCACAAATCCTGAATCCCATCGACGAAGCCGCTATCGAACATCAACCACCCCCGCAGGTTGATACCGATGGCGCCGTCGAGCCGCCAACCGTGCCGGGCGGCGGCGGAGAAGGTGCTGCCCATGCGGCGCTGAGGTTGTGGGTGCTGGACAATCCCCAGCAAGTGATCCCGGACTGTGGCCGGGTGCTTTGGGCGGAAACCGAATTCGTCCTTCCGTCCGCTGACGTCGTGGACGTGGCCGTGGGAACCGACACCATCGACCATGTGATCGAAGTCAAATCCCGAATTTCCAATGACGCGGATTTTCGGCGGGGCGTTTTTCAGTGTGTCAAATATCGTGCAGTCTATGAGGCGCTGTATGGCCGAACGCCCGGCGCTGTTCTGGTCACGCAACGCACGTTGCCGGACAATCTCGCGCAACTTTGCGATACGCTCGATATTCGCTACCGCGTCATTCAACAGGACCCAGCCTAATGGCCAAGAAGCCCCTTACCGTCGACACGCTCACCCATGATGAGGCGACGCGGCGGAATGCGCCGACGGCGGAGCTGGAGGCGTTTGTGCCGCCGGATGTGAAGGCGCCGATCCGTGCCGCATACGAACGGCGCAATCCCGATCTGGACCCGCAACTGGTGTGGCGGGGCAAGGATGTGGCCGATTGGTCCGACCTGATCGTCGAGGCGCCGCCGCTGTATATTCAGGAGAAGATCCACCCCAAGGCGCTGGTCGAGGATCTGAAGCGCGCCACCACGCGCAAGGCGGAACCGGAGGCCGCGCCCGATCTGTTCGCCGATTTCAACGGGATCGAACCGGATCAGCGCACCGAATTCTATGCCCATGACCAGCATTGGTCGAACCGCATGATCCTGGGCGATGGGCTGAAGGTCATGGCGAGCCTCGCCGAGCGCGAGGGACTGAAGGGGCAGGTGCAGTGCATCTATATCGACCCGCCCTATGGCATCAAATTCAATAGCAATTTCCAGTGGAGCACCACCAGCCGCGACGTGAAGGACGGCAAGGCCGATCATTTCAGCCGCGAGCCCGAACAGGTAAAGGCGTTCCGCGACACCTGGGCCGACGGCATCCACAGCTACCTCACCTATCTCCGCGACCGGCTGACCGTCGCGCGCGACCTACTGACCGAGTCAGGCTCCGTGTTCGTGCAGATTGGCGATGAAAATGTGCACCGCGTGCGGGCGCTGATGGATGAGGTGTTTGGGGATGAGAATTTTGTTAGCCAAATCGCTGCAGCGAAGACTTCGGGCCTAGCTGCCTCGTCTGCCCTTGCCTCGGGCCATGATTTTATACTTCATTATGCTAAACATGTCGACCTTGTGAAATTTCGTCCAATCTATGTGGATAAACTTGATGAGACAGAATCCTCATCAGAATATTTCAACGTTCAACTTACCTCCGGCGAGCGTCGGCGAATGTCTCAGGAGGAGCGGACTGGTCAAATCGAAGTGAATGGCCGATCTTATCGGGTTGATAATCTGACGAAGCCGGGTCCAGGCGCAAAATATGAGTTCTCGTTCCGCGGGAAAAATTTCAGCCCAAAGGAGCGATGGTGGGGAACGACATTCGCGGGAATGACGAGAGTTGCCAAGGCTGATCGCTTACATCAAGGCGGTGCCACAATAAGTTTCGTTCGATACCTTGATGACTTTCCTGTTAAACCAGTGAATAACTACTGGCGGGACGTTATTCTATCTAGCCGACTGGAGGATAAACTATACGTCGTTCAAACGTCGATTAAGCTTATTCAGCGCTGCATATTGATGGCGACCGATCCTGGTGATCTCGTCCTTGATCCAACCTGCGGTTCGGGCACCACTGCCTATGCAGCCGAGCAATGGGGCCGCCGCTGGATCACGATCGACACCAGCCGCGTCGCGCTGGCGCTCGCCCGCGCGCGGATCATGGGGGCTCGCTATCCCTGGTATCTGCTCGCGGACTCACGGGAAGGGCAGGTGAAGGAGGGCGAGGTGACGCGGCAAGTCCCCGCCGACACGCCCACCTATGGCCGGCTGCGCCAGGGCTTTGTCTACAAGCGCGTGCCGCACATCACGCTCAAATCCATCGCCAACAATGCCGAGATCGACACGATCTGGGAAAACTATCAGACCAGGCTGGAGCCGCTGCGGGAGGCGCTGAACGCCGCGCTGGGGACTGCGTGGGAGGAATGGGAGATTCCGCGGGAGGCGAAGGGCGACTGGCCCGAAGCCGCGCGGACTGCGCATGGTCAGTGGTGGGAGGCGCGCATCGCCCGCCAGCGCGAGATCGACGCATCGATCGCGGCCAAGGCGGATACCGAATATCTCTATGACCAGCCCTATGAGGACAAGAGCCGCGTGCGCGTCGCCGGGCCGTTCACGGTCGAAAGCCTTTCGCCGCACCGTGTTCCCGTGGTCGATACCGACGACAGCCTGTTCGACGAGCTGGAGGCCGCCGAGGGGCGCCGTCAGCCGGGGCCGGTCAATGAAACCGCCGACTTTGCGCAGATGGTGCTCGACAACCTCAAGCGATCGGGCGTGCAGCAGGCGCACAAAGCCGACAAGCTCGTTTTCTCCAGCATCTCGCCCTGGCCGGGCAAGTTCGTCTGTGCCGCCGGCGTGGTGCGGCAGGCGAGCGAGGGGGAGGGCGACACGCTGGCCGACAGCCCGGAACGGCGCGCAGCCATTCTGGTCGGGCCGGAATATGGCACCGTCGCCCGCGCCGACCTGACTGCCGCCGCGCGCGAGGCGATGGAGGCGGGCTTTGACCTGCTGATCGCCGCCGCGTTCAACTTTGACGCGCATGCCAGCGAGTTCACCAACATGGGCGCGCTCACCGTGCTTCAGGCGCGGATCAACCCCGACCTGCACATGCCGGACCTGGCCAATACCGGCGCCGGCAACCTGTTCACCGTCTTCGGCGAACCCGACATCGCGGTGCATGACGAGGGGGATGGCCCCGATGGCACGAAGATGATCTCGATCGAGGTCGCCGGGGTCGACATGTATAAGGGCGGGCAGATCGAAAGCTCGGATGCCGACGACATCGCCGTGTGGTTTGTCGATACGGACTATAACTACGAAAGCTTCTTCGTCCGCCACGCATACTTCCCCGGCGCCAACGACCCCTACAAGGCGCTGAAAACGACGCTGAAGGCGGAAATCGATGCCGAGGCATGGGAGTCGCTGAAACGCACCCGCTCACGCCCGTTCCCGCGCCCCGCGGGCGGCAAGGTGGCGGTGAAGGTGATCAATCACCTGGGGGATGAGGTGATGAAGGTAGTGGGGGTTTGATGGGCAAGGGAGGCTATCGCGGCGGATCGACAATCGTTGGTCCATGGAGTGCCGGCTGGTTCTCCGGGCCGAAACCCAAGGCGGGCCCAACCAAGGAGGCGTCCGCTCACGCCGCCGGTAAGGCGTCGAAATCTCCCGCAAAGGCGAAGGGGGCCAAGCGCAAGCCTGTAAAAATGTCGGATGCGCGTATTACCGCAGATGCTGAGGAGAAGCGGTTGCGAAAAACGGTTCAGCAATCCGCGCCCGTAAATATGACCGGTGTCGCAAAAAGATCGAAAAAGCAGAAAAATCCCGCTGCTATAACTGTTCCGAAAAGTGCTGCTGAGGCCCAACGTGCCGGGATGACGCGTGATCAATGGCAGGCAATGGCAACCGCCGAAGTCAGAAGCGTTGAAAAAAGACTGTTGGCAGCCCGCCAGGCAGTAAGTGATTTGCTTGATCAATTGCGAGCGGCTGAGGCAATTAGGCAGGTTGCTTATCAAACGGATGTTAGGAACGGTTCCGTTGTGCAAACTGTGCAGCCGTGACTCTCCTCTACGCCTCGACCTTTACTAAGGCGCTCACTCGCCTCACCGCCGCTGAACAGAAGCAGGTGAAGATCACCGCCTTCGATCTGGCGCAGGACGAGGCGGGTAATGGCTTGCGACTGCACCGGGTGGAGGCCGCACCGGGCTTCTGGACCGCGCGGGTCACTCAGGACCTGCGCCTCGTGCTGCACAAGGATGGCGAGCACACGCTCCTCGCTTATGTCGATCACCACGACGCTGCCTATCGGTGGGCGGAGCGGCGGCGGCTTGTGCCGCATGAGCGGACCGGGGCGATGCAGTTCGTGGTAGTCGCCGAGCGTGAGCAAGACGCAGCAATTCTCCCGGCGGTGCAGACCATCGGTGCGGTGTCCGGGGCAGATGCGGTTGCGCACGCCCATGAGGACCACGCGACGCTTTCGGCCCGCCCCTTTGCCAGCTTGTCCGACGACCAGTTGCTCGATGTCGGGGTGCCGCGTGACTGGCTCGACGCCGTGCGCGCTGCCGACCAGACGAGTGTCGAGGAACTGTTCGAGCTGTTGCCCGACGAAGCCGCGGAGGCTCTGCTTGATGTCGCGACTGGCGGGCGGATCGAGGATCATGTCGCCGCCACTGCGGTGGCCGGCGCCGATCCGTTCGCACACCCCGATGCCCAGCGGCGGTTCCGCGCGGTGGCGGGGGTCGAGGAGCTCAAGGCCGCGCTCGACGCGCCCTTCGCACAATGGGCGGTGTTCCTCCATCCGGCGCAGCGTGGGCCGGTGACGCGCGACTGGCAGGGACCGGTGCGCGTGTCGGGATCCGCCGGGACGGGCAAGACGATCGTTGCACTGCATCGCGCGGTGCATCTGGCGGGGGCGGAGGGGGCGCGTGTGTTGCTTACCACCTTCTCCAAACCGCTGGCGACGGCGCTGGCCGACAAGGCGACGCTGATGACCGAAGCACTGCCGGAGCGGCGCGAGCGCCTGACCGTCCGTGCGCTCGATCAGGCGGCTTATGATCTTTATGCCGCCGCCTTCGGCCAACCCAGCCTCGCCACAGCGTCGCAGGTGCGGACAGCAATCGAGGCGGCGATGAAGGAAGGGCGCGGCGCCGGGCACGACGCGGCATTCCTGTTTGAGGAATGGGACGAGGTGATCGACGCCTGGGGCATCACTGACGTGGAGAGCTACACCGCTGTGCCACGACTGGGGCGCAAAACGCGGTTGGGGCCGAAGCAGCGCGAGAGTGCGTGGCAGGTCTTTGCCTTTGTGCGCGATCGGCTGGCGGCGCGCGGGTTGACGACTTGGGCAGACGTCTATGCGCGGCTGGGACAGTGGGTCGCGGCGGGGAAAGGTATCGGCTTTACCCATGTCGTGGTCGATGAGGCACAGGACCTGTCGGTCGCGCAGGCGCGGTTTCTGGCGGCGTTCGGGCGCGCGGGTGGGCCCAATGCGCTGTTCTTTACCGGCGATCTGGGGCAGCGCATCTTTCGGCTACCATTTTCTTGGGCGAAGCTTGGCATCGATGTGCGCGGCCGCGCCACTGTGCTCAAGGTCTGTTACCGCACTTCCCACCAGATCAGGTCGATCGCTGATCGGCTGCTGGGGCGCGAGATCACTGATCAGGACGGCTTGATTGAAGCGCGCACCGGCACTGTATCCGTGTTTGACGGGCCTGAACCGGTCCTCGCACTCGTGAAGGACGAGACCTCCGAGTGCGATACCGTCTCGGCATGGCTCAGCGCGGCACTGGCGGAAGGTTTCGCATCGAAAGAGCTGGCCGTGCTGGTGAGGGGGACGGCGCAACTCGAGCGCGGTCGCGCTGCGGCAAAGGCAGCTTGCGCCGATTTGCCGGTGCTAACCATGCACGACGCCAAGGGCCTCGAGTTTCGCGGTGTTGCAGTGATGGCGCTGGATGAGGATGTGTTGCCCGACGCCGATCGGTTGGCGGGTGTGGGGGACATCGCTGACCTCGAGGCGGTGCAGGATACCGAACGGCACCTGCTCTACGTTGCCGCAACCCGCGCACGCGACCGGCTAATGCTGGCAGGCGTGGCGCCTGGGTCTGAGTTTCTGGACGATTTGAAGTGAATTGTCGGGGTTTGGCATAGTTCAGTCGGTATTGGGGGTGGGTTAAGCAAGATGACGATTAGCAGGGGCCTGAATTTCTTATTTGAAGCGACTGACGTATGACAAATCAGCATCGCGCAACGCCAGGGCAGCAGTCCCGCTCCATTCAGAAGCTGTTTGACGAGACGCGCAAGCGGTTGGTCGAGACTGGGACGCGCAACCGGCTGGTCCATGTCAATCGCGCCAATGCTCGCGGCAACGTCATCAACATCGTCAACGAACGGTCAGACGACGTCCACGCTATCCTGTCTTCTGGCCGCGCGATGCGATTTCTCGGCCTGGGGCATGAAAAGGCCGAGGCCGGGGAGATCACGTTAGCCGAAGAGCATGTTGAAGAGACCGTTGGCGAGGACCGTTTCAGCGACAACCAGCTCGAAACACGGCTCGGGCCGGATGCACTCGCGAAGCGGCTGCTGAAGATCGCGCGGGAAGCCCAGACTGCGGAGGAAGAGCAGGGCGTCAACATCCTCTATCTCGCGCTCGGCTTCGTGAAATGGTTCGAGGACAAGAATTCCGACGTGCCGCGTGAAGCGCCACTCGTGCTGCTGCCAGTCCAGCTCGTCCGTAACCAGCGCACTTCAACCTATGATCTGAAACTTCGCGACGATGATCTGATGACCAATCTGCCGCTGCAGCAGCGATGGCAGGAGGATTTCGGGATTGTTCTGCCGGAAATTGATGACGATGTGGATGGCTGGCGGCCAAGCGTTTATCATGACGCTGTCGAAGCGATCATCGCGGAACGGCCCAAGTGGAGCATTGACCGAGATGCCATGCAGCTCGGCTTTTTCTCGTTTTCCAAGCTTTTGATGTATCGCGACCTGGCACTTGAAGCTTGGCCCGAAGACGCACTCCAAGCGCATGAACTGACGCGCGGCCTGCTCTTCGAAGGATTTGCGCATGAGGCGCCGCTGTTCGGCGGCAATGATCGTCTTGATGATCTGCTGCCGCCCGAAAATCTGTTTCACGTCGTCGATGCCGATGCCAGCCAGGCCAAAGTCATCGAGGAAGTGCGGGTCGGGCGCAATTTGGTCGTGCAGGGCCCACCGGGAACTGGAAAAAGCCAGACGATTACCAACATCATCGCGGCCGCAGTGAGGGAGGGCAAAACCGTCCTGTTTGTCGCGGAAAAGATGGCAGCACTGTCGGTGGTGCATGACCGACTGGTGAAGGTGGGGCTTCGTGATCTGATCCTTGAGCTGCACTCCAAGACTGCCAACAAGAAGGCCGTGCTGGGCGAACTGGCGCGGACACTTGCCGCAGGTCAGGCCGTCCCCGCGGTTCCACCGCCTCCAGGCGAGTTACGAGGTGTGCGTGACCGCTTGAATGCGTTGGCGGACGCGCTGCACATGCCGATCGGTGACAGCGGAGAAACGCCCTATAGCGTCCTTGGACGACAGGCGCGCTATATAGGTATTGGAGCGCCCATGCCGACACTGGACGCATCTGCGACCACGGCCG
Organism: Sphingomonas sp. BGYR3; assembly: GCF_025153455.1. Taxonomy (NCBI): domain Bacteria; kingdom Pseudomonadati; phylum Pseudomonadota; class Alphaproteobacteria; order Sphingomonadales; family Sphingomonadaceae; genus Sphingomonas; species Sphingomonas sp. BGYR3. Next base: position 938,931 of record NZ_JANZNT010000001.1, on the reverse strand, counting down.
TGAGCCGCGCCGACGAGGCTGCCGCTTGCGACAAGATCAGTCATTATGCTGCGCTGGTCGAAAAAGCGGGGCCGGTCGAACAACATCCATTTGCCGGTGTGGGCAGGCTCGATTTCCAGCCAGTCGCGTTGTCGAGGCTGAAGCCGGAACTCGAGAGCACGTGCCAAGCAGCGACAATGTTACGGGACGCGCTCGATCTGCCCATGCGCGCTGCGGGGCTCACAGGGCCACGGTCGCAGGCGATTGCGCAACCGATCATCGATCTGCTTCATCGTTTGATCGGACTGGACAGCGGTGACGCTGCGCTCGCGCTGCGTATCATTGCCTCGAACGATCTCGCTCGACTGCTTGGAGCGATGGAAGTCGCCGCGCGTTGGCAGGCGGCACAAGCCGAAGCAACGAACTGGTTTGTCGATGCCGCGTTCGGGCAGGATGTAGTTCCGCTGCGCGCGCCTGTCGTGGCGGCGACGAGTTCGTTCTTTGCCCGCTGGGGTGGCGCGTATCGCGCTGCGTCGCGAGCGCTGGCCGGATTGTTGCGCGATGCGCTGCCGAAGGCACCTGTCGAGCGGCTGGCCTTGATCGATCAACTGGGCGATGTTCAGGCGATGCGCCGCACCTGGCGCGACGACGAAGCCTTCATGACTGAGTGTCTGGGCGATTTCTGGCGCGGTGAACGCACCGATTTCGCTCGAGCGTCGAAGGTGGCGAGGTGGGCAAGCAACGCTCTGACGACTCCACTCCCCGTATCGCCCGATCGCCTGGTTGCGATGGGTTGCGATCCTGCAAGCGTTACGTCCCTGAGCGATATTACGGCGGCGGCGAGAGCTGCACGCGATGCGATTGCCGTCATGACCGTCAAGCTGGACATGGATCCGCGACGTTTTGGCCCCGGTCCTGAGGACGGAGACCTTGCCGTTGTGGCCGATATATTTGCCACAATGGCGGGCACAATTGATCGCTATGGCGAATGGGCTGCGCTATCCAAAGCTCGCGAACAATTAGGCGCCCTCGGGCTGTCAGCATTGGCAACGCGCATCGCTGATGGCGAGCTCGATGCCAGCGGCGCGACCATTGAGTTGAAGTTTGCTCGGGCCGAGAAACTTTGGGAGGCGGCGCTCAGCTCAAATCCAGCCTTGCAAGAGATTGCCCGACTCGACCGCCATACACTGGTCGATGAATTCTCTAAGCTCGAGCGCATGCGCCTCAAGGAAAATGTCACGACGATCCTGGCAGGACATCTCTCCCAGCTCCCGCAGGGCGCGCAAGGTGAGATGAAGATCGTGCGTGGCGAGATTGGTAAGCGGCGGTCGCATATGGCGCTCCGCAGACTTTTCCTGTCGGCTTCGCGGGCAATCCAGCGGATCAAGCCAGTGCTGCTGATGAGTCCCATCTCGGTTGCCCAGTATTTGACACCAGGTAAGGTCGAATTTGATCTTCTGGTGATTGACGAAGCCAGTCAGGTGCGCCCGGAAGATGCGCTTGGCGCGATTGCGCGGGCGCGGCAGATCGTAGTGGTGGGTGACGAAAAGCAACTTCCTCCGTCATCATTCTTTGATCGATTGCTGGCGGACGGCGGCGATTCCGATGGCGATCTGGACGGTGACGAAGATGGTATAGCTGAGGAATTGCTGGGCGGCGCGGCGTCGCTTGGCGAGTCTGAAAGCATCCTTACGCTATGCGAAGCGCGCGGGCTGCCAGCAAGAATGCTTCAATGGCATTATCGATCGCGTGATCCATCGCTGATGCGCGTCTCGAACGCGGAGTTTTATAAATCAGAACTGGTTTTGCCGCCCTCACCGCTGGAAAAAGATCCTGCCTATGGGCTGATTTTTACGAAGGTCGACGGGGCCTACGACAAGGGTGGGCGGCGCGACAATCGTCGAGAGGGCGAAGCGATCATAAGACGAGTTGCAGAGCATGCGCGGAGCACGCCCAACCTGTCGCTTGGTATTGTAACCTTCAGCCATGCGCAGAAAAACACGATCAACGAGCTGCTCGAACTGGCACGGCGTAGCGACAGTGCTCTTGATGCCTTCCTCCGCGAAGGCCGTGCCGAGGATCTGTTCGTCAAGAATATCGAGAACGTCCAAGGGGACGAGCGGGACGTCATATTGGTAAGCGTTGGCTACGGCCCTACTGAACCCGGCGGACGTATGATCGGCGCGAGCTTCGGCCCTGTGAACGGGGATGGCGGCGAGCGACGTTTGAACGTGCTCTTCACCCGCGCGCGCCTTCGCTGCGAGGTATTTGCCTCGTTCGATCCTGGCGATCTTGACGTGAGCCGCGCAGCGCGTGACGGGCCGCGCATTTTGAAGCGCTTCCTGGACTATGCCAAGTCAGGGGCGATCGACCAGCCAACGATTACTGGTGAAGTGCCTGATTCACCTTTTGAAGAAGATGTTGCTGAAGTAGTGCGTAGTTTAGGCTACCTCGCCGATCCTCAGGTCGGTTCGGCGGGCTTTAAGATTGATATTGGCGTGCGTCACCCCGAAAAGCCGGGTAACTACCTGCTCGCAATAGAGTGCGATGGCGCGACCTATCATTCGGCATTGTGGGCGCGTGAGCGCGATCGGTTGCGCCAAGACGTGCTGGAGCATCTCGGCTGGCGCTTCCATCGCATATGGAGCACCGATTGGTTCTACAATCGACGCGCGCAGATTGAGCGGTTGGGGGAGGCGCTTGAGGCTGCCCGATCGGCGAGTGGCGCGCCTGCTGAAATCCATGGCGCCAACCTAGAGAAAGCGCAGCCTGTGGTGGCTGACGGCAATGAACCCGTCTTTGAGCTGCCCGAAGCGATCGTTCGCGAGATGCCCGCCTATGTTCGCGCCCGTCCATGGGCGGCAAGCACGCTGGAACCGCATGAGGCACCGATGACGGTTTTGATCCCGCTCGTGATCGAAATTGTCGGGGTCGAAGGGCCTGTTCATATTGATGAAGTTGCGAGGCGCATCGCCGCTGCGTTCGGAAAAAGAAAAGCTGGGAAGCGCGTGCTGGCTGCAACGCGCGACGCACTGATGGCGGCGAAACGTCAATTGCCGGAACTGCGGACCGACGAGGAGTTCTGGTTCACCAGCGAACAGGCTGCAGAACCGCCTGTCCGCGACAGATCGGCGGAGGATCCTGCGACCTGTAAGGCGGATGTGTTGCCTATGCTTGAGATAAGAGCCGCGCTTCGCCTGGCGCGGGACGACAATCCGGGTGGGTCCAGTGAGGATCTGGTTCGAGCTGCTGCGCGACTAATGGGATTTCGCCGGGTCGGTGCGGATCTCCAGGCGCGATTCACAGCTGGCCTGGATTGAACTGTAGGAGCCATTAAAGTGGATGGCACTTGCCCGGAAACACCGCCTGATCGGCACCATCCGGGTGAGAGTGCGATCGCTTCCCTAGGACTTCTTATCATTCCACTGTGCTGAAGCACATGGGTTCGCGCGGCCTTGTGCTGCTCACGCGGACGCAGGAGGTCGCAGCGAAGCGCTTCGGTGTTCATGACGGCGCGCGCGGTGTAATCGTCACGCGCACCGGCAGGCGCTTCTTTAACGATGACGAACTCGAAGCGGCTGCACTGCACCGGATCGATCAGTCGATGGAAGCTTCGGGCCTGTGGTCCGAGCTTGCCAGCGACTGGGTGCTCTGGGACTGCGAGATCCTGCCATGGAGCATGAAGGCGGGCTCGCTGGTGCGCGGGCAATATGCTGCGGTCGGTTCCGCCGCCGTGGCGGGCCTGAGTGCCTTGTCGGGCGTCCTCGCCGCTGCCCAGGCACGCGGCGTGCCGATCTACGAACTTGCCGCCTCGACCAAGGCGAGCCTTGACGACGCTGCCCGCTACCGTTCGGCCTATAACCGCTATGTCGCGCCCTTCGCCGGGATCGAGGATTTGCGCATCGCACCGGGCCACCTGCTCGCCAGCGAGGGCGCGGTTAATGACGACAAGGATCACCTCTGGCACATGGCTGCGGCGCATCGGCTGGCCGAGACCGACCCTGCGCTGCTGCTGGCGACACAGTATCGGCGGATCGATCTTGACGACCCGGCACAGGTCGCCGACGCGATTGCATGGTGGGAAGCGATGACCGCTGCGGGCGGCGAGGGCATGGTGGTCAAGCCGCTCGACTTCGTGGCGCGTGGCGGGAAAGGGCTGCTCCAGCCTGCGATCAAGTGCCGTGGCCGGGAATATCTTCGGATCATCTACGGGCCGCATTACGATTGCCCTGCGAACCTCGAGCGGCTCAAGAAGCGCGGCCTGGGGCACAAGCGCTCCATGGCCCTCCGAGAGTTTGCACTTGGGCTGGAAGCGCTGCACCGCTTCGTCGAGCACGCGCCGCTGACCCGCGTGCATCAGGCTGTGTTTGGTGTGCTTGCGATGGAGGCCGAGCCAGTTGACCCGCGGCTGTGATGGTTGTTTGAGAGGTTCGCAAATCAGCGAAATACGCCAACAAAATACCAACTATTTTACAACCAGCTCACTTCCAGCAGGTAGAGAGCCTCTGGTTGGATGATCCAACCAGAGGCTCTCCCATTGCACCGCAGGATTGCGCGGTTTTTTTACCCGCCGGTGTAGGGCAAAAAATTTCAGGTTTGGAAATTCACTGCCCAGAGCAGTTTGCCGCCTGCGTGCTCGCCACTGCTAACGCCTTGGGTCTGGAGGCGCTATGCCAAGACCATCGTAATCAAGCGGCAAAATGGTCCATCCCTGCCGTGGATTGTAAATACCGATCCCTTCAGCGCATCGTGCGCAAGCTTCACGTTCATGGCGAACGCGGCCAAGCACCAGCCATGTGTCGAGCTCGGAGCCCAGCCATCCCTCCGGCATCAGCCAGAAGCGTTCGCCGATTGCTTCCCATATCTGGGCTGCGCGCCATTCGTTGGAGGCAAAGATTGCCGCTTGGTAATCGTCATTATCCCGGAAGAAATTGAGGACGTGCATGTTACCGGCTCCCGCTAGATGCAGATGCGATCGTCCAGCCGATTGCGGGATCATAGCTCCCAACCCCAGACTGATTTCGGGCAAGTGCTTCGGCAAGGTGCTGATTGTTCAGTCCAGGCCATCGTGGGTTGCGCTGCCGGACCTCGAAGTCGGGGACTTGTGTTCCCTGCATGGAGACGTGCCAGCCGGTGAACAAGGTCGCCGCTTCGTCGAATGCCGCGGCAAACACCGGGATCGTGGAGCCGTCGGCAGTGGTAATTTCAAACAAGTGCATTTCGTAACCTCGTCGTTGTTGTTGACGAGATCATCTTCGACCATCGAGCGGTGGGTGTCGGGTGGCTTCTTGCATGAGTGTTAGGGTCGTTCGATGCCAACTTCCGTGTCCATGGCGTTCGCAAGATCAGGCGGCAGTTGCAGCGCGAAGGTCTTTATGTCGCTCGCTGCACGGTTGCCCGATTGATACAGACGATGGGGCTGGCTAACGTGGTGGGGGCAATCTAGGTCGTGAACCCATAAAGCGAGGCCGCGAGAGGTGCGCTGGTCCGCTGCAACGTCATTGTCGCTAGCGCCGGCGGTGGGTTAGATGGGCGCTATGACGGTCGTTTATGATCTTTGGTTCGAGCGCGAGTATCCGGATCGTGAGGATACAGAGCTGCATATCGGTATCTATGCGACCGAAGCAGACGCGACCGAGGCGATCGGCCGTTTGCGGGATCAGCCAGGATTTCGAGACTTTCCAGAGGGGTTCAACATCTATCCCGTCACGCTCGGAGTGACCGGGTGGCAGGAAGGATTCGTGACAGAGTTGGTGCCGGCAAAGGAACGCGATGCGACTGATAGGCCAGCGTAAGCACTGAAGCTGGCGAATGGCGGCTTTCCTTACCTGTCGTGTTCTGATTCAGGCCGGGCATGAGCCGATATGACCTGACCGACTTCGAGTGGCGCGTGATCGAGCCGCTCCTGCCGAACAAGCCGAGAGGCGTGCCGCGCGTCGATGATCGCCGCAC